>JASHPW010000024.1 GCA_030037895.1 Xanthobacteraceae bacterium | reverse complement strand
TTGCCGTGGATCGGAGCAGCGAATGGATTGCGCCGGAGATGGCCAAGCGGCTGCAAGTGGTGTCGTCCGATATCGCCTCGCTGGCGCAGTTCGCCGAGGGCCTGGTGAGCCGCGTGCAGCTTCTCCAGGACGCGGCCACCGGCATCATCAACATCGACCAGAACGAGGTGATGAAGGTCTTGACCATCGCCTCGGTGGTCGGCATTCCGCCGGTGCTGGTCGTCGGCATCTACGGAATGAATTTCAAGAACATGCCGGAACTCAATTGGGCGTGGGGCTATCCCTACGCGCTCGCCTTGGTGGTCGTCACCGCGCTGTTGCCGCTCATATGGTTCAAGCTCAAGGACTGGATCTGACCGGCGCGACACATGGCGTCGTCTCGGCAAAAGATCATTTGCCGAGACGTGAGGACCTCGGTTTTGTCGGCGTGGTCGGTCGCCGGCTTATTCCGGCGCCGGCGAGGCGAGCGGCTTGTCCTTCTCGACGACGTAGGTGATGGCCAACTTCACGGGCTTGTCGCCGTTGCGGGCGCTGTGCGGGGTAAAGGGTGGAATCTGAAACCCGTCGCCCGCCTTGACGGTCCTGGTCGGCTCGCCCTTCACGGACAGATCGAACGTGCCTTCCAGACAATAAGCGGACTCGACTCCGGGATGCGTATGGCGCGCTACGGTGGCGCCGGGATCGATGTCAACCGCGACCAGGACGGTGACGTATTTGTCGCCGGGGAAATCGATCTTGTGCAGGACCGTTCGCTTGATCCCGCCGGCGGCCCGGGCTTCGGTCGCGCCGACCGCACTGGCGGCAAAACCGGTCGCGGCGCAGATCGCGCAGGCACTGAATTCTCTTCGCGACAGCATGGGAACCTCCCTCGATAGACGGAAGAAGAAAGAGTACCAAGGCGAAGCCCGCAGGCATAGGGCGTTTAACCGCCGATGTCCGTCGAAGAGCATCCGGCCGTGCCTGTCCCACGACCCGGCCATGTTTACGGATTTCTGGGGGAGCGCCGGGGCACAATTACAGCGGGCGGTGCATTCGTCCCAACAGCCATCCCACGCCCAGCGCGATGGCCACTGCCACATACGGTTGATGCTCGATTGTGTCGCGCAGCGCCTGCGCCAATGAGCCGGCCGTCCTTCGCGCCGCCCGGCGCGCCGTGTCGACGACATCGGCGGCGCTTTCGCGGGCTTGTCCGTAGACGTCCTGAGCGGCGTCGGTCATCGCATCGGCCACTCCGCCGGCCTGCTTTTTTGCGTCGCCGAAAACGCGGTGGAAATGGGTCGGCTTTGTCGAGGTATGGACCATGATGTTCCCTTGGCGCCGGCGCGATTGGCGTGCCCGCGATTGCTGATTGAAACGCGCCACGACCGATCGGGTTCCC
The DNA here is from genome assembly GCA_030037895.1 of Xanthobacteraceae bacterium. GTDB lineage: Bacteria > Pseudomonadota > Alphaproteobacteria > Rhizobiales > Xanthobacteraceae > BOG-931. Next base: position 37,765 of record JASHPW010000024.1, on the reverse strand, counting down.
CCGCTTTCCCGCGAGCGAGCAACCGACCGGCCGATCCGATCCCGCGACCAAGGTCGCGTTGCACGCGGCTCACGGCGTGGTCGGCCGTCCCTCGATTTTCGGCAGTTCGTCGGCGCCGCTCTTCGCCACCGTTTGCGCGCGGCTTGCAAGCTCCACGGTCAGTCGCTCGGCCGCCTCCGGCGACATCTGCGCCAAAATGTCCGACATTTTCCGCGGATTGATCTGCGAGGCCACTTCGAGCAGCACAGCGATCTCGAGGTGATCGAAAATCTTTGCCGCGTCGCGCGGCTTCATGTTCTCGTACATGGTGACGAGGCCCTTGAAACGGGCGGCTTCGGCCTCGTCCCTCTTCTCCGTCGCCGCGCCGAGCTGCGCCTGCGCCTCCTTGATTGCGGCAAGCTTGCCGTCCACGCGTTTCTCGACGGCTTGAATGAGACCTTCGCGGATATCGAGTTCCCGGGCGCGCTTATCGAGCTCCTGCCGGCGCTGCTGCAATCGTTCGAGAATGGTGCGCTCGGCGCCGGAAGGCAGCGGCGAACCGTTGCTCAGAATCACCGTGCCGCTTGCCGGCGTGACGTCCTTGCCGTCTGTCGCGGTCGAGTCTTTGGCTTTTTTGGAGTCACGGGAACCTTTGCCGTTTTTGCCGTCCTTGCCAGGAGCGGCGCCTGCTTCGCCCTTCGCCTTGGTCTTGTCGGTCGCGATGGAGCCGGTAATGTCGGCGTCGCGATCGTCGGCGGCAAGCGATGCGATAGCGGGAAGCGGCGGCGTGGCGGAAGCGGCCGGCGGCGCGCCGCTCGGACCGGGGAAATTGAACATCTGCTGCGCCCAGGATTGCTGCGTCTCGCCCGGTTGCGGCACGTCCGGCGCGGCGTGAATGACGGTCGCATCGGCATCCTCCGCCCGCGCACGATCGGCCGTCGTCAGATAGCCGCGGTCAAGAAGGAAATCGGCCGTCTTCAAGACCAAGAGACAAGCGCTCGCGATCAACACGATTGGAATAAGGCGCAGATCGCGGATGAGGCGGGTGAAGCGGATCATGCCGCGAAACCGTACACCTTCATCCGCAGCCTTTCAGCGAACGCTTGCGCGGCTGCCGCGAGCGCTTTGGCATCGTGGCGCGGCGCGTTCACCGCGTTTCGGCGCGGCGGACACACGTCGTACTGCCGCCGCTGCGCGGGTGCCGGGCCGGCTGGGCCGGTCGGGCTGGCCGGGTTCGCGTCGGCACCCTTGCCGCCCCCGCCGGCGGCCACGATCTGCGACAGACGTTCGAGCACGCTCTGGCCGGCCGCGATGCTGCGATCAAGCTCGACGGTAACCCGCTCGGCGCGGCGCAGGCGCTCGGCCATGCCGCTCTCGCATTCTCCGACCGTGAGCTTGAGCCCGCCGATGGCGCGCTCGGCGATCTCGGTCGCCGTCACGAGTTCCGAGATCGTCGCCCGCAACAACTGCTCGTCGGCTTTGAGAAGCTTGAGCCGTCGGTTGAGCAGCATGCAGTAACCGATTGTCAGCATGAGCAGGACGGCGACCAGCGCGTCGATGATCATGGCAATGCCGTTCGTCACTGTGCCTCCATCCGGTTGCCGGCGCCGCCCGCCGCTTCGAACATGGCGAGCGTCATGTTGGGTTTGCGTAACGGCTTGCTGACGCGCACCGCGACCCGGTCGCCGACGCGGCCCATGCGGCCTTCGGTCAGCATCACCTCGCCACAGCGCACCAGCACGGGCGCGTCGGCTTTGAGCTCGAGCATCAGCGTGTCGCCGACGTCGAGCTTCATGATTTGCTTTAACGGCAGAGGCGCCTCGTAAAGTACCGCGTCGACTGCGATTTCAGCCTGGCCGATCTCGGTCGCAAGGTGGCCTTCCCAGGTCGGGTCGCGGCCGAATTTCTCGCCCATGAACATCTGCAACAGCACGTCGCGAATGGGCTCGATGGTGGCGTAAGGCAAAAGCAGCTCGATCGTGCCGCCGCGATCCTCCATGTCGATGCGTAGCCGCACCAGGATCGCCGCGTTTGCCGGCCGCGAGATGGCGGCGAAGCGCGGATTGGTCTCCAGGCGGTCGATGTTGAATTTCACCGGTGAGAGCGGCTTGAAGGCAAGCTCGGCATCGGCGAGCACCACCTCGATCATGCGTTTGACCAAGTTGGTCTCGATCGTGGTGTAGGGGCGGCCTTCGATGCGGATCGGAGTCTGGCCGCGGCGGCCGCCGAGGAGCACGTCGATGATGGAATAGATGAGGCTCGAATTGACGGTGATGAGGCCGAAATTCTCCCATTCCTCGGCCTTGAACACGCCGAGGATGGCCGGCAGCGGAATCGAGTTGAGATAGTCGCCGAAGCGCACCGAGGTGATGCGGTCGAGCGACACCTCGACGTTGTCCGAGGTGAAGTTGCGCAGCGAGGTGGTCATCAACCGGACCAGCCGGTCGAAGACGATCTCCAGCATCGGCAACCGCTCGTAGGAGACCATCGCCGAGTCGATGATGGCGCGGATGCCAGAATTATCGTTGAGCGAGACGTCGGCGAGGCTGAAGCCCAGGAGCGAATCGATTTCCTCCTGGGTGAGGACGCGCTCGGCGCCGCCCTTCGCCGCCTGGATGAATTGGCCGTCATCGACCATCGTCGCCCACTGCGCCGCCGCCTCGGTGCCGGGTTCGGCGTCAACCGGCGCCGCCGCGCTCGCGCCCGCCGCCGCATCCTGCTCGGCTTCGAGCGCGACGCCCCATTCGGCGGCTAGCGCGTCCTGGTCGATCTGTTCCTTGGCCATCGGCTACCGTCCTGGTTTCAGATCAGTCACTGGACGACGATTTCCTTGAACAGCACGGCATTGACCCGGCTCGGCGCGATCGCGGCATTGACGCGCCGCGTCAGTTCTTCCCTGAGCCGGTAGAGTCCGGCCGAGCCGTCGAGATCGGTCGGCCGCAATTCCCGCAGATAAGTCTGGAATGCGTCCAAGAGGCGCGGCATGACCGACTGGATCTGCGCCGCCATCGCCTTGTCCGGCAGTTCAAGCGTGACCTTGACCTTGAGATATTGCGTGCGCTCGCTGCCGCTTGACGAGAGATTCACCAGGACGTCGGGCAGATCGAGGAAGGCAGGCGGCTTCACCCGGGGGACCGCGGCCACCTCCGCCGCCTTGCCGTGGCCGACGAAGAGGAAGAAATAAGCGCCGCCGCCGATGCCGACGAGAAGCACGAGCGCGGCGCCCACGATCAGCATGAGCTTGCGCGACAGCTTGAAGGGGATCCAGCGCCGCTTGGCGGGAGCTTCTCCCTCTTCGCCATCGGCTTCCGCGTCTTCGGCTTCGAGCCGCGCCTCGGTCTTCGTGGCCATCACCGCTCCGCTTGCGTGACATGCGCACGCAGCCGCGGGAGAGAACGCAGAACCAACGCCGCGAGCGCCGTCCGACGCCGTCGGACGCGGCGCCGTCGCGATCGAAGCTAGGGAGGAATGGTTAACGGAAACTTGCTCGCGGCCCGCCCGGCAGGAAGTATTTGCCGGGGGGAGCATAAATGGCGGGCTTTTCTGCCCGCTTTGGCGGCCGGGCAATAACGCCTAAATGCCTGTTTTCCGGAATTTTTTTAATTGGCACGACTTCTGCAGATCGTGACCTGCCGCGGCTTGGGAGAGCCGGCGGCGGCGCGCGGAAGCTGCCGGGAAGACCGCATCTTCCAAGCTCTCAGGGGAGTGTACCGATGGAGAATGCTCTTCTCGTCGGCTTGTCGCGGCAGATGGCGCTTCGTCACGAACTCGACGTCACCGCCAACAACATCGCCAACATCGACACCGTCGGCTACAAGGCCGACAACGCGGCGTTTTCGGAATTCCTCATGTCGGGCGCCCGCGACAATGAGTTCTCCGGCAACGACCGGCGCATCGACTTCGTGCAGGACCGCGCCACCTGGATCGATCTGAGCCAAGGCGCGATCGAGCACACTGGCAGTCCGCTCGACGTCGCCATCGACGGCCGCGGCTACCTCGTGGTGCAGACGCCGCGCGGCCAACGCTACACCCGCAACGGCTCGCTCAGCATCAACAGCGCCGGCCAGCTCGTCACCAGCGAAGGCGATCAGGTGCTCGGCAATTCCGGTCCGATCACCTTCCAGGTCACCGATCACAACGTGAACATCAGTGCCAACGGCATCATCACGGTGCGCGAAGGCGCCAGCACCGTGGATGCGCCGCGCGGACAATTGCAGATCGTCGCCTTCGACCAGCGGCAAAAGTTGCGGAAGGACGGCGGCTCGACGTTCATGGCGCCGGCGGGCGTCAACCCCGTTCCGGCGCCGTCAAGCACCCGCGTGGTGCAAGGCGCGGTCGAGAAGTCGAACGTGCGCGCGGTCGTCGAGATGGCGCGCATGATCGAGATCACGCAGAACTACAACGACATCGCCAACATTATTCAGCAGCAGGGCGACCAGCGCCGCAACGCGCTGCAGCAACTGGCGCAGGCGCCGAGTTCATCGAATTGAGGTTGAGAAAGCGACATCATGCGTGCGCTTGATACTGCGGCAACCGGAATGGCGGCCATGGACCTCCAGGTCCAGGTCATCGCCGGCAACATCGCCAACATGACGACCACCGCCTTCAAGAGCCAACGCGTCGAGTTCCAGGATCTCATTTACGAGCACGTGCAGCGCATCGGTGCGCAAGCTTCCGACAACGGCAATATCCTTCCGGTCGGCATCGAACTCGGCTCCGGCGTGAAGACCGTCGGCACCCCGCGGCTGATGACGCAGGGAACGCTGCAGCAGACCGGCAATACGCTTGACGTCGCCATCCAGGGCGCGGGTTGGTTCAAGATCCTGATGCCCGACGGCACCTACAGCTACACGCGCGACGGCTCCTTCCAGATGGATAACCAGGGCCGCATCGTCACCGCCGAGGGCAACCTCGTTCAGCCGACCATCACCATCCCGCAGAACTCGACCGGATTGACCATCAACCAGCAGGGCCAGGTTTCGGTGACGCTGCCCGGCAGCACGACCTCGAGCATCCTCGGCCAGCTCACGCTCACCACCTTCATCAACGACGCCGGCCTGCAGGCGAACGGCGACAACCTGTTCACCGCCACGCCCGCTTCGGGCCAGCCGCAGGACGGCCTGCCGGGAATCAACGGCGCCGGTACGCTGCTGCAGGGCAGCCTCGAGCAATCGAACGTCTCGGCGGTGACGGAAATCTCCAACCTGATCGCGGCGCAGCGCGCCTATGAGATGAATTCCAAGGTCATCACCGCGGCCGACGAGATGCTGCAGACGACCTCGCAACTAATGCGTTGAGAAAGGCTCATGTGATGATCCGCTCCGTCATCTGCGCCTGGGCCTTCGGCTTGGCGGCCCTGTTTGCGACCGCTGCCGGCGCGCAGAACGCGACGCCGGCGCTGCGCGCCAGCGTCACCGTCACCAGCGACATCGTGCGCATCGGCGATCTCGTCGAGAACGCCGGACCGGTTGCCGACGTGCCGATCTTCCGCGCGCCGGATCTCGGCACCCGCGGCGCGGTCGCGACCGAACTCGTCGTCGCGGCGATCCGGCCGCATCAGCTCATCGGCATCGACACCCGCGGGCTTTCGGAAGTGATCGTCACGCGGGCGAGCCGCGCGATCGCCCCGTCGGAGATTTCCGCCCGGATCGCGCACGAGCTGGAAGGCCAATACGGCTTCGGCGCGGCGCGCGACATTATGATCAACTTCGACCACGCGGTACGCACGCTGCAAGTCGAGCCGAACGTGACCGGCGACCTGCAGGTGCTTGCGCTCACCTACGATCCGCGCACGGCGCGTTTCGACGTGACCTTCGATCTGCCGGGGAGCGCGGCATTGCGCCGGCAATCGACCCGCTTCACCGGCACCGCCATCGAGACGATCGACACCGTGACGCTCACGCGCCCGGTCGAGCGCGGCGAGGTGCTCAAAGCGTCCGATCTGAGCATCGAGCGGCAGCCGAAGGCGGATGGCACCGCCGTCACCGACATCAAGGCGGCGGTCGGGATGGTTGCGCGCCGCCAGTTGCGCGCGGGGCAGCCGCTGCGCGACGCCGATCTGATGAAACCGATGATCGTGCAGCGCAGCGACACCGTAACCCTCGTCTACGAGGCGCCGGGGGTGACGCTGACGCTGCGCGGCCTGGCACAGGATTCCGGCGCGCTCGGCGACACGATCGGCGTCCTCAACGTTGAATCCAAACGTGTGGTGCACGGCTTCGTATCCGGCCCCGATCGGGTGACGGTGACCGCCATCACCACGCGCTTCGCCGAGAACGCACCGCAGCCGAATTCCTCCGATCAGCAGTCCGAGAACCCGCAACAAGAGCACCGGGTAAGCAGCACCGAGTGAAGTATAGTAGCACCGAATGAAGTAGTAGCACCGAATGAAGTAGTAGCACCGAGTGAAGTAGTAGCAGCGAGTGAAGTAAATGTTCAAATCCACGATGCGTTTCCGACATGCACGCTCGCTGCTCGGCACCGCCGCGTTGCTGTCGCTGTTGAGCGGCTGCGCCTCCTTGCAAGAGCGGCTGAAGACGTTCGGCGACCCGCCGCCGCTTTCGCCGATCGACAACCCGACGAGCAAGCCCGGCTACAAACCGGTGCAGATGCCGATGCCCATCCCGCAGCCGGTCTCCTACAATCCCAATTCGCTCTGGCGCAACGGTTCGCGCGCGTTCTTCAACGATCAGCGGGCGCACCAGGTCGGCGACATATTGACCGTCAAGGTCAACATCAACGACACGGCGGAATTCCAGGATCAAACCCAGCTCACCCGCAGCACCACCGAGGATACCGAACTCAGCAATTTCCTCGGCGCGCAGGCGCTTTCCCCGGCGGCACAAAAGTTCCTGCCCGGCTCGCTGTTGACCGCCAGCGGCAACTCGCAGAGCAACGGCAGCGGCACGATCAACCGACAAGATCAGTTGGTGACCAACGTCGCCGCGGTGGTGACGCAGGTTCTGCCGAACGGCAACATGGTGATCGAGGGTAAGCAGGAGGTTCGGCTCAACTCCGAAATGCGCGAGCTCATCGTCGCCGGCGTTGCCCGGCCCGAGGACATCGAGAGCGACAATACCATCGAGTTGCCGAAAATCGCCGAGGCGCGCCTCGCCTATGGCGGCCGCGGCACGCTCACCAACATTCAGACGGAGCGTTGGGGTCAGCAGGCGGCGGATATTCTGCTGCCGTTCTGATGACGGACGACGGACGACAGACGACGGATGAGAGAAGGTCGCCACCGGGAGCAAACATCCGAAGTCTTTCAAGTTTCTGATATCTGTCGTCCATCGTCCGTTTCCTCTCCCCGGGGTTCTCCGCGCAGCGCGAGTGGACCCCGATGCGGCGCGGCCTCCGGAAGCTCCCCTCCGGAGGCCGCGAGTTTTTGTTCGTTAAGTCAGCGCGAAGAGCGAAGCGACGAGATCATCCCCGACCCTCATGCTCCGGCGGGCGGCGCCGGCAAGGGAAGGAAGGACGCTGCCGAAGCGCGCCAGCTCCCGCCGCAATTCATCAACGACGCTGTGCCAATCGCCGAATTGCGGTTGGCGAAAAAGTCGCGCGGTCGGATACCAGGGGCTGTCCGCGCGCTCGCGCAACCAGCGGAAATCTGCGGCAAAGGGCAGCAAAAGGAACAGCGGCTTGCCCATGGCGCCGGCGAGATGCGCGACCGCGGTATCGACCGAAATCACCGCGTCGAGCGGCGCGATCGCGGCGGCGGTGTCGGCGAAATCGCGGAATTTCGACCCGATCGGCAACAGGTCGGGACGGCTTTGCAAGACCGCGGCGTCCTCCTCGCGGACGTCGTGCTGCAGGCTGACGAAGGCAAGGTCGGGCACGTCGAGTATCGGCGCAAGCGTCGCAAGGGGGATCGAACGGTTGAGGTCGTTGTCGTGCGCCCGCTCTCCGGCCCACGCCAATCCGACGCGGGGCCGCCGCGGCAAGCGCACCTGCCATGCGGCAACCTCTTCGGCGACCGCCGCAATATAGGGAACATGCGCGGGGATGGTTGGCAGTTCGGTGCCGCATGCCAGCGGCAGGCTGAGCAGCGGACAATGGACGTCGAAGCGCGGCAACGGCTCCTTGCGCGCGACCACCGTCTCGACGCCGGCCGTGCGCGACAACAGCCGCGCCAGTTGCGGCTGGACTTCGAGCACGACGCTGGCGCCGCGCGCGGCCAACAGCGGCGCATAGCGCACGAACTGGATGGTGTCGCCAAAACCCTGCTCGGCGTGGAGGAGAATGGTTTTGCCGGCGAGCGATTCCCGGCCCAGCCACAGCGGCGCCGCGAAATTTCGCCGCTGCGGCGCCAGCGCCCCGTTCCAGCGCGATTCGTAACCGCGCCAGCCCGCGGCAAAATCGCCCAAGGTCAAGCGCACGGCGCTCTCCACGAACCGAGCCGAGGCAAAATCCGGGGCGCAGACGAGGGCAATGGTCACGTTCATCAGCGCTTCATGCGGCCGATCGAGCCGGCGCAGCGCGATGGCGCGGTTGGTCCAGAGCTGGGCATTTCCCGGCGCAAGCTCAAGCGCCCGGTCATAAACGGCGATCGCCTCCTGCGGGCGGTTGAGCCTGTGCAGCGCATTGCCGCGATTGCCGAGCGCGTCGACGTTGTCAGGATCGCGGGTGAGCAGGCGTTCAAAAGTTTCCAGCGCCTCGCGCGGCCGGCGCAGCTCGAGCAGCGCCACGCCGAGGCGGTTCAGCAACTCCACGTCGTCCGGCGCGATGCGCAGGCCCTCGTCGTAGCTCTTGAGCGCGCGCTCGAACTGCTTCAGGGAATGAAACACGAGCCCCAGGCTGGCGAATCCGTCGGCGCGAAAAAGATCCGTCCGCAGCGCCGCCTGAATGAGCGCCAGCGCCGCATCGAGCCGGCCGCGCCGATAATTGATCCGGCCGAGGTCGTGCAACGCGTCGAAATTGTCCGGATCATGCTGCAGCAACGCGTTGTAGAGCCGCTCCGCTTTGACGAGATCGCCCTCCGCGTGCGCGCGCTGCGCGCGGCGAAGCAGGCGCGACAGGTTCGGCGGCGAAAGTTGCGATGACTCTTGCGGCATCGGTGCGCGAAGTTCTGTAGCCCGGATCGAGCGGAACGAAATCCGGAGCGGCATTGGCGTGTCGCTTGCCCCGAATTGCGCGCCGCGCAATCCGGGCTGCGGCCTTCGACCGTTAACGAGGGGTAAGTATTCGTGGTGAACAAAAGCTTAAGACAGCGGTCGCCGCAGGCGCGGGCGCGCGCCATTCATTCTTCGCGGTAGACGCGTTCGCGGCGCTCGTGGCGTTCCTGGGCTTCGATCGAGAGCGTGGCGATCGGGCGCGCTTCCAGGCGCTTGAGCGAGATCGGCTCGCCGGTTTCCTCGCAATAGCCGTAGGTGCCGTCTTCGATGCGCTGCAGCGCGGCGTCGATCTTGGCGATCAGCTTGCGCTGGCGGTCGCGGGCGCGCAATTCGATCGTGCGGTCGGTTTCCGAGGAAGCGCGGTCGGCGAGGTCGGGATGGTTCTGGCTGTCGTCCTGGAGATGCTGCAGCGTCTCCTTGGCTTCCTTGAGGATATCTTCACGCCAATTGAGCAGCTTCAAGCGGAAATATTCCCGCTGGCGCTCGTTCATGAACGGTTCCTTGTCCGAAGGCCGGTAGGCTTTCTCCAGTGGCCGGATGCTCTTGCCGTTCCTGTTGGACGCGTCGTCGGGTCGATCGTTTGTGCGCTTCACCGACCGCATGTCCCTCTACTCCCCGCACGCGACTGCGCAAGGACCTCCCGCGAGGCTGGCCTATATATCGAGCGTCCATGACGGTGACAATAACGATGATGGCGCCGGCTACCGCCGGCGGCTGCCCGGTTGCAGACCGGCGCCGCGCGCCCCGCTCGGCTTCGGCCGGAAGGGACGATTCAGTTCAATCCGGCCTTGGCCAATTCCACCGCGACCCGCAGGTCGATCTCGCCGAGAACCTGATCGAGCTTTTCATCGCCCGAGCCATCCTTGAGGTCGGCGGCGACCGATTTCAGCCGTAACAAAGTCGCCTGGTCGAGGGTGCCGGCAAGCAGGCCGAGCTTGAGCTCGTCGAGCGCGTCGAGCGCGCGGCGGCCATGCTTGACCGCGCGCTTGCGGCGTTCCACCGGATCCTCGATGCCCTGCAACGCGATCAGCGCGTCGATGCCGCCAAGCGTGCGCAAGGCAACCGCCGCGCTCTGCGCCGACGGCGCGTCCGCTTCGGAGAGCGAGAAAGTGCCGCTTGGCGAGCGCCGCACCGCCGGCGGCGGCGCCGCGGCGAGTGCCGTCCCGTTCGGTCCATGGACGCGCATGCCCGGCAAGGTGGGCCGTTATGGTTAATGGGCGGTAAAAGAATGCCGCCACGAGCCGGCAATAATTGCCGCAACCGGCAAGGCATGCTGCCACAAGCCGTCGCCGGTCTATAAAATTTTACTGCCGGATTTCAATACCTTGGCGGCGCTTCCGGCGTGGCACGCAGCTTGGCACGCAAATGGCATCCAACCTTTTGTCCGACCTCTTGGGGAGCAGGAGATGAAAGGGACGCCTGGGCTCGCGCTTGCCGCGCTGGCGATACTTGTAGGCGCCGTTTCGACGGCGGGAGCGACCTCGCGCATCAAGGACCTCGCCAATATCGAGGGCATCCGGCAGAATCAGCTCATCGGCTACGGTCTCGTCGTCGGCCTCAACGGCACCGGCGATACGATCAACAATGCCCCCTTCACCAAGCAATCCCTGCAGGGCATGCTGGAGCGGCTCGGCGTCAACATCCGCGGCCAGCAGCTGCGCACCGGCGATGTCGCCGCGGTCATGGTCACCGCCAATTTGCCGCCGTTCGCGACGCAAGGGACCCGCATCGATGTGACCGCCTCGGCGCTGGGCGATGCCAAGAGCCTGCTCGGCGGCACGCTCTTGGTTACGCCGCTTCTTGGCGCCGACGGCAACGTCTATGCGGTCGCCCAGGGCTCGCTCGCCATCGGCGGCTTCGAGGCCGCGGGCGAGGCGGCGAAGATCACCCGCGGCGTTCCGACCGTCGGCCGCCTGCCCAACGGCGCCATCATCGAGCGCGAAATCGACTTCTCGCTGGCCCAGCTCGGGCGGGTGCGCCTTGCCCTGCGCAACGCCGACTTCACCACGGCCAAGCGCATCGCCGTCGCCATCAACGACTATATCGGCTCGCCGGTCGCCGAGCCGCTCGATCCTTCCACCGTGCAACTCACGCTGCCGAAGAAATTCAACCAGAATCTGGTGGCGATGCTGACCGACATCGAACAATTGCAGGTCGAGCCGGACGAAGCGGCCAAGATCGTCATCGACGAGCGCTCGGGCGTGATCGTCATCGGCCGCGACGTGCGGGTGTCGACGGTGGCCGTGGCGCAGGGCAACCTCACCGTCACGATCTCGGAGTCGCCGCAGGTCAGCCAGCCCGCTCCGTTCTCCAAAGGCCGCACCGCCGTGGTGCCGCGCACCAATGTCGGCGTTGTCGAGGAGGGAAAGAAGCTCGCGCTCGTCCAGGAGGGAGTCTCGCTGCAGCAGATCGTCGATGGGCTCAACGCGCTCGGCATCGGGCCGCGCGACCTCATCTCCATCCTGCAGGCGATCAAGGCCGCCGGCGCCATCCAGGCCGACATCGAGATGCTGTGATGACCGGCTTGGCGACCAGCGAACTCGGCCTGTCGCTCACCTCGGTCGGGGACGCAAAGGACGCGCAGGCTCAAGCCGCGCTCAAGTTCAAGAGCAACGCGAAGGCCGCGGCGCGCGATTTCGAGGCGATGTTCCTCAATTCCATGTTCCAGCAGATGTTCACCTCAATCGACGGCGACGGTCCGTTCGGCGGCAAGGGCGCCTTGAAAGTGTGGCGCTCGTTCCTGACCGACCAATACGCCAAGATGTTCGCCAAAAATGGCGGCATCGGCATTGCCTCCCATGTCTATGCCGAATTGCTCAAGCAGCAAGGAGCGAGCGCGTCATGAGCCTGATCACGAGGACCACCGAGGCCGAAAAGGCCATCGAAGACGTGAGCAACGTGATCGAGACACTGTGCGGCGTCGTTGAACAGGAGACGGCGCTGGTGCATGCGGGCAAGGTGCGCATGGCGGCCGGCCTCGGACCGACCAAAGCCGAACTCGCGGGCGAGCTTCTCGCCCGGGGCGACCGGCTGAAGGCGAATGCGAAATTCCTGTTGCAATCGGCGCCGGAACGCTGCGCCGCGCTCCAGCGCCTGCAAGAGAGGTTCCGCGCGGCGTTGCAGAAGAACATGGTCGTGCTCGCCACCGCCCACGCGGTTTCGGAAGGCATCGTGCGGCGGCTCTCGGGCGACCTCGCCCGCAAGGCTTCGCCGCAGGTCTACGGCGCCACGGGCCGCACGACGGCGCCCGATCCCAAGCACGGCCGGCCGCTCGCCATCAGCCGCAAGCTGTAGGCGAATTGCCGTCATTCCCGGGATGCGAAGCGCGAGCCCGGGATGACGGGCGGCACGCGACGTCGACCAGCTCCTGGCGCAGCCGCTCGACCAGCCCGTCCCAATCGCCGAACGCGGTTTGCCGGAATATCCGCATGGTCGGATACCAGGGACTGTCGGTGCGATCGCGCTGCCACCGCCAATCCGGCGAAAACGGCACCAGCAATGCGACCGCCTTGCCCAGGGCGCCGGCAAGATGCGCAACCGAGGTATCGACCGCGATGACAAGATCGAGCATGGCGACCACAGCGGCGGTGTCGGCAAAATCGGCAAATTGCCCGCCGAGCTGAACGACGCCGTGCTCGCGCAGGATGGCCGCCTGCGCCTCGCTGACGTCTTTTTGCACGCTGACGAAGTCGAGGCCGGTTATCGAGAGGACACTGGCGAGGCGTTCGAGCGGCATCGAACGATTGCGGTCGTTCAAGTGCTCCGGGTTTCCCGCCCAGCACAGCCCTATCCGCGGACGCCCGTTCTCCGGCAGCCGCGGTCGCCACATATCGATGCGCTCCTGATACGGCCGCAGATAAGGAATGTTGGTCGGCACCGTTGCCAGCTCGGTTCCAAACGCCAGCGGCAGGCTGAGCAGCGGGCAGTGTGTGTCGAAATCGGGCAGCACCTCGCCGTCGGTGAACACGGCGGAAACCCCCGGCACGGAGCACATGAGCTTCTTAAGCGGAGGTTGGACGGCGAGCAGCACGCTGGCACCGTCCGCGGCGAGCAGCGGCGCATAGCGCACGAACTGAATCGTATCGCCCAGGCCCTGCTCGGCATGGAGCAGGATGGTCTTTCCATTCAGCTCCTTTTCGCCTTGCCAGACGGGTTGCTGATAGTCGCCGCGCTGCGCCTTCAGATCCTTCCGCTTCCACCGGTACTCGTATCCCTCCCAGCCGGCGCGGTAATCTCCCTTGCACAAACGAGCGATCGCGATGTTGAATTTGGCGTCGGCATTGTCCGGTTCGCGCGCGAGCGCCGCGGCGTAGCTGGCGAGCGCCTGCTCCATGCGCCCCACTTTGAGCAGAGCGTTGCCGCGGTTGACGAAGGCGGCGACAATATGCGGCCCGTCATAAAGCGCCTTCTCGTAAGAAGCGAGCGCCTCATCGACGCGGTCTAATTCCGCAAGCGCGACGCCGCGATCGATGAGCGCGCCCGCATGGTCGGACTCGACCTCGAGCGCCCGGTCGTAATTCGCCAAAGCCTCGGCAAAGCGCTTGTCTTTGGCCAAGACGTGTCCGCGGCTGACCAGGGCGGCGATGTTGTCGGGCTCGCGCGCGATGACCTTGTTGAAGCCTTGCAGAGCCTCCTCGATCCGACCGAGTTCCAAAAGAGCCATACCCCGATTGATATGAATGTCGACGCGATCGGGCGCCGCCGCCAGCGCCGTATCGAAGCTCGCCAGGGCCGTGTCATGGCGGTCGAGCTTGCCGAGCACGACGCCGCGGGTATTGAGCGCGTCGACCTGCGCCGGATCTTTCGCCAGCACCTTGTCGCACGAGGCAAGCGCCTCCTCGAAGCGATCCAGCGTGGCCAGCGCATTGGCGCGGTTGTGCAGCGCTTTGACATGATCCGGATCGATCGCGAGCACGCTGTCGTAGTTCGCCAGCGCTTCGGCGGACCGATCGAGACTCATCAGCACCAGACCGAGATTGTTGCGCGCATCGAGCCGTTGCGGCTCCAGCGCGAGCGCCGCTTCGTAGCTCGCGCGCGCCTCTTCGGCGCGTCCAAGCCCGATGAAAGCGTTGCCGCGATTATAGAGCGCGTCGGCGTAGTCCGGTTTGACGGCGAGCGCCCGCTCGGCGCTTTGCAGCGCCTCCTCGAACCGGCCCAGTTCCGCCAGCACCACGCTGCGATTGTTCAGCACCTCCGCGTCACCCGGCTCGACGGCCAGGGCGGCATCGTATGCGGAAAGCGCTTCCTCCGGCCGCTTGAGCGCTCCGAGCGCGATGCCGCGCCGGTTGAGCGCCTTCACGTGCCGCGGCCGCAGCGCCAGCACCTTGTCATAGTCGGCGAGCGCCTCTTCGTGGCGACCGAGCGCCGCCAGCGTGCTGCCGCGATTGTCGAGCGCGTCGAGGTGGCCGGGCGCCAGCGCCAGCGCCCGGCCATAGCTCGCCAAAGCTTCGGTGTAACGGCCGAGACCCTTGAGTGCATTGCCGCGATTGTAATGGGTGCCGGCGTCACTCCCGCGCATCGTCAGCACGGTGTCGAAAATTTTCAGCGCTTCTTCATGGCGCCTGAGCGCATCGAGAATGACCGCATAATTGGCGAGAGCATCCGTCGATCCGGGTCTCGCCTTGAGCGCGGCGGCGACCAGGCGCAAGCCCTCGACCGACCGGCCCTGCTGGTGGCTGAGCACCCCGCTCAGATGCAGGGCATCGAAATTGCGTGGGTCGTCGGCAAGAACGGACGCGTAGATTTGCCCGGCCTTTTTAAGCTCGCCCTGCTGGTGCAGCGTCAGCGCCCGCGCAATGGACTGCGCCGCCTCATGCGAACGCCGCGTTGTTGCAAGTTTGCCCATGCGAGACCGAAATCCGCACGAAGCCGCCGCGAAGTCGCTCGTGCCCGCCCTGTCGCCATGCAAAGTCGGACAAGATGGTTAACCGAGCGTAAATCATCTGTATGAACACGCTAAATTAACGGTATCTTGGCATGAACGCGGGGCGGGCGATCGGATCGCGAAACGGTAGAAGCCATGAGCATCCAAAGCGTCTCGTTCTGGCAGCAAGATCAAAGCTACTGGAACCAGAGCCAATCGTTCTACCAGCAGGATCAAAACTATTGGAGTGAGGCGCAAGCCCAAAGCCAAGCGTCGACGGCGGACGATTCACTGATCAACACCATGAGCACGGCCGAGACCGACCTGTCAAAAGGCCTGTCCAGCATCGCCAATGAAACCGCCTTGAACCGCGTCAACAGCCAAATTTCGGCCCTGGTGCAGAGCGTGCTGAACGGCACGTCGACGAGTTCGTCATCAAGCGGGACCGACGCATCGTCCACTTCGGCGGCCACGAGCACCGCTTCATCGAGCGCGTCGGTAACCCCGGCGACCGGAACGAGCACCGTGCCGGTGACGACGACCACGTCGCTTCTTGCCCTGGGGATTCTCCCGGGCGGCACATTCAGCGTCAGCGACGGCACCAACACGACACAATATACGTCGACGGGAACGGATACCGTCGGTGACCTGATCAACGCCATAAACTCCGGTAGTGCCTTCGTGACCGCTTCGATCAACTCCAGCGGCAACTTGGTCATCACCGCAAGAGACGACACGGAGACCGTCACCGTTTCGGGCAGTGGTAACGACGCCGCCGCGCTTGGCTTCGGCAGCGAAAATGACACCTTCAGCCCGCAAGCGGCCTCTTCAACGGCGACCACCTCGTCGAGTGCGTCGACCTCCTCCACCGACACCAGCTCGACTTCCGGCACAAGCACATCTTCCACCAGCAAATCCAGCACGTCTTCCAGCAGCACCGTTGAGTCGTTGGCGGAGGAGATGGCAAGCAGCGCCGCATCCATTCTGAGCGCTGACGGCGTGAGCGGCAGTCTGGTCGATCTGCTGGCCTGAGGCGCCGTTACGCGCCGGCGGGGACGAACTGCGAAGACAGATCGCCGCAAAATGTCATCGAGCCGACGTGGCTGAGCTTGCTGCCGAGGTCCGCCCAGATCTCGCCCCCGATGTCGGTCCAGCGCTTGCAGAAGGCGAAATCCTCGCTCAGGTAAGTGCCGTCTTCCGTGATCATGCATTCGAACAGGGCGAATCTCCTGTCGCTTGCGGTCGCGGCATCGAGCGAATGGTCGCGCTTATATTGCAGCTGCGGATAGCGCGCGCACATCCGCTCCAATGCCTGGCGACGGATCATGAGGAAGCCGGTGCCGGCGTAGCGGACTTTGACGAATCCGCCTTTTTCGGTCACGGCATTGGGATCCTCGACCTCGAACACGTAGTTCAACGCGGCGGCCGGATGCGGACGCGCGGCCGCGATGGTCGATCTGACCTTGCCCCAGTCGATCAGCTTGACCGGATAGATCGCGGCGCACATGTCGGCGCCGCATTCGATCAGACGCAAGACCTGCTGCGGCTCGAAACCGATATCGGCATCGACGAACAACAGATGGGTCGCGGCTGCGTCTTCGAGAAACTGCGCTATCAGGCTCGCGCGCGCCCGCGTGATCAGCGCGTCGCCGTCCTTGAACAGGACCTTAAGGTTAAAATCGCGGTATCCCCGCACCAGTTTTTGCAGCTTGAACAGCGATGTCGCATAGAGAGCGGAAATCTGCCCGCCGAAGCACGGCGTCGCGACGACGAGGTTGACCGCTGTGCCGGTCGCGGGCGCGGTGGCCGCGGACCTGGCGGCACCAATCTCGAAGGCCGTAGGTATCGTCGACGATCCGTGCATCGGATTGGCGCTGTAAGTTTCCGATTATGGTTAACCACCAGTGAACATGAGTGGTTAATATCGGATTAAGCGGACGCGCGAAAACCGCCGAACACATCGAAATATCTGCGGCGCCGGCGTGGCGAACGCAAAACTCTGACGGCCCCAAATAGCGCGCGATTCCCCGGCGTCGGGCCGCAAATTTATGCCGGCGTCATCAGCCGTACCCAGATTTACGCGTCTTTAAGCGAAATGCGGCAAACCTTCGGCGGTCGATCGTTTCGATCGGACCATGCACGCGCCGGCACGGCACGTACAGCAAGTGCAAGCCAGTACGGCCTGTAACCAGAAGGGTTTACGACTATGTCCAGTAACGTCACCTTGACGGCGGGTATTCGGCAGAACCTGCTATCGCTGCAGCAAACGTCCGCCGAACTGACGACCACCCAGGAAGCGCTTGCCACCGGCGACGCGGTCAACTCCGCCGCCCAAAATCCGAGCGCCTATTTCACGTCGCAGAATCTGACCAACACCGCCAACTCGCTCTCCTCCTTGCTCGACCAGATCGGACAGGGCCAGCAAACCATCGACGCGGCCACCAACGGCCTCACCGGCCTGACCAGCCTGCTCGAACAGGCGCTGTCCACGGTGCAGCAGGCGCAGCAGGCCAGCCAGGACGTGGCGACGACGACCGGATCGACCACCGTCACCACCGCCACGGTCGCGACGGCGGGCGTTCTCAGCATCTCGGTGGGCGGGAGCGTCTATGCGGTCTCCGTATCGGTGAGCGAAACCGCGAGCCAAATCGAAGCCGCGATCAATGCGGTAACCGGCCTCGGCAGCGCCGGCGCCTTGACCGCAAGCGACCACAACGGCGAAATCGTGCTCACCGCCAACTCGCCCGGCACGAGCTTCACGATTGACGCCAATGCGTTGACGGCGACCCTTGGTTTGACCACCAGCGCCACCGCCAATAACGCCGTCTACGGCACGAGTTCCACCCGCACCACGCTGCAAGACAACTACAACACGCTGCTGACGCAGATCAATGAGATGGCTTCGGACGCCGGCTACAACGGCGTCAATCTCCTGAACGGCGACAATCTGATAATCAACTTCGACGCGGCCGGGACGAGTTCATTGACCATTGACGGCGTGAATTACGACGCAGCGGGCCTTGGACTGTCGACGATCAGCGGCTCGGGCGCCGGGTCCTTCCAGGACAGCACCGCGCTCACCGGCGCGATTAGCGACATCAACGACGCGATCACGCTGGTGCAAACCCAGACCGAGACGTTCGGCACCAATTCCGGCGTTATCGGCACCCGGCAGACGTTCACAACCAACATGATCAACACGTTGCAGACCGGCGCCAGCAACCTGGTGGCGGCCGACCAGAACGAGGAGAGCGCCGACCTGCTCACCGAGCAGACCCAACAGCAGTTGGAAATCTCGGCACTGTCGATCGCCAACCAGGCGAACCAGTCGGTGCTCAAGCTGTTCAGCTAACTTCTTCTGGTACAGGTTCGGACAAAGGCGGCGGGGCGAAAACCCCGCCGCTCTTTTTTGCCGAATAGCCAATGGAAAACGGCAAATAGCGAAGAAGCAACGGCCACTCGCTATTTGCTCCCGTCATCGCGCCTTCCATCGACGGTATCAATAATCGAATCTTAACAGGCGAGCCGTACAAAGCTTTGGCGAAGCCGCGCAATCCGATTGTCCGCGAACGGAAACCTCCACCGTGCACTACGCCAGCCAAGCCTACGCTAAAACCGCCAGGGAAACGGTGCCGCCGCGCGAGTTGGAAGCCACCCTGCTCCTGAAAGCCGCCGCCAAACTGCAGGAGGTGCACGATTCCTGGCAGGGCAAGCCGCGCGGTCTCGACGACGCGCTCATGTACAATCGCCGGCTTTGGACGGTATTCATCGACGCCGTGGTGCGGACCGACAACAAGCTGCCGACCACGATCCGCGACAACCTCGTCAAGATCGGCGCCTTCGTCATGGGCGAGACGTTCTCGCTGATGACCAAGCCGCAGCCAAGACACCTGCAAACGATCATCAAGATCAATCGCGGCATCGCCGCGGCCCTGCGCGGCAAACACTAACCTCCGGTCGCCTTTTTCACGGACCTTGCGCGGAGGGGCGAGGGCGCAATCCGCGAGCCCCGCGAACGCCCGCCGATGTTCTCCGCCGCATCAGGGCGGCGGCGGACGAATGGAAGCGAGAGCCGAGCCCGCCGTTAACATCTCGTTCACCATAATCCCTTATCGATTGTGCTGGGGCGGCGCGCTGCGAACCGGCTTGTGGTGAAGCGCCATTTTGGACGGCCCCCGTGCCCAATTCTTTACCCGCGCGATCAAAAAAAGTCCCAACCAATCCCGCGCTTATGCGGCTTGACGTCAAGCTGCTGTCGCTTTGCAAAGATGCGTTTACGCGTCACCAAGCCGGTCGGTTTGTCGAGGCGATTCAACTCTACGGGCGGATTATCGCACTCAACTCCGCTCTTCCGGAGATCCATAACAACCTCGGCCACGCGCTCAGCGCCTTGGGCAAGTTCGCGGCAGCGACCACCGCATTTCAACGCGCCATTGAACTGAAACCCAATTACCCCGAGGCGCTTTGTAATTGGGGCCTCGCGCTTGCGGAGCTGGAGAGATTCGATGAAGCCGAGGCCAAATACCGGCAAGCGATCAAGGGCAACCCGCGCTTCGCCGGCGCTTACAACAACCTGGGACTGCTGTTGAAAGAAAGAGGACGGCTGAAGGAGGCGCAACAATTCTTCGAACGGGCTATCGATCTGGCGCCAGGGAATTTTTCCTATTACGACAATTTGGCCGCAATCACGCCCTTCGCCGCCGGCGGCCGTTATCTCGCCGCGCTCGAGAACGCGGCGGAGAATTCCGCGACGCTTCCGATCGCAGACCAGATGCACCTGCATTTCGCACTGGCCAAGGCCTATGACAGTCTGGACCGTCCCGAATCGGCGTCACCGCATCTCACGAGCGCCAATCGGCTGAAGCGCCGGCAGATCGTTTACGACGAAGCCGACACGCTTGGCCGGATGGACCTGATCCGCGCATTGATCGGCCGCGACTTTATTCAGGCGCGCCAAGGCTGCGGCGAGCCGTCGGCAACTCCCGTGTTCATTGTCGGCATGACGCGCTCGGGGACGACGCTCATCGAGCAGATATTGGCGAGCCACCCGCAGATCTCCGGTGCCGGCGAGATTCCGCTGCTCGATCAAGTCGCGGGGTCGATCCGCAATCGGCTGCCCGGCGCGCCCCGTTTTCCGGAAATGACGCTGGAAATGTCGCCCGAGCAATTCCGCACCTTGGGCAAGCTTTATGTGGACAGCGTCACGGAGCGGGCGCCGACGGCAATGCGCATTACCGACAAGATGACGGTGAATTTTCTCTTTGTCGGCCTCATCCATTTGGTATTGCCCAACGCCACGATCATTCACGCCGTGCGCGATCCCGTCGACACCTGCCTGTCCTGCTTCTCAATGCATTTCACCAGAGGGCATGAGCACACTTACGATCTCGCCGAGCTTGGCCGCTACTATCGGCATTATCGGCAATTGATGGCGCATTGGCACGGCGTTCTGCCGCCCGGGCGCATCATGGACGTACATTACGAGGAGCTGGTCGGCGATCTGGAGGGCGTGGCGCGGCGTATCGTTTCCCATTGCGGCCTTGCCTGGGATGCGCATTGCCTCGATTTTTACCGCAACGAACGGCCGATCCGCACCGCCAGTGCGGTTCAGGTTCGCAAACCAATCTATCGGAATGCGGTGGGGCGCTGGCGCAAATATGAAGCGATTCTTGGACCGCTATTCGCCGAGCTCGGCCCTTATACCGCGGCATCCGCCGCAGCGACCGCTTCGGCGGCGGCCGGCCCAGAGACGTAAATAGGGTATGCACGTCCGGCCGCGCCCGACCTTCGCCCGCATTAGAGCGTGATGACGACTTATCTTCGAGTTGTCATCACGCTCCAGCTTTTTGGTGGAGCGATCTTTTCGGAAAACCGGCTTCCACCCCGAATCAAGTCCGGGGCAGGCTTTTTCCGGATCATGCTCTCTAACCGGTCACCGGCGCGAGATAATTGACGAGGCTCATCTGCGCCAGCCGCGCCGTCACCGACATCGACGCCGAGAGATCGTTCTGCAGCGTCAGAATATCCTCGCCGATCTGGTTGTCGTTGACGCCTTCGACCCCTTGCAGCATGTCCTGCAATGTGGTCTGCGTCTGCGTGTTTATTGCCGTCGCGTTGGTGATGGTGGTCTGCGCGTTGGCGAGGTTGGCTTCGATATCGCTGATCGATTGCGTGCCCGATTGGCCGCTGAGGTTCGTTTGGACGCTTTGGCAAAGCGCGTCGTAGCTTGCTTCCGCGTTCGAATCGCTCGCGGAATAGGTCGTGGCGGCGAGCACGGCGACGTTGGCAAGGAGCGAGGTGATGGCCGGCTCGTTGGCTTGCATGCCGTAGGCGACGGTCAGCGACGACCCCACCTGCGCCGTCGCGGTCTGCAACGGCGTCGAACTGTTTCCGCCAGTGTACCACTGGACCGTAGTAGCGCTGCCGTCCACCAAGGCCGTGGCCGTGTCGTAGGGCGGACCGTTTGGCACCTGCGGCGGGTCCGAAAAGAAATTATTGGCGGCGGCGATGGCGGAAGCGGCCGGCAGTGCCGTCTGCGCGAGGCTGGAAACGGCGGTATTGAGCGCAGTTTGCATGTTAGTCGCAGTGGAGGCCGCGTCGGTGCCGATGGTGAACTGGTTTGTGCCCGGCGGCGAGGCGGTGGTCGCCGTCAGCGTGATGTTCTGCGTGGAACCGTCGGGGAGCGTAAGGTCGAACGTAACCGTATCGCCAGCAGCCGTGTCAGCGCCAAGATTGACAGTAATCGTCGGCGGCGAGCCGGTCGGGCCACTCGCTGACCCACCGGTCAGGCTCGAAGTTACGCCTGAAAGCTGAAACCCGAATGGAGAGCCATCGCTGCTTAGCGTCAGCTGCGATCCACTTACCGCGGTCGACAAACGACCGGTATCGTTGACACCCTCGTCGGCCTGCAACTGGTTTTGTATGACCTGGACAAGTCCGTTCTGAGTCCCGTTGCCGTTGAGAATCGTATCGGCGCTGGCGACGGACGGCTGACCCGTCGCGCTGCCGGAGAACAGGTAGCTGCTTCCAACTTGCGTGTTGAGCAGGGATAGAATTTCGTCGAGATAAGAGGCCGCGGATTCCTGCGTGGACGTCTGCCCGGTGCTATCGAGCGAAAAATCGCCTTGATCGCTCAGCGATTCCGAGACCGAATCGCTGATGCTACTTAGCTGGCTTAGCGCCGATTGGGCGATGCTCAAGGTTGTGCCGACCGTGGTGGCCGTGCTGCTGTAGCCGTCGATCGCTTCGAGCTGCGCGTTGAGCTGCAGCGCCAGCCCGGCCTGCGAGCCCAGGCCGGAATAGGTCGTCGCGGCCTCGCCGGTGCCAAGCTCCTGGCTCAACGTGTCGAGCTGATTGAAGATGTTGTTCTGCGCCAGCAGATTGGTGGCGGTGACCGAGCCGGGTCCGGTAATGCTCATTACGCCCCCACTTGCAGCAACGTTTGCATCAGATCCTGGATCGTCGACATCACGCGCGCATTGGCGCCATAGGCGTTTTGCAGCGCGATGAGGTTCGACATTTGGGTGTCGATGTTGACGCCGGATTGATCGTTGAAGCTCTGTTGCAGCGTGCTCAAGACGGTGTCCTGGCCCTGTTGCAGATTGGTCGCCGCGTTCGCCGCCTGGCTCTGCTGGCTGACTACTTGGCTCAGATAGTCCGTCAGCGTACCGCTGTAGGGCTGCGTCTGACTGCCCACGCCGGTGGTCGGCGAATATGTCAGCGATGCGTCGGTCAGCTGATTGAGGATAAAATTGGGGCGCGTCGTGTCGCCTGAGGCGGTATCCGAGGAGTAATCGACCAGGCTGGACGGCGATGAAACGAGCGCGGGATTGACCTCGATGGTGCCGGCCAAGCCCGTGGTCTGCGAGCCGCTAGAGGTGTTGGCGCCGGTGATCGGCTCGCCGTTGCTGTCGGTAAACAGCGGCAGCGCGGCGCTGCCGCTGGTGAGCGACGTCACCGTCGAGGTCTCCGACAACGAGTCGACGGTGGTGCTGCTGTTGTTATTGACCACCTGCAAGACCGTCCCCGAAGGATTGGAGAATTGTAGATTTGTTCCCAACGCGGCATTGAGCTGCGCCACGACCGAAGCCACGCCGCCGGAAAAATCCACTCCGATCTCTTGATTTCCCGAAGCCGACGAATTCTGCGGCAGCGTTCCCCCGGCGCCGAGCGACACGATCGTCACGGTCTGCTGCGTGCCTGTACTGTCGGTATAGGTGAGTTGGATGGTATTGCCGGGCTGGAGCGAACTGGTGTCGATGCTGTATCCCGACTGCGATCCGGACGTCACCGCAGTTCCGCTCGTCGTCTGGTTCGACAGCGCCTGCGACATCTGGTTGGCGAATTCGTCGAGTTGGTCCTGCGCCTGCGGCAGAATGTCATCGCGCATCTGGACGTAGGCGGCGAGTTGACCGGACTGGATGGCACCGGTCGCGATGAGGTCCGTCGTGGCGCCGCCCGGCGATGTTAGCGTGATGGTGCCCGCCCCATCTTCGCTCGGATCGGCGCTCCATAGCGCGGTGGCGGACAGCGTCCCCACGTCATCGAAGCTGAGCTGCGAGGCTTGCGTTCCGGCTACGAGTTGCTGGCCCGTGCTGGTGAAGATGGAAACCTGGTTGTTGGAACCTTGCACCACGTTGACATTCATCAGCTGACTGAGCTGAGTAATATCCTCACCCTCCTGGTCCTCAAGGGTTGCCGTCGCGCTGTCGGAAGTGGTGGAGCTTTGGAGTTGCCCATTGATCTGGGCGATCTGCTGAAGCAAACCGTTCGCCGACTGCACATCGGACGCGATGCCTTGCTCCGCTTCCGTGCGTAATTGCTGAATGCTTGTCGTCATCGAATTCAGCGTTTGCGCCACCTGCTGCGCCGCGCTGATGACGGCGGTCTGCTCGGAAGACGAGCTCGGATCCGCCGCGAGCGATTGCACCGCCGTGGTAAAATCGTCGAAAATCGCGTCAAAAGATGTAGAGGATCCCGGCGTGCCGTAGATTTGCTGGAGCTCCTGATAGAACTGCGACGCCGTGTCCGCATAAGAATCGCCGGAGGTTGCCGTCCACAATTGGCTCTGCAGCAACGTGTTGAGGTCGCGATTGACCCCAGTGACGTCGACGCTTGTTCCAGTCTGGCCTTCCGTGGCGACTTCGGTCTGATTAACGCTCTCGTTGACGTAGCCGGTCGTATCGGCATTCGCCACGTTGCCGGCGATCACCGAAAGACTTTGCTGGGTAGCATTTATGCCGGCTACGGCGGCCGACAACGCTTGAGAAAGGCCCATTGTGCCTCCGCTCAGCTACCGCGCAGACCTGGCAACGGCCTACCCGCTGTCTTATTGAATCACTTGCAGCAAACTCTGGATCATCTGGTCGGCGGTCGACATCACGCGGGCGTTGGCCGAGTAGGCTTGCTGCGCCACGATGAGATCGCTGAATTGCGTCGCGATATCGACGTTGGAGGATTCGAGCGAGCTGCCCTCGACGGTGCCGCCGGCGCCGTAGACCGGCGGTCCTGAATCGGTGGTGGCTGCATAGGCTTGGCCATTAAGCGCCTGAAGGGAGTCCGCTCCGGAGAACGTCGCCAGCGTGATCTGCGCCAACGGAATGGTCTGCCCGTTGGAGAACGTTCCCGTGATCTCGTTCTGATCGTTGACCGCGATTGATTGCAGCGTGCCTGCGGCGTAGCCGTTTTGCTGCAGCGTGTTCACCGTGGCCTCGCTGCTCGAGCTTGAATCGGCAAACTGAGTGAGGCCGTTGGCGCCGAAATTGAGCTGGACGTTGCCGAGATTGTCGCCGTTCACCGTCAGGTTATCGATCGCCACGCTCGAGATTGGCGGCGTCAATTCACCGCTGGAATTGAACGTGAACGTGGTGCCGACGTTTTGCCATTGGGCTTCGGTGCCGGTGGCGCTTGAATCGGTTTCGTAGAAGAGCTGCCACGTACCGCTGCTCGTTTCCGCCCAGCGGAACTGCACGTTGACCGGATTGCCCTCGGAGTCATAAGCCGTGATGGAACCGCCGTCGATCGACTGATCGGTGAAGGTCGTGGAGTCGTTGGCGACGACGGTGCCGTTGGCGGGAAGCGCGGTGGTGTTCTGGATGCCGAACTCCTCCGCCGTTGCCGTGCCGCCGACGGTGATGCTGTCGGTCGGGCTTTGCGCCGTCAGCGTGATATCGCCATTCGCGGTGTTAACCGTGCCGGTCACGCCGGTGAGACCCTGAACCGCGCTCTGCAATTGCGTCAAAGTGGCGACCTCGCCCGTGCCGGTGCCGAAGGTGATGGTCTGCGCCGGGCCGCCACCCACCGAGACGGTCAGAGTCTGGCCTGGCGATACGGCGCCCTGCGTCAGCAAATTGGTCGGGTCAAACGAATTATTGCCCGAGCCGAAGCCAACATCGCTCGCGCCGGTGCCCCCGGTGGTGATCAAGACCGTATCGTTGGCGCCGGTGAGAACGAGATCGTTGCTCGAATTGAGGGCGGCAGTGACCGTAGGGTTACCGCCCGTAGCGCCACCGTTGATCGCGGTTATCAGGTCGCCGACCGTGTTTTCTGATCCCGCAGAGTCATATGTCTCCGTGTCCGTGCCGTTGTCGGCCGTGATCGTGTCATCTGACGCTATGGTATACGTCGTCGTCGTCGTGCCGTCGTCGATCGTAAACGTGTCACCTGTCGTCAGACCCAGCGAAGTAAGCGTGGTGTCGGAGGTGAGATCAACGCCCGAACTTGTTCCAACAGCCGCCGCGTCCGGCTTGAGGGTTGCGCCGGTGCCGTCGATCTCCGCCGCGACAGGCGCGCCGGCGAGCGGGTTGGCTTCGAAATCGACCGGGTCCAATATCCCCGAACTCGGATCGCTCGGCAGGTTCGCCTGATAAGTGATCTCCGTCGTCGCCTCCGCCGGCACGAACTCGTCGTTGAACTGCAGAACCTCGGGGGTGTTGCCGACCGGGTTGCCGGTGGAGGAATCGAGGGGAATGCCCATCAGATAATAGCCCGAGCCGTTGACCAGATATCCGTCCGAGTTCAACTGAAAGTCGCCGGCGCGCGTATAATCGTCGACGCCGCTGAATACCGGCTCGTTGTCGGCAGTACCGGTCGGCATCGCGACGACGAAAAAGCCGTCGCCATTGATCGCCATGTCGGTCGACACCGACGTGCTTTCGATCGTCCCCTGCACCGTGTTGGTGGCGACCGAGTTGGCGGTTACTCCGTCCGCGGACTGCTGCCCCTGAGCGGCGGCCGAAACCATGTCCGCAAAGGTCGTGTCCGTTTCCTTGTATCCGGTGGTCTCCGAATTGGCGATGTTGCCGGAAATGTTTTGCAGCGCGAACGACTGCGCCTGCAACCCCGCGACGGCGGTGGTCAATGCATCAAAGATACCCATGACACGTCTCCAACTCGATCCTCAACTCAACGAGCGGCGGGTACGACCGGGCGCCCTACTCCGGCCCGCTTGCAGCAAGCGCCGTGCCATGAGGTTCAACATGCTGTTTCAATGGCTTACAGCGGAGCCGCGGTCGTGCCTGGACGGATAATGCCGGCCTGCGGGCAGAAATTGCCGGGCCGTGGATGCGCTTCGGCCCGCGTGAGCGCGCGCCGAAGGCGCACTGCAATCACCACAACGGCTTCATGGCGAAGGAATAGGTGGCGCCCGCCCCGAAGGTGAATTGGTTCGGCGAGCCGCGCTCGGTCACGAGCGGGGAATCGGCAGCCGAGTCGGTGAGCCGTTCATATTCCACGAAGCCGTGAGTCTCCCATTGCGGGCTCCAGAAATATTCCACCTTGCCGCCGGCGCCATATGAATAGAATCCGCCGGTCGCGCTGTAGGCCGGCAACCCCGAGGCGACGGCCTGCGCCGCGCTGATGCTGAAATAAGGACTGACCGCCGGCGTCGTCTGCAGGGTCATCCGCGGTCCGGCGGAGAACCTGAATTGTCCGAGCGGCGCGATCGCATCCAGGAACAGATCGCCGGTGACGCCGGTTTCGCCGCCAAAACCTTGACGGACCTCGCCGCGCAGCCGCAGCCACGGCACCGCCCAGAATTCGGCAAAGCCGCCGGCCTGCAGCGCGTAATTGACGTTGCCCAACCCGTTCAGCTCGGGATAGGCGGACGCATTGCGCTGCCAGATGAGTTTCAGGGCGGGGCCGAACTTGAACGCGCCGAAGTCAAAGGCCCTGAATCCGAAGCTGTCGCGCTCGCCGAAAAAAACAGGCGGGGTTCCAGGCTGGCGAATGCCCAAAAGCGGCAGGCCACTCACCATGGGTTCGGTGATCGGTGCGCCCGGCCAGGCCGGAACCAGACGGGTCTCGGCGCCGAGCGTGACGATCCAATCGGATGCGGGCACTGCCGTGTCGGTCGGCGGCACAGCGGGCGTTGGCGCCGGCACCGACAGATCGGCCGCCGCGGCGATGCCGCGCATCGCTGCAAGAAACACGGCGATCGCCAATCCGCGCGTCAGTGACATCGAGAAAGCGCCCCCCGCTCCATTCCCGGAATCATCATAGCGCAAATATATATTCAGAAAGCGAAAGCGGATCGCCTATTTGGGCACCGGACCGACACGGTTGTTGCCGATTTGTTCGTGACCATCAAGCGGGCGAATCAAACCCTATGATTAACCCATTATTGCCCGTCCTCCCGCAATCCGCCCCGATCGCCGCGCCTACGCATGGCCTCGTCACGTTGGGGCTCGCTTACGCCGCTTGCGACGCCGCGGCGGTTTCGCGGCGGCGACGATGTCCGGCGGAGTTGGCGTTTGCGCCGGCAGCTCCATGCCGGCAGCGGGCGGAGGAGAGTCCACGCCGGCGGGTGGCGGAAGAGAGTCCACTCCGGCAGCCGGCGGGAGAATGAGGTCGGGCACGAGCACAGCCTGCGCCATCGTCTCCGGCGCAGCGGCGTCCTCGCTCGCCGCCACGGGGTGCTGTTGTTCGGCCGCGGGCACCGTTTCGGCCGCGTGCACGCGCCGGCGCGCGATCTCGGCGGCGCGGGCACGGCGCCCGGCCTCGGCATCGCGCAGCCGTTTGCTCCAATAATATATTTGCGCCACCACGCGACCGAGAAGTCCGCCCGCCCAAACGAGCTCGAACGGCGTGAATTGCTTCCAGGTTTGATCGCCGTCGACGATCGCGCGGGCGATGAGGTTGCCGGCCAAGGCCGTGGTATTGAGACCGTGGCCGCCGAAGCCGCTCGCCAGCCATACGCCATGGCCGAGCTCGCCGATCTGCGGCATGCGGTGGATGGTATTGCCCAAGGTGCCGCACCAGGCATGGTCGACGGCCACCTCGCCGAGCTGGGGGTAGGTCCTCCTGATGTCCGCGGTCAACGCGCGCACATAGCGACGCGGATGGCGCGTCCACGTCGTCGCCCGGCCCGACCACATCAGCCGGTCGCCGCCAACGATGCGATAGTGATTGTCGGCCAGATCCGTGTCGCTGACCGCGCCGCGATAGCCGATCGCTTCGCCGAGACGCGGGCCGAGCGGGGCCGTCGTGATCACATAGGTCGTGACCGGAATGAGCGTGGCCGCAAGCCGCGGCATCACCGCCCCGATCTGCACGTTGCCGCAGAGCACGACGTGATTGGCGCGCAGCCGCGCCGCCGGCGTGACGATGCGCTTGCGCACGCCCGCGGGATCGATGGCGGTGGC
Source organism: Xanthobacteraceae bacterium (assembly GCA_030037895.1). Taxonomy (GTDB): domain Bacteria; phylum Pseudomonadota; class Alphaproteobacteria; order Rhizobiales; family Xanthobacteraceae; genus BOG-931. Next base: position 9,173 of record JASHPW010000024.1, on the reverse strand, counting down.
CGGCGTGTGCTCGAAGATGCGGGCGCCGGCGCGCTCGGCGGCGGCGGCAAGACCGAGGGCGTAATTGAGCGGGTGGATGTGAATCGCCCGCGGATAATGGATGGCGTGAAAGTAACGCTCGCTGCGCAGCGCCGCGCGCACGCGCTCGGTCGGCCATTCCTCGATCTCGCAGCCGACTTCGCCGAGGCGTTCGGCGAAGCGCCGCAACTCATCACCATTGTCGGTCTTGGAGACGTAGAGCCAGCCGTCCTGTGGATCGATGCCGGCCATGGTTTCGTCGCGGACGGTGTCGCGGACGTATTCGAGGCCGGCCTGTGACAGCGCCCACAAATCCTTGGCGCGCGGCAGGCCGACACGAGCGATGAGGCTGTCGACCTCGGCGGCGAAGCCGGGCAGCACGAACCCGGTGTTCCGGCCCGAGGCGCCGGCCGCGATGCGGCCGGCTTCCACCAGCGCGACCGACCAGCCGCGCCGGGCCACCTCGCGCGCCGTCGTCAGTCCGGCAAGCCCGCCGCCGATCACGCAGACGTCGACATCGAGGTCGAGCGTGAGCTGCGGCCGCCGCGTCGCCCCCACCATTGTCACCGCGTACCAGCTTTCGCCGTAAGCTGCGGTATCGCTCGGATCCATCGCCGTTATTGTTCCGCGCCAGTGCCGGCAGGCGGCCGCCTATGCTAGACTCCCGGGGCCGAGAAAGCGACCTCGCCGCCAAAGGCCGCCGCATGCGTCGTCTGCTGCTGTTGCGTCATGCCAAGACCGAGCGCCCCGAGCCCGGCGCGCGCGACCGCGACCGTAAGCTCACCAAGCGCGGTCGCGACGACGCGCCCGTCGTCGGCGCCTACATGGCGCGCCACGGCCTCGTTCCGGACCTCGCTCTGGTCTCGCCGGTGACGCGCGCGGAACAGACCTGGACGCTTGTCGCCGCGGCCTTTGCCAAGGTGCCGCGGCTCGTCAAAGATGAACGCATCTACAACGCCGGCGTCGAGAAGCTCCTCGGCATCATCCGCGAGACGCGCGACGCGCACGCGCTCCTGGTCATCGGCCACAATCCGGGCCTGCACGACCTCGCGGTGCGTTTGATCGCCTCCGGCGACGTGGAGGCGCGCGAGCGTATCACCGAAAAACTGCCGACGTCCGGCCTCGTCGTCATCGATTTTCCCCTCGACGACTGGTCGCGGCTGCATCCGAACGCCGGCCGGCTGGACCGGTTCGTCAGTCCGCGCCTGATCGCCGCGGCGACCGATTGACGTCGGCAACAACCGGGACATTGCGGCGCAGCGATGCGGCTGCGCCGGCGTGCGTCTTGATCAGGATCAAGGCGTCGCGGAGGACACCGTTCCCATAGTGATAACGCGACGCAGATATTGCATATCCAAGCCGGGAGAACGCCAGCCGGCGATGCCGGGCAAATTGGGAGCGGAGGAGTCTCATGAAGCCGACGAAAGAACAATTGCTGTGGATGTATGCCGCCATGGCCAAGGCACGTTATTACGAGGACAGCATGGCCGCGGCTTATATGGAGGGCAAATCGCCGAAATTCGACATCGGTGCCGGCCCGGTACCGGGTGAAATGCATCTTTCCGCCGGACAGGAGCCGTGCGCGGCGGGCATCTGCGTGCATCTGCGCTCCGAGGACACGGTGACCGCAACCCATCGACCGCATCATCAGGCAATCGCCAAAGGCGTCGATCTCAACAGGATGACGGCGGAGATTTTCGGCAAGAAGACCGGCCTGGCCGGCGGCCGCGGCGGTCATATGCATCTGCTCGATCCGAAAGTGAATTTCGCCTGCAGCGGCATCGTCGCGGAAGGCACCGGGCCGGCCGTGGGCGCGGCATTGGCGGCGAAGATGCGCGGCACCAAGGCGGTCGCGGTCGCCTATGTCGGGGAAGGCGCCGCCAACCAGGGCGCCTTCCACGAGGCGCTCAATCTCGCGGCGCGGTGGAATCTGCCGGTGCTGTTCGTCATCGAGGACAATTCCTGGGCCATCTCGGTGCCGAAGTCGAAATCGACGGCGGTCGCCGACAACAGCGTGCGCGCCGTGGCTTACGGCATTCCCGGCGTGCATATCGCCGACAACGACACGCTGGCGATCTTTGCCGCCGCGGGCGAAGCCATCGAACGCGCCCGCTCGGGCGGCGGCCCGACTCTCATGGAGATCGAGACCTATCGCTATTACGGGCATTTCCAGGGCGATCCCGAAGTCTATCGCCCGGCCGGCGAGGTCGCCGCGCTGAAGGCGAAAGATCCGATCGAGCGGCTGCGCAAGGAGATGACCGCCAACCGCGGAGTGACGGTCGCGGAAGCCGACGCCGCGCTCGCTGCGGCGCGCAAGGAGGTGGACGAAGCCTTCGCCTTCGCCCGCAAAAGCGCCTACCCGGCTCCCGCCGAAGCGCTCGAGCACGTCTTTGCCTGAAGCCTCTGCACAATCCAACGATCAACAAAATCGCATTCGGGAGACAACGCCATGCCAAGCAGCAACCGCATCCTCACGATGTCGCACGCCATCGCCGAAGGCATTGCCAATGAAATGCGCAACGATCCTTCGGTCTTTGTCATGGGCGAAGACATCGCCACCTATGGCGGCATTTTCGGCGCCACCACGGGCTTGCTCGCCGAGTTCGGCGATCAGCGCATCCGCGATACGCCGATCTCCGAGACCGCCTTCATCGGCGCCGGCGTCGGCGCGGCGATGGCCGGCATGCGGCCGATCGTCGAGCTGATGTTCGTCGATTTCTTCGGCGTCTGCATGGACGCCATCTACAATCTGGCGGCCAAGAACATTTACTTCTCCGGCGGCAATTGCAAAGTGCCGATGGTGATCATGACCGCGACCGGCGGCGGCTACAGCGATGCAGGCCAGCATTCGCAGACGCTGCACGCGACCTTCGCCCATATGCCCGGCCTCAAGGTCGCCGTGCCCGCGAACGCCTATGACGCCAAGGGGCTGATGATTTCCGCTATCCGCGACGACGGCCCGGTGTTGTACATGTTCCACAAGGGCCTGCAGGGCCTGGCGTGGATGGCCTCGCCGGAACGGGCGGCGACCGAGGTGCCGGACGAGGCTTATGAGATCCCGTTCGGCGAGGCCAAGGTGGTGCGGCCCGGCAAGGACGCCACCGTCGTCGCTCTGAGCATGATGGTGCATCACGCGCTCGATGCCGCGGAGCAACTGGCGAAGGAGGGGATCGATGTCGAGGTCATCGACCTGCGCACATTGGTGCCGCTCGACCGCGCAGCGGTATTCAAGTCGGTCGCCAAGACCGGACGGCTCATCGTCGTCGACGAGGACTATTCGAGCTTCGGCGTGACCGCGGAGATCATCGCCTCGGTGGTCGAGCGTGATCCAACGGTGCTCAAAGCAAAACCGCGCCGGCTTGCCTATCCCGATATTCCCATTCCTTATTCACGGCCGATGGAGCAGTTCGCGCTGCCCAACGCCGGCAAGGTCGCCGAGGCGGTCCGTGACAGCGTGAAGAAGGGGCACTGACTTGTCGGACGTCGCCGTGCCCGAAGGGCTTTGGGATACCAGCAAAATACCCGAGGGGGTCGTGGGCAACTGGTTCTATCGTGACGGCAGCAGCGTCGAAGCCGGAGCCAAGATCGCCGAATTGATGGTCGAAAAGACCGTGTTCGACATCACGGCTCCCGCGGCCGGGCGGTTGCATATCCTCGTTCCCAAGGACGGCGTGGTGAAGCCCGGAACGCTGATTGGCCGGATCGACGGTGCCTGAACGGCCGGCCTTCGGTGGGGGCGCGGCCGGCCGATATCGGCTTCCGTCGGGCGCACGCGCCACCGGCTGGCAAATCATCGTCGCTGGCGACCCCGAGTCGGCGGGGATCGGCTTGCGGCGCCAACACGCGCTTGCCGACCAGATCGCCGCCGGTGCTCGCCAGCAGACGATCCTCATTTGGCGCTCGCAACCCGCATTGATCGTGACTCGCAGCCAGACGCGCTGGCCGGACTTCGCCGCAGCAACGGCGCGGCTCGCGGAACTTGGCTGGCCGGTGCTGGTGCGCCGCTCCGGCGGCGGCGTTTTTCCGATCGGTCCGGGCACCGTGCAGATCGCAATGATAGCGAGATATCCCCTCGGCGAAATTTCGATGGATCGCATCTACGACGAGCTTGGCCTGCTGATCGGCGCCGCCCTGGCCGATTTCGGCGTCGTCGCCCGCGTCGGCAAAACACCGGGAGCGTTCTGCGACGGCCGCCACGATCTCGCCGCTGCCGGCCCAAGATCGCCGGCCTAGCGCAGCACTGGCAGTTATGCGGCCCCGGCGAGCGCTGCGTCACCGCTGCGGCATCGGTCCTGATCGACGCCGACATCGAAGCGCTCGCCGCCATCGTCGCTCGCTTCCACGCCCTGTGCGGCCAGACGATCGACATCCGGACGCAAGCGATGACCACGATGAGCGATCATTGCGACGCGCCGGCATTATTGCCGTGCGATCTGCCGGCGCAATTCCTGACGCATCTTTCCGCGGCGGCCGCGACCGGCCGTTGGCGGACCGCACATGGCGGATAGCGCCGTTATCCCGCCAGCGCCGCCAGAATCCGCGCCCAACTGCGGATACCCTTGTGGAAGCACTTGAGATCGAACTTCTCGTTGGGTGAATGCACGCGGTCGTCGTCGAGCGCGAAGCCGACCATCAGCGTATCCATGCCGAGCACGGTCTTGAAATCGCCGACGATCGGAATCGAGCCGCCGGCGCCGACCGTCACCGCCTTCTTGCCCCATTCCGCGGTGAGCGCGGCGCGCGCCTTGCCGAGCGCCGGGTTGTCGAAGGCCACGTCGAATGCCGGCGCGCTGCCGAAATTGCCGAACTCCACGGCGCAATCGGCAGGAAGCCGGGCGCGGACAAAGTTGCGGAACGCGGCGCGGATTTTATTCGGGTCCTGCGCGCCGACCAGGCGGAACGACACCTTGGCCATGGCCTTGCCGGGAATGACGGTCTTGGCGCCTTCCCCGGTATAGCCGCCGACGATGCCGTTGATCTCGGCGGTCGGCCGCGTCGAGATCTGCTCGATGAGCATGCGGTCCTTCTCGCCGGCCGGGATTTTCAGCCCGATGGGACCGAGGAATTTTTCCGGGGTGAGATCAAGCGCGGCGAGATCGGCCTTGATTCCCGGCGGCAGCTCTTTCACGCCGTCGTAGAAGCCGGGAATGGCAACCGAGCCGTCCGGCTTGTGCAGCGCGGAGAGAATATCCGCAAGCACATGAATCGGATTGCGCGCGGCGCTGCCGAACACCCCTGAATGCAGATCGCGGTCGGCGCAGGTGAGCCTGACCTCCTCGTAAAGAAGCCCGCGCAGCGAGGTCGTGATTGACGGCGTCTGCGCGTCCCACATGCCGGTGTCGCAGGCGAGCGCAAGGTCGCGCCGCAACTCGTCGGCATTGTCGCGCACGAAGGCGAACAGGTGCTTCGAGCCGCATTCCTCCTCGCCTTCGATCATCATGGTAATGTCGAGCGGCAGGCTGCCGGTCACGGCCTTGAACGCGCGGCACGCCTCGACGAAGGTCATGGCTTGGCCCTTGTCGTCGCTGGCGCCGCGCGCAGCGATGATTTTCCGTCCGCCGTCGAGCGTCTCGAGGCGCGGCTCGAACGGCGGGGTCGTCCACAGATCGAGCGGATCGACGGGCTGCACGTCATAGTGGCCGTAGAACAGCACGCGCGGGGCCTGTCCGCCGGCTTGGCCGCCGATCCGACCGTTGCCGCTCTTGCCGATGACGACCGGATTGCCGGCAGTCGGACGCACGCCGGCCTCGAATCCGAGGCCGCGCAGGTCGGCCGCGACGTGCTCGGCCGCGGCGCGGCATTGCGCGGCATAGGCCGGATCGGTCGACACTGACTGGATGCGCAACAATGCGAACAAGCGATCGAGGCTCGCGTCGAGATCACGGTCGATACGCGCGAGAACCGCGGGCAGAATTTCGGACGCCACCATGATGTCACCGTGCCTCATGACGCCGTCATGCGTGCTGCCACGCAGGACGGCCTTGCCGATCGAGCCTGCGCTCCTGCTGCCGGTCGCTTTGGTCAACTCGGCGACAACTGCAGTCGCGACGCCGGCAACTACGGCGCGCGCCATATTTCGAGCAACCTGCCGCGAGGTCGTCAAGGGCGAGGCCGTGCCCCGGTCACGCCGGCGGCAAGGCCGGGACGTTGGCGAGAGCGAACGCGAGATATTCCTCATTGTCACTCTTGCCGACAAAATTTTCCCGTCTGATCCGGATTGGCCACAATTCGCCTTCTCCAGCCGCCGACATCTTCGACAATCGGGGCCGAAAAACGTTGCCTCGGTATTTATAGCGGGGTCGTCATAGCGCCGGTCGGGGGCAAAGCGTTGCATGTTTGCAACGTTCGAAACTTATGAGCGCGTCAAACCGTCCATTCCGCCGACATTCGCTTGTCACGCCGCATGCGAATGTACATTATGGCAAAAACGTGCCGAGCAATGTTGCCGGGGGGCATCATGGACGACCTGATCGGGCGTCTCGTTACCAATCTCGATATCGACCGAGCCACCACCGAAAAAGCGGTCGGCATCATACTCGACTTCCTGGCCAAGGAGGGACCGGCCGACAAGGTGCAACCGCTCTTGGCCAAACTTCCCGGCGCCGAGACCCTGATGCGGAAAGCCGCAAGCGAAGACGGCGGCGGCATGGGCGGGGTGATGGGCGCGGGCATGCGCATGATGGCCGCCGGGCTGAGCATGGGGCAGGTGCAGGACATCACCCGGCAATTCATCGCCTATGCGCGCGAGAAAGTCGGCGAGGACGAGGTCGGCGCGTTTGTCGCCGCCATCCCCGGCCTCGCGCAATTCGTTTGAGTGCGGACTTGCCTGAGGGGCCGATATTGCGCGGCTGAGGGGAGGAATCGATGGAGTATCCCATCACCGATATTCGCGGCATCGGCGCCGATATCGCCTTGATCCTGAAGTCGGAAGGGATCCGCACGACGGTGAGCCTGCTGCGGTCGGCGAAAACGCCGAAGCAGCGCATCAAGGTGGCCGAGAAGACCGGAACCGACGAGAAGCGCGTGCTCGATTGGGTGACCGCCGCCGATCGCATGCGCGTGAAAGGCGTCGGCTGGGAATATTCGGAACTCCTGCGCACCGTCGGCGTCCAAACGGTCAACGAGCTCAAATATCGCAATCCGCAGAAGCTCGTCGAAAAAATGAAGGAAGCCAATGACCGGCGCAAGCTGGTGCAGCTTCTACCGTCGGTGAACACGGTCAGGCGCTGGATCGAAAGCGCCAAGAAGCTGCCGCCCGTCATCCGCTATTGATCGCGTTGCCGGATCGCCCCGACGAACCGCGCCCGTTCTTCCCCGGAAGCGACGGTTTGTCGGCCAAATGGCATTCCGACGCTTTGTGCCAGGAAGCGACATCGCCAATGGAGGAAACCCTCCAATAGCTTCCGCCAATCATTCTTACGCCCACAGTTGTGCTACTCTTGAACTTGCTGCAGGGAGGTTGTCGTGTCGGAGCAGCGGAAACTTGCAGCAATTCTGGCAGCCGACATTGTCGGGTATAGCCGCCTTGCCGGCGCGGACGAAGACCGCACGCTGGCGCGGCTGCGAACGCTCCGCAGCGACCTGATCGATCCTACCATTGCGGTGCATAATGGGCGCATCGTGAAGCGTACCGGCGACGGAAGCCTCGTCGAATTCCGCAGCGTGGTGGATGCCGTGCGGTGCGCCATCGAGGTGCAGAGCGGCATGATCGAACGAAATGTCGGCCTTCCTCCTGAGCGCCGCATTGAGTTTCGCGTCGGCATTCACCTCGGCGACGTGGTCGAGGAGAGTGACGGCGATCTTATGGGCGATGGCGTCAACATCGCGGCGCGGCTCGAGGGGATCGCCAAGCCTGGCTCAATCTGCCTGTCTGAGGACGCCTATCGGCAAGTGAAAGCCAGGCTCGATTTTGCGGTCAGCGATATGGGCGAGCAACAGCTCAAAAATATCGCCCAACCGATCCGGGCCTATTCTTTGCAGGTCGGCGTCCCCGCCCAGGCGAAGCCGGCTGCGTCATTGGCGCAAACCGCAGCGCCATCTCCAGCACCGCGTCTGTCCATCGTGGTCTTGCCCTTCGCCAATTTGGGTGGCGATCCCGAGCAGGAATACTTCGTCGACGGCGTGACCGAGAGTCTAACGACGGATTTGTCTCGAATTTCCGGCGCGGCTGTCATCGCACGTAACACAGCCTTCACCTACAAGGGCAAGCATGTCGACGTTAAGCAGATCGGACGCGACCTTCGGGTTCGCTACGTGCTGGAAGGAAGCGTTCAGCGGGGTAACAACCGGCTCCGCGTGAACGTGCAGCTTATCAGTGCAGAGACCGGCATCCATCTATGGGCGGAACGTTTCGACAAGCCCATCGCAGATTTATTCGACATGCAGGACGAAATCGTCGCGCGATTGGCCAACGCCTTAAACGCGGAGTTGATCGCGCTCGAAGCCCGCCGCGCGGAGCAGGCACCCAACCCGGATTCGATGGACCTCTATTTCCAGGGGATGGCTTGGGCGAACCGGGGTGTGCACCCCGAATACTTCGCCAAGGGACGCGCCTGCTTTGAACGGGCACTGGAACTCGATCCGAATAATGTCGACGCGCTGGTGGGCCAGGCAAGAATCGACGCAGAATTGGTCGGCGGGGGCTTGGCTGATGATCGCGCAGCGCGCCTCGTATCGGCGGAAGCGGCGCTGAACAAAGCCCTAGCGCTCGCACCCAACCATCCTTGGGCGCATACCTGGTTGGGGCTTGTCTGCATTCACACGAATCGTGGATCGATGGCCATCGCCGAAGCCGAACGTGCCTTGGCGCTTGACCGGAATTTGACGCATGCTCAAGGCGGCGTATTGGCCTGTGCCAAGATGGTCATTGGCCGCGCCGAGGAAACCGAGTGGCATGTCCAGGAGGGCATCAGGCTCTCGCCGCGCGACAGCAATTTGTATATCTGGGCGATGTTGGGGGGCTTTGCCAAGCTATGTTTGGGCGATGACGAAGCAGCGGCAATGTGGTTGCGTAGATCGATCGAGGCGAACAGAAATTTTCCATTATCGCAATTCCTCCTGGCTTGCGCGCTGGCGCATCTCGGCCAAAAAGAAGCCGCACGCTCGGCGGCTGCAGCAGGACTTGAGCTCGACCCCGCCTACACCGTCCGCCGCAC
>JASHPW010000023.1 GCA_030037895.1 Xanthobacteraceae bacterium | reverse complement strand
TGAAGCCCCCCATGCTCGCAATCAGCGAAGCAACCGGGACTAGCCCTGCGGGCTTGTTTGGATTGATGACTGACATCTACAAGCCTCCTAAAGGTGAAGAGTTATTGCCGAACAACCGCCCCGGTTACTTGAGGCGCTACCTTGCTTCGCTGGAACAACGGGACGTACGGAGTCTTCACGTACGTGCTCCCGTCAGGACTGACTAGCTGGCTAGACTCGGGATCGACGATTCGCTCGCCGACGAAGATGCTACGCAGGCTCCCCGCGTTCGCCCGAAACCGCGCGTCACGGTCTTGGCGAGCGTAGGTCTCGTGGAGCTTCATGAGGTACAGGCGCTCGCCCTGACTGGCCGAGCCAATCACGCTCACGCGCGAGCCAAGGTCGGTGTTGCCTCCCAGCAGCGAATCCCCACCGATCTGGAAGGGGTTGAGCTGGACTTCCTGCTTATCGACGAACTCCCACCCCGCGTCGATCGCATCCGGGACATCGCTGGCGCGATGCCAGTACATGATGTAGCCGGGCAGGGGTGATACTTCCAGCCGCCGCCGGCCCGTCGTCCAGCGATGCACGCTGTTGCGGGGCGGGAGCTTCAGCGCCGTCACCTTCGCATTCGCGGGGTTTGCGGCGGCGTGCTTCTCAGGGGTGTCCGGGGGAGGTGGCGCGGCTGCCTGCGTATTCTCATCGAGTTTCGCAGCGAGCTGCGCAGCTTCCTCCCTCAGCGCCTTATCCAACACATTCGTCCTCGGGGTCATAGCAGGTCTCCGTTAAGCTACCATCTTGGCGTAGTGAGCGCGCCATTCGGCAAGGGTTTTGAAAGCCTTTCCTTCTCCCACTAAGTTGAGACGGACGGCCTGGCCGTCGCAAGCCGCCTTCGCGTCGGCGGAAAGGTTGTCGTAAGTTGCGTCCTCGGTACTCGTCGATTCGGTTGCGGCGGCAGGGCGGCCGCCGCCCTCCACCCGTGATCTCGCAGCGGGAGGGGCAGGGGCGTGAAAGCGCTTCAGCGTCTCGCGCGCAAGCATATCCAGCCTGCCCTGCTGGTCCATATTCGCGAGCTCGCCGCTCTTGCCCATCTGCGCGGAGATCTCAAGCGCCGCTGCGCGCATCACAGGGTCCTTCTCGAACCAGTCGTTCTCTCGCAGCCAGGCCTGGAATACGGGCGAGTCCTGAGGGCGCGGGGCAGCGGCGGCAGGAGCAGCTGCGCCGTTGCCGTTGGGCTTCGTCGCAGCCGCTGCGGCAGGCTTCTCCCGCGTCGCGGCGAGCTTATCTAGCACCGCTGCCTCCGCCGCGACATCGTTCTTCTCCCGCGCCGCCGAGAGCTCAGCCAGGAGCTCGGTCCTCATGCGCTCACGCTGTTGCTGTGCAACCTCCGTGCTGAACGTCTTGAGGCCATCAATCTGGCCTTGCTGCTCGGTAGCGCGGGTCTCCGCGGCCGCAAGCCTATCTCTCAATGACTGATTCTCAACCTCCGCTCGCTCCAGCCGGGAGCGAACGATCGGCAGGATTTCCTTCCCGCGCTCGACGAAGGTTTTGGCGTCTATCCAATCCTCCGGCGGCCGGCGGAATTCCTCCTTCGGCTTCCACCCCATCCGACGGGCCTCAGCCTCGAGCTGCTGCGCTTCCTGACTAACTGCCTGGCTATCTGCACTCATGACACGCTACCTCAGTGGGGGTAGACGGGCTTCTCAGCCTCGTCTACGATCTTCACGAAAACGTCCTGGTCGTTGACCATGCGATACAGTTTCCCGTCCTTCGGCCCATGCAGTACCGCGCCGGCCATCCTACTCACCATGACCTTGTCGCCGGGCAGAGCGCGAGGGCGCCAGGGCGTCATTAGACGCCGCAGCCAAGTGTCTTGGTCATTCCGCCAGGTATCTGGCCCAAGGGCCAGTACCTGCGCCCTCATCTCCACCATCATCCCGGCGAGGCGAAATTCCTCGTCCGGAATGGCAAGGCCGGCGCGCTGCGCTGCCTCAAACTCAGGTTGGTAAGCAACCAGCAACACCGCATGCCCCACCGGATCAAGCCCGCTTGGGTTTGGCCAAGGATGCAGCCAAAGTCGCAAGCGCTGTAACCACAGTGGCGTCCTTCGCCTACCTAAGCTCGTCGAGGTCGATAAGGGGCTCGTCGGCGCCGTCGGCGGCTCGGTCTTCGAGGGCGTTGAGTCCTCGCTCCTCGTCCTCTCCTGTAACACTTGCACAGAATTCGTCATAACTCATCTCCGCTAGCTGTTTGTACGTTCGACACTTACTGACTGCGAAGGCTTGCGCCACCTGGTCCTGCCCCATTCCCCCCTCCGCCCAGAGCTCCTTCAGCCGCTCCCGCTCCTGCACCAGCGCCGCCATCCAGAGCTGCGTCATCCCCTGACTCTTCCACGCCTCCCAGTCCTCCAGACTGGGCACTCCCGTTGGCAGACGACTGGTTATTGGCGGCATTGGTAAGTCCTTCTATTCGCTGGCTAAGCATCTGGCTATACTGTTGCAACGCGCCGAGCGCGAGCTCGAAGGCTTTGAGCTGATTGGCGGATTTGACACCGCCAGCTTCCGCAACCAACTTCGCACTCTGTGCCTGTAGGTTCGCGATCTTCGCGTCGTTCAGCCGACGCTCCTCCATCAACTCGTTCGCCCACTTCTTCTGATCGTTGCTCAGCTTGAGCTGCATCCCTTTCAGCTTCAGCTGCTCGATCTCGAGCTTGGGGTTGGGGAGGGGCTGGGCCTTACCCATCCCAGGATACAATCGTGAGGGGTTCGGCGCGCGCACGGCGCGAAGGACCGCGCGCTCAACCTCATCGTGCGCGTACCCAGGGACGACCTGCGCCCGCTGCGCTACAAACATGGCTTGCTGCAAGCGCATGGTGGTCGAGGGCATGTTGGGGTCGGCGACAGGCGCAATCTGATCAGGATTGCCCTTGTAGTCCTCACTGTACACCACCGAGTTATCCGGCCCGAAGCTCTTCCACGCCCCAGTGAACTGGGAGTTCAGGATGTAGCGCTGCTTGAACTCCTGCTTCATCGACCGCCAGACCCGCTTGAAGATCCAAGCGTAGATGTTCAGCCCTCGCTCCTGCAGGCCTTGAAAGGTGGAGGCGGGGGTGTTTTGGCCAGGGTTCTCTCCCACCATCACATCAGTCGTGCCAGCGATGCGGTTGCTATACTCGATAAGCAGGCCGAGGAGCTGGAACAGGACCTGCGGCACTTCGCGCGGCTCAAACATCACCATGTTCTTCTTGATATCGTCGCCAGTGCTGTCCACCCGCTTGAACTCAAAGGGGGCCATGGTGTAGCCGCCGCCTCGAATCTTCATCCCACGGCCGAGGAACCCACCGATGCTGTTCTGCAGGCTCCCATTGTCAATCATCTGATTGATGATGGTGGAGACGGACTCGTTCAGGGGGCCCAGGAGGGTCCCGAAGCCCA
>JASHPW010000022.1 GCA_030037895.1 Xanthobacteraceae bacterium | reverse complement strand
CGAGATCGGACTTGGCGACCAGGACGTCGATCGTGGCGAGCTGCGCCACCTGCTTCGGCGGTTCGGGTTGCCGGCCGCCACGGGCGAGAAAAGCCGCCGTGCCGCCAGCAACGAGGGCGACGCCCAGTACGATGAGACGCGCGGGTTTCATTACGCTTCACTTCCCAAGCAACGCTGCGGTCGAGCGACTACGGATTTCAGCAGCTAAACGTCAAAGCATGGTTAATGAGGCGTATCCAAATCGAGTTAATTTGGGGTTGCGGCGGGCTTGCGTATCGGGCCCTTACCTCTTTACGGATTCGGTTTGACCGGGTCATCGTCATTCCGGATCGCCGCCGATCTCGGTTTACCCGAGATCAGCACTTGAGGGGCCAAGTCGGCGCCAGCCGACTTGGATGGCGGCGAGTCCGGAATCCATACTCCCTGCGCCGGGGTTATAGATTCCGGGCTCCTCGCTGAATTTATCATCGGGCCGGCCACTTCGGGCCGGACCCGTTGGCTCGGCCCCGGAATGACGAAGCAGGAATCACGGATTCCGTATCATTGAGATTAGATGCCGCCGACGGCGGTCATCCATTCGGTATGCGGATAGACGAGCAGCGCCGCGGCGGCGAGCGCAATACCGTAAGGCACGCCGCTGTCGCGGCGGTGCAGCCGTTCGGCCCATTCCCGGCCGACGAACAACTGCGGCAGCGGCAGGGCGCGAAACTGGATGAGCAGCAGCGTCAGCGCCCCGCCGAGCAGCGACGCGTAAAGGAGATAATCGGCGAGGTGGGTGAAACCGAGCCACAGGGCCGTGGCCGCCGCCAGCTTGGCGTCGCCGCCGCCGATCCAGCCGCAGGCAAAGAAGACGAAGACGACGGCGAGCACCGCGGCCGCCGCTTCGGCATGGGCGAGCAGATCGGCGCCGCTCATCCCGGTCAGGACCGCGAGCAACGCGAAGCCGCCGACGAGCATGAGCGAGACGCGGTTGGCGATCGTCATGGTGAACAGATCGCTCGCGGCAGCGAACGCCATGACGGCCGGGAACAGCGTCAACTCGATCGCTTCAGTGAGCATGGCCATGGCAAGCCGGCACCGTCGAGGTCGTTCCGGCACGAGGTTTATCCGACGTGGATTGAAAGCGGGTTAGCGGACCCGCCGCCGACAAGCGCCGCAAAGCGAAAAGGCCCCGGCGACCGACCGGAGCCCTCGCATAACCCGGCACAAGGCCGCTTACTTAAGCTGGGTGGAAATGCTGCTGAACGTCGAGTTCAGCTTGGTGCCGAGGCCGTTCACGACAGCGATGATCGCAACGGAGATGCCGGCGGCGATCAGGCCATACTCAATGGCCGTGGCGCCCGACTCGTCCTTCGCAAAACGCGAAACAAGGGTTTTCATCAGTTGGCTCCTTAGGTCCACATGTGGCTGTCTGCGCATGACCCAATGTCCGTTTGCCAGGACCATTTGGATCAAGGCCGGAACCTATCAATCAGAGCTTGCGAGGCCGTTAAATCGATCGATGAAACCAGGGGGCAACAGAGCGATGTGCGATATAGTTAACAGCGTGTTCCTTGTCATGATCATACTTCAGCTCCCGCGGCTTGCCGGCAAGCAAAGCCTTCCCATGCACGCGACGCCGAACACGAACAACGCGGACGCCGCGATGGGCATTTCCGCCGACGGCGTGGCGGAAAAATATTTCGCCTGTGCAAGTCGGCGATCCGCCGTTGCCGCAACCCACAAATACCCGCGGCACGCGGCTGCGGCGCGCCGCCATTCATCGCCTATTAATGCGCTTCATATCACCTGAGGCGTTCCGCGCCGGCACGGAGGCCAACGCCGGCGGACCTCAAAAAACGCGGTCGAGACATGAAGGAAGAATTGCTCACCGTCATCGTCGATATCGGCCACAGCTTTTTGAAAAGCATTCCGATCTCGCTGGGATTGGCGGTCGTCTTCACCTTGCTGACCTCGTTCTGGGCCTGCAATCCCGGCCGGCCGTGGTGGCGCAAGAGCGATCTCGCCACCGACATCTGCTATTGGTTCTTCATCCCGGTGATCACGCGCTATTTCCGCATCGGCCTGCTCATCGCCGGCGCGGCGGTTCTGTTCGGCATCAGGACGACCGACGATCTGATCGCTTTCTACGAGAACGGCCACGGCCCGCTGGCGCAACTTCCGCTCGTCGCGCAAATGGTGCTGTTTCTCATCGGCGAAGACATCATCACCTATTGGACGCACCGCCTCTTCCACGGCGCGCGGCTGTGGAAGTACCACGCGGTGCATCACTCTTCCGAAGAGCTGGAATGGATTTCGGCGGCCCGTTTCCACCCGATCAATATGTTGTTCGGCGCCGTGATCGCCGACGTGGTCATGCTGCTAGCCGGCATCTCGCCCAATGTGTTCGTCGTGCTCGGACCGATCACCATCGCCCATTCGGCCTTCGTCCACGCCAATCTGAACTGGACGCTCGGCCCGTTCAAATATGTGATCGCCACGCCGGTCTTCCACCGCTGGCATCACACGGCGGCGGAACGCGGCGGCGAGAAGAATTTTGCCGCGACCTTCCCGGTTCTCGACCTCATATTCGGCACGTTCTACATGCCCGCCGGCGAGCTGCCCGACCGCTATGGCATCGCCGAGCCGGATTATCCGGCGGGCTTCGGCGGGCAATTCGTGCGTCCGTTCATCCAGTGACCGGCGCGGGGCAAGGCGTCCGCGGCCGGGGATTCTCGCGCAATCGTTAAGCAAGCGTCACCCGCCGCGCCGGCCGCGGCATCGGGCGGGAGGATCGATTTGCACTTCATTCACCAATTTGCAGTCAATTGGAATTCTCGGTGTGCGGCTTACGGTCGTCCGGTCCGCGTAGCGTTTCGGAGAGTGTCGATGGCGGCGTTGTGCGTGCGAGGCCGGGCGAATCTGAACCTATTGCACCGGCTGGCGATTGCCCTGTTCCTCATCGCCGGCGTCTTGCGGGCGGCCGCAGCCGACGCCGACGCGGCCGGCCCGATCGTGGTGCGGCTCGATCAAGCCACGATCATGAACCTTCCGGTTCGGGCGGCGACGGTCGTCATCGGCAATCCGCTCATCGCCGATGTCTCGATTGTGCGCAGTGAAGACCGGCTTTTCGCCGTCCTCACCGGCAAGGGCTACGGGGCAACCAATGTCGTCGTCATGGACCACGGCGGCGCCGTGCTGGCGGAGAAGACCGTCGAGGTGACCGGACCGGACGATCCCATCGTCGTGGTCTATAACGGCGTCAAGCGCCAAACCTATAGCTGCACGCCGATCTGCTCGCCGCGGATCACGCTCGGCGACTACAGGGATTACTTCCTCGAAACCCTTGCCGAGACCACCACCCGCAACACCCAGGCCGTGAAACGAGACTCGGCCAACTCGACCGCGTCCGTCACTCTCAGCGGCGGCGGGGCGACCGCCGGCAGCACGAATATGAATCAGGGGAAGTGACACGGCTCGGCGGCTGGTTGACGGCCCCTTAAGGGCGGTCCGCCCGCCTCGATAATCCGCGCAACAAATCGCCAACGGCTGTCGGATAAGACTTAGAGCCGCGCGACGCATCGCGCCAAGGCGCGACGCCGCGGTGAGGTTGTCCATGTCCGTTCGGCTGCAGTCGACCCTCGCGGCGCGCGCGCTTTGGTCGGCCGCTTCGGCGCCGCTCTCCCGCTTCGCCCGCCAGGCGCGGGCCTCGACCAGCGTCGAATTCGCCCTGGTCGCGACGCCGTTCATCGCTTTGACCCTGGGCATTATTCAGACCGCGATCATCTTCCTCGCCGGTCAATCGCTGGAGACGGCGGCGGCGACCACGGCGCGTCTCATCATGACCGGCCAGGCGCAGACCCAGGGCTGGACCGCCGCGCAATTCAAGCAACAGGTTTGCAACCAACTGCAAGCGATCTTCAATTGCAGCAGCGGCGTCTATGTCGACGTCGAGACCTATTCGTCGTTCGCGTCGACCAATCTGACGTTGCCCATCACGAACGGCACCTTCAACAGTTCGATTCTGAGCTTTAATCCCGGCGGGCCCGGCGACGTCGTGGTCCTGCGCCTTTATTACCAGTATCCGGTCTATTTCAGCCCGCTCAATCTAGGCAACCTGAACGGCGGCATGGACCTGCTCGCCGCCACCGCCGTGTTCCAGAACGAACCCTATGCATCGTCGTCGTGATGGGGCGCCCGCCGTGACTGCTCTCGTTGGCCTGCCCGATCGGCTGGTGCGTTTCTTGCGGGATCGCCGCGCCGTTTCGGCCCTCGAATTTGCCATCATGCTGCCGCTGATGCTCGTGCTCTATCTCGGCTGCGTCGAGGTCACGCAGGGCATCGCCGTCAAGCGCAAGGTGACGTTGACCGCGCACGCGCTCGCCGATCTGGCAAGCCAATACACCGCCATCGACAGCGCCGAGATGACCAACATTCTCAACGCCGGTTCCGCCATTATCGCGCCCTACCCGGCCGGCGGTCTGCAAGAGACCGTTTCCGAGATTGCGATCGACGGCCAGGGCAACGCGACGGTGGTCTGGAGCAATACGCTCAACGGCACGGCGTTGACCCTGGGCCAGTCCGTGACCATCCCCACCACATTGGCCGCGCCGAATACCTATCTGATCCTGGGCCAGGCCCAGTACAGCTATAATCCGATATACGGCTACGTCCTGACCGGCACGCTGACGCTGAGCGATCAATTCTTTTTGCTCCCGCGCCAGTCGAACTCCATCGCCTATGCCGGCTCGTGAGCGGACGGCGCGGACGGCAGCGGCCTCAGAGGATAGGCAGCGCCGTGGTCGCCTTGATCTTCTCCATGGCGAAGCGCGAGGTCACATTGGTCAGCGGCACCGCCGCGATCAGCCGCTTGTAGAAGGCGTCGTAGCCGGCGGTGTCGGGCACGACCACGCGCAGCATGTAATCGACGTCGCCGGCCATGCGGTAAAACTCCATCACTTCCGGCATGGCGCCGACGACTTTGGCGAAGCGGTCGAGCCAGTCCTGCGAATGATCGCCGGTCTCGATCGAGACGAAGACGGTGATGCCGAGCCCGATGCGGTTCTGATCGACCAGCGCCACGCGCTTGAGAATGACGCCGTCCGCCTCCAACCGCTGAATGCGCTTCCAGCAGGGGGTGGAGGAGAGGCCGACGCGGCTGCCGATCTCGGCGACCGACAGGGCGGCATTGTCCTGCAGCACGGTAAGGATCTTGCGGTCTATGGCGTCCATTGGGATATATTCTTCTAATCAAGATGCGATATTCATATTTACCTAGAAAGATATTCTAAATCAATGGCAGGCTGCGCGGCGCTTGTCGCCGGAGGGGCCAAGCGGCGGCGGCTTAACTCCCGCCGGCGCGGGAAGGCGCGGACATCGCATCGGCGTTTTCGGCCAGGAACGCCTCGACCTCCGCGCGCGACGGCATTCCGCCGGAGCCGCCGACGCGGGTGCATTTGATCCCGGCGACGGCGGCGCCGAAGCGCAGGGCCTCGACTTCGTTGCATCCCTCCGCCAGCGCCAGTGCGAACCCGCCATGCAGGGCGTCGCCGGCCGCGAGCGTATCCACAGCGCAAATCTCGAATACCGGCACGCGGGCGAGCGCGCCGCCCTGCAGGAGGAGGATATCGTTCGGCCCGTTGCTGACGGCGAGGAAGGCGTCGCTGTGCCGCGCGACGCGCTGAAGCCCTTCGGCGAGGTCGTCGCACCCGGTCGTGCCGCGCAGGCATTCGGAAGAAAAGATGACGTGGGAGGCCATGCGAAAGAGCGGATCGTCCTCGGCCGTCGGCTTGTCGCCGTCGAGCACGACCGGCAGTTGGCGGCGGCGCGCCGCCGCACAGATCGGCCGCACGAATTGCGGATATCTGTTGTCGGCCAGCACGACGTCGGCCGCGGCGGCGAGCCCCCCCGGATCGCGCGGCGCGGCCGCTTTGACCCGCTCGTCGCTATAGGTCACGATGGTGCGGTCGCCTTGTGCGTTGACGAAGATCGCCGAAAGCGACGTCGGCGATCCTGAAATGCGCTCACAGGCGCCGGTATCGACGCGCTCGCGGGCAAGCCCCGCCAGCACCTTGTCGCCGTTCGCGTCCGCTCCGGCCGGCCCGCCCATGGGCCCGGCCAGCGCCGCGCGGCCGCCGAGACGCGCGATGGCGATAGCCGCATTCGCCGCGCAGCCGCCGTTGACGACGAAGTATTCGCTCGCCACCGCCTTGCCGTCGGGCGGCGGAAAATCCTGCACGCGGAAAACTTCGTCGAGCACGATGATGCCGGCGCACAGGATGCGCGGCGCCGCCGCGCCGTGCGTCGCCTCGGCGCGCGGGCTTTCAGTTGAAGACATCGCCGCCCTTCTCGACGAAGCCGCGGATGATGTGGTAGGCGATGGCGAGCGGCGGCGGCGTGGTCAATCCCTGCGGATGCGCCCGCCTCAGCATCAATTCGAGCTCCTCGCGGTCGAACCAGCGCGCTTCCTCGATTTCGCTCCTGTCGATGACGATCGTTTCGCCCCGCGCCTCGGCATAGCATCCGATCATCAGCGACGCCGGAAACGGCCAAGGCTGCGAGGCAAAATATTTGACCCGTACACAAGCGAGGCCGACCTCTTCGCGCACCTCGCGGCGCACCGCTTCCTCGATCGACTCGCCCGGCTCGGCGAAGCCGGAGAGACACGACCACATCGTCTTGGGAAAGCGCGGCGAGCGGCCGAGCACGCAACGCTTGCCGGCGATCGCCAGCATGATGACGGCCGGATCGGTGCGCGGAAAATGCTCGGCCTTGCAGGCCGGGCAGTCGCGCCGCCAGCCGCCCTGCGCCGGCAGCGTCGGCGCACCGCAATCGGAGCAAAAACGGTGCCGCGCGTGCCAGCCGATCAGCGCCTTGGCCTCGGCGAGCGGTGACAGATGGTCGGCGGCAACGGCGCCCTGCAGCGCGATCGTGCGCAGATCGGTGATTTTCAGATCATCGCGCGCCTTGAGCGGCTCGATCAACGCCGGTTCGAGGCCGACGCCGAAGCGCGGCGCCCCGTCCAGCGTCCCGAGGAACACGCGCTCGCGCGCGGCGCCGATCGCGTGGGCCGCTTGCAGCGAAAACAGCGGATCGAACCCGTCGCGCTCCTTCTTCAGCACCACGAATTCGCCGCCGATCACGTAGCAGCGGGCACGCTCATCAGCCGCCAGAGCCGCGAGCACGGCCTCATCGCCGCGACAGGCGGCGGCGCGCTCGATGCGGCTTCCCCCGTAGGCCGGACGCGATGGCGGGCTGGGATCTGGGGGCACGGCGACCGAACACGTCCAGCTTATGCGACCGCGCCGCACATCGGCCGCGGGTGTCTCGCGGCGCCGACGCCCGCAATGCTTGACCGCGTGATGCGGAACCTCATGTGACCGTGCTCCCAGCCGATTGCGGCGGCGTGTGCTGCCCAGCTCCGGCCGCCGTCTTCACGACGTCGGATTGAAGCTGTGGCGGGCCTGCAGGTCAAGCACGCATCCCACCCGCATCACGCGCGGCGAAATGCGGGGTCGATCGCATGGCGCAACCGGGCGCCGATGCCGTGGCGGCGGGGCGAGCGGGCTCGGCGCGGCCACGTTAACCGTCCGTTAACCGTATCTGCGCAGTTTGTTAACCAATTAGAATCGTCGAGAATCGGAGAGGCACCACCGTGTCCAGCGTCGTCGGCCAACGCCAATCGTTGATGTTTCGGGCACGCTCCTACATGGCGTTCGTCTTCACTCCGCAGCCGCCGATCGTCGAATGGCTGGCGGATCTCGACGCCGGCCTCGAGCGTTCCAAGGGCTTTTTCGCCGGCCACCCCGTGGCGCTCGATCTGTCGGCCGTCCAACTGAGCGCGAGCGCGATCGCGCAGCTGATCGCGGAGATCGAGGCGCGCAACATCCGCGTCCTCGGCATCGAAGGCGTCACCGTGCCCGAGGGCGAAGCGGGCCTTCCTCCGATCTTGCGCGAGGGCCGCGGCGCGCAAGCCTTCGAACTGCCGGCTTCCGCCGCCGGTTCGGCTCCGCAACACCAACAGCCGGGATCGCTGCTGGTCGAGAATCCGGTGCGCTCGGGGCAATCCGTGGTCTCCGAGGGCGACATCACCGTGCTCGGCTCGGTCGGATCGGGCGCCGAGATCATCGCCGGCGGATCGATTCACATTTACGGCACGCTGCGCGGCCGGGCGCTGGCCGGCGCCACCGGCAATGCCCGCGCGCGCATCTTTTGCCACCGCGTCGAGGCCGAGCTTCTCGCCATCGACTCCTACTACAAGACCGCGGACGACATCGAGGGCAGCCTGCGTCGCCGACCGGCCCAGGCTTGGCTCGAAGGCCGCACGCTGAAAATCTCGGCGATGAATTAGCGCATGATCCGGAACAGTGGAAACCGGCTTTCGGCAAAGATCATGCTCCGTCAAGGAACCAGGGAAAGGTAGCAAAATATGGCGCAGGTCTTGGTCGTGACATCGGGCAAAGGTGGCGTCGGCAAGACCACATCGACCGCCGCGCTGGGCGCCGCGCTCGCCCATGAAGGCGAGAACGTCGTCGTCATCGATTTCGACGTCGGCTTGCGAAACCTCGACCTGATGCTCGGCGCCGAGCGCCGCGTGGTCTTCGATCTGATCAACGTCATCCAAGGGGTCGCCAAGCTGCCGCAGGCGCTCATTCGCGACAAGCGTTTGGAGAATCTCGTCCTCCTCCCCGCGTCGCAAACGCGCGACAAGGATGCGCTCACCGAGGACGGCGTCGCCCGGGTCATCGCCGAGTTGCGCAAGAAATTCGACTGGATCATCTGCGACAGCCCGGCCGGGATCGAGCGCGGCGCGACGCTGGCGATGCGGCACGCCGATGCCGCGATCATCGTCACCAATCCGGAAGTGTCGTCGGTGCGTGATTCCGACCGCATCATCGGGCTCCTCGATTCGAAGACGATAAAGGCGGAGCGCGGCGAGCGCGTCGACAAGCACCTGCTGATCACGCGCTACCAACCCGCGCGCGCCACCCGCGGCGAGATGCTGTCGATCGACGACGTGCTGGAAATCCTGTCGACGCCGCTGCTCGGCATCATTCCCGAGAGCGAGGAGGTGCTGCGCGCTTCCAACGTCGGCTCGCCGGTGACGCTGAGCAACGCGCAGAGCGCCCCCGCCCGCGCCTATTTCGACGCGGCGCGCCGGCTCAAGGGGATGGACGTTCCCATGCTTGTTCCCGGCGAAAGCCGCGGTCTTCTCAATATGCTGTTCGGACGGAAAGCGGCATGAACCTGTTCAACCTGATTCGACGCGGCTCCGCGCCGGTGGCGCGCGAACGCCTGCAAATCCTGCTTGCGCACGAGCGCATCGCGCGCAGCCAGCCCGACCTCCTCGGCGTCCTGCGCGAGGAGATACTCGCCGTCATCAGCCGGCACGTCGCCTTCGAGCCCGACAAGGTGCAGATCAAGATGGACCGCGGCAAGTCGGTGTCGACGCTCGAAGTCGATATCGAGATTCCGAACGGGTTCGGCGCGGCCTTGCCGCGCGCGTCGTAGCACCGCCGCGATTCCGCCCCGGTGAGCCGGGGACGATGAAGACCGGCGCTCCACGGCCCGCAGCCAGACCGTGCGCCGCTTGCTTTCCCGCCATCCGCGGCCGATATAGAAGCGGGAGGTTGGCGGTGGACGAGCCACTCGCCAATCGGGTCAGATCCGGAAGGAAGCAGCCCTAACGAGCGCGGTTCGGGTCGCTCGTCAGCCTCCCGCCGCTCATGCGGATGCAGCCCGGATCGAGCGAAGCGAAATCCGGGAACGATCGAGAGGCCCGCGCACCTTTCCGGTTTCGCTTCGCCCGACCCAGGCTACGCTTCACACAATGGACGACGCGACCACCTCCTCCGCCTCCTACCGCGTGCTCGCGCGCAAATACCGGCCGGCGTCCTTCGCCGATCTGATCGGCCAGGACGCGATGGTGCGCACGATCTCGAACGCCTTTGCGGCCGGGCACATCCCGCAGGCCTGGATTCTCACCGGCGTGCGCGGCGTCGGCAAGACGACGACGGCGCGCATCTTGGCCCGCGCGCTCAATTACCAACTGCCGGACGGTTCCGTCACCGCGCCGACGATCAACATGCCGGTCCTCGGCGTCCACTGCCCGGCGATCATGGAAAGCCGGCACCTCGACGTGATCGAAATGGACGCCGCCTCCCACAACTCCGTCGAGGACGTGCGCGCGATCAACGACGCCATCCGCTACGCGCCGGTCTCGGCCCGCTACAAGGTCTATATCCTCGACGAAGTGCACATGCTGACGCCGCAGGCGTTCAGTGCGCTCCTGAAGACGCTGGAAGAGCCGCCGCCGCACGCCAAGTTCGTGTTCGCGACGACCGAAATCCGCAAGGTCCCGATCACCGTGCTCTCGCGCTGCCAGCGTTTCGATCTGCGCCGCGTGGATGCGGCGCTGTTGGTGAAGCACCTCCAGGCCATCGCCGCCAAGGAGGCGATCGCGGCCGAAGCGGAGGCCTTGGCGTTGATCGCGCGCGCCGCGGAAGGCTCGGTGCGCGACGCGCTGTCGCTGCTCGATCAGGCGATCGCGCACGCCGCGGGGCCGGTGCGCGCCGAGGACGTGCGGCTGATGCTCGGGCTTGCCGACCGCGCCCGCGTCATCGATCTCTTCGAAGCGCTGATGCGCGCCGATCTGCCCCGCGCGTTGCAGGAGCTGCGCGACCAATACGATACCGGCGCCGATCCGGCGACGGTGCTCGGCGACCTCGCCGAATTCACCCACTTCGTGACGCGGATGAAAATCGTGCCCGCCTTGGCCGACGACGTTTCGCTCACCGAAGCGGAGCGCACGCGCGGCCGCGTGTTTGCGGCCAAGCTCTCGATGCGGATTCTGGCGCGGACCTGGCAGATGCTGCTCAAGGGCCTCGAGGAGGTCGCGGCCGCCGGGCGGCCGCTGGCGGCCGCGGACATGGTTCTGGTCCGCATCGCCCATGCCGCCGACCTGCCGACGCCCGACGAGGTGATCCGCTCGCTCGGCGAGGCGACGCGCGGCGATGGCGGGGCGCCGACGCCGCGGCCGCTGCCGCGCGGGATCTCCGGGCGCGCCGGCGTCTCCGGCCGCGGCGTCGGCGCCCCGCCATCGCCGCGCGTCGCCTCGCCGAGCGAACGGATCACCTCGTCGGGCGTCGGCAGGTCGGCGGCATGGGCGATGCGGACCAGAACCATGTCCGCGGCCGCCAGCGGCCG
>JASHPW010000148.1 GCA_030037895.1 Xanthobacteraceae bacterium | reverse complement strand
GGCAGTCACGTCGCAGAGCCGCGGCGGCATCCCCGGATCGGCAATCACGTAGGTCTCGCCCAATGCGCCGGGTGCGGAGAGCACAAAACCGAGCGCGGAGACAAAATTGTCGATGCCGAGAAACGAGCGCCGGTTGGCGAAGTGTTTGACCGGGAGCGGCCAGCGCGAAAGTGCCAAGCGCAGCAGGACGGCAAAGTTCCCCTTTGCGCCGGGGCCATACACCGGGACCGGGCGCAGAATAGTGAACGGGACGCCGGACGAGCGCACGGCCGCCTCGGCCGCGAGCTTCGATCGGCCATAGGCGTCGATCGGCGCCGCCGCATCGCGCTCGGTCAGCGCATGGTCGGCGGCGGGCCCGCTCTGCGCCCGGATCGAAGAGACGAACACGAATTGCGCAACGCCCGCGCGCGCCGCGGCAGCGGCGAGCCGCGCCGTCGCCTGCCGATTAATTTGGTCGAAAAGCACGGCAGCGGCGCTGCCGTCGCCCCGGCTGATGCCGGCCAAATGCACGACTTTATCCACTCCGTCGAGCAGCGGCCGCCAGTCGAAGGATTGCGCCAGGTCCGGATGCCGCATGACCTCGACGTCGGCGGCGAATGACGGCTGCGGCGGGCGCCGCACGGCCGCGCGGAGCGCATATCCGGCTTCGGCGAAAGCCGCCATCACGGTCCGTCCGATGAAGCCGGATGCGCCGGTCACCAACACCCGAGTCATGGCTCGCCCCGGCGAAACGCGACGACAATCCGGGCGAGGAAGGTCGGACCGCTGGAGAACGCCGCGGTACACCCGAGCATGCCCGGCACGATCATTCGCCCCATTAATACAGCGGCTCCTGAATGCCGACGCCCGTCGGCCTGATCGCCCCCGTCGTCATGTCGAACGGCGAATAGGTCTGTGCGTCGCAGGCGTCGGTTTGAACGGCATAGCGCGCGTCGGTGACCGCGCCGTCTTTGATGAACAGGGCATAGGTACGCTGCCGTCCGTGATCTTGGAAGCGGGCGCAAGTGAGCCAACTCCAGCCCTTGGGCGCGTGGACCCAGCGGACGCCCGCTATTTCGAAATTGTCGTAGGAGGCGTAACCCTTGAATGCGGATTTTAGGTAGTTGGCAACCAGCGTGGTGTAGGCGGGATTTGGCGCGGGCGCGTCTTCCTTTGGCAGACCGATATTGCTGCATCCCGGCAAGATGGCGAGCGTCAACAGGAGCGCCGCGGCAGCGGCGCGCGGCAAAGACATGGCCCCACTTTTCGGTTGCCGTGGAATCAAATTCTGCCGTCCTTGTTCATCCGTCCGGGCTCGACGACTATGCTGAAAGCCCGCCCGAGGCAATTGACCGCGCCTGAGCGTATCCTTGACTGCCGCGAGATATGGAAGATTTGCAGGCACGAGAGCGCAAGCCACGATCAATCCGACATTTGGCCATAAGCCTCACGCCTTCAGACCGACAAAGTCCCGCCATGAAAGCTCTTCATCTCCGCGTCCGTCGTGCGGTTGAAAACATCCATAGTCGGTCGAAATTGTTACGCCCTCGCAGGCTCCATCGAGCCTCCGAGGAAGTTGAGATCGACTCGGCGGCCGCCATGATCAAGCGCTTGCTCGCGGCAGCGATGATGCTCTGTTTCGGCTTGGTTCTTGGCTCATGCGGCCCGGTTGCCGGATTTGTTTCCGATCATGTGCCGCACTGGGCCGGTGGCGAGCCCAACGATGTCCCGCCGCGGCCCGGTGCTCCCGGCTATGACGAGTTTATTGCCCATCAGCCAAACAAGGACTCGGCAACGGGCGGCTCCGCCGAAAAAGCGAATGCGCAAACGACGCCTTCCGGCAATCCAGCCGCCGGCGATAAGGCGGTGGTGCAGGGCGGATTATATTAAGGATCGTCGTCACTCTGAGTTGCGAGCAGAATGGGGCTTGAAAAATGCACGGTCCGGACCGTCGCCCTGCGCGGGCCGCTCCGCGGCGGCCGCCTCAAGATGATGGAAATCTTTCACGCGATGCCGGCGCGCAAGAGATCGTGAAAGTGCACGATGCCGACCGGCCGGTCCATGTCCACGACGATGAGGGCCGTGATCTTCGACGCATTAAGGAGTTGCAACGCCTCGCTTGCCAACTGGCCGGAGCGGACGGTTTTCGGCGACGCCGTCATGACTTCATCGACCGTAGCGCGCAGCAAGTCGTCGCGCATATGACGGCGCAAATCGCCGTCGGTGATGACGCCGGCGAGCCTGCCCTCGCCGTCGGTGACGGCCACGCAGCCGAAGCCCTTGGCGGACATTTCGACGATCGCTTCCGACATCAACGCTCCCCGCGCGATCAAGGGGACGGCGGCGCCGGGATGCATGACGTCGCGGACGAATTTCAGCGCGGCGCCGAGCTTGCCGCGCGGATGAAAGACGCCGAAATCGACGGCGGTGAATCCTTTGCTCTCGATCAGAGCGATCGCGAGCGCGTCGCCGAGCGCAAGCTGCATCAGCGATGAAGTCGTGGGCGCGAGATTGTGCGGACAGGCTTCGCGCGTCTGCGGCAACGCCAACACGATGTCGGCGGCCTTGCCGAGCGTGCTCCCGGCGTTGCCGGTGACGGCGATAAGGACGATGCGGAACCGGCGCGAATAGTTGATCAGGTCTTTGAGTTCCTCCGTCTCACCCGACCACGACAGCACCACCATCACGTCGTCCGAGGTGATCATGCCGAGGTCACCGTGGCTGGCGTCGGCCGCATGGACGAAAAAAGCCGGGGTTCCGGTCGAGGCGAGCGTCGCGGCGATCTTGCGGGCGACGTGACCCGACTTGCCCATGCCGGTCACGATCACGCGGCCACGCGCCCGGTGAATTGAGTCAACGGCGGCGACGAACGAAGGCCCCAACGCATCGCGCATGGCTGCCGCCAACGCGGCCAAACCCTCGCGCTCGGCCTCGATCGTCCGCAGCGCCGAGGCGACGAACGCATGCGGATTAGGTTTCAGCACTCTCGCATCCGCCGAGGTCATATTCGCTTATACCCCAACCCATTCCACCAGCCGCACCAACAGCGGCGCGCCGGTCAATCGATTCATTTCTTTTCCCATGCGGCGAAGGCTTCGGCGAAGGCGCGATCGCCCGGCGGGCCCTTTTCCATCGCCAGGATGGCGCGCCCGCCATTGGCATAGACAATGGGAATATCGAACCACGGGCGCTCCTTGAGGAGCTGCACGTTGCGCTGCACGTCCGTTTCCACGGCAGAGAGGCCAATGAGGAAGTAACCGTTCGTCACCTTGACGGCAAGTCCGGCGAGCGGAGTGCCGCGCGCCTGCTCGGACTGTTTCATCAGGATACCCGGTATGTTGGCGATGCCGCCGTCGGGAAAATCGGGCGGCAGTTTGAACATGATCTCAATCGTATGGCTGGCCGGCAGCGACTTGTCGGTATTGCGCCGCAGCGACCAAGTCACGGTCATTCGCCGTTCGGGAATTTCCACATCCGCGCGTACCGCGAGTTCCGGCGCGAGCCCGGCCCCGGGCGAGACCGTTTCCGTACGCCAGATGGCGGAGCCGACATAGCGCTTGCCCTGCGGATCGTTCGGGTCCTCCTCATAGAGCACCACGCGCTGCGCCACCGCAGGCGCCGTCTCGTTGCCCGGCGTGCCGGCGGCGGGCACCTGCCCGGCGTTTTGCTCCTGGGGAACCCGTCCGGGAAATTTGGGCTGCGCCGGCGCTTGTGTTTGTGTGGCCTGGCTCGGTGGCTTCGATCTGATCCGGGCGAGGGTATGGTACAGCCCTGTGATGTTGGACCACTGCCACGATATCGTCGCCGCCGATCCCGCGAGAATGATCAGCACCGCCAGAAGCTGTGCCAGACCGCGATAGGAGCGTATGGGCCGCGATTGTTCGTGGTCTTCCGGTGCCATAGTCCGCGGCGGTTGCGGCCGCGTCGACTGCGGCATCACCGTCTGCTCATCGTCCGCGTCGTAGGACGGTTCGAGGCTGCGCAGTCGCTGCGGATCGTCGCGGCCGAGGCGCCATTCCTCGGCGTCAAGCTGTTGCGGCTCGAAGCGCCCGTGGGGAGGTGCGCCCGTTTCGTCGACCGGTCCGTATGATCCATATGAATCGCGGGTGTCGCGCGCTGATTGCGCGGCCTTGGCCGTTGCCGCGCCCAGGTCGTGCACCTCGCTGACGACATCGCGGAAGCCCTTGACCCCTTCCTGGGTCAGCGTGGGCACACGTCCGCTCAACAGCCGCTCGCGCGCGGTCGGGGCGGCAGTTCGGCCGGATGCTTCAACCTCGCCAGACTCGGGCCGCCGTGCCTCGGCTCGTCCTGGCCGCGACACTTTGCCCGAGAACGAAGTCGATCTTTCGCGCCGTGCCGGCCCGGCGGAAGCGGGCGGATTCGGCGCGCCGGCAGCCGACCGCGCCGGCGGCGCGGCGGAGCGCTGCGGCTCCGTTCGCGATTTGCGCGCCGACGCCGCCTCCACCTTGCGGATTGCCTCTTCGAGAGCGAGACGTTCCTTGGTGATATCCGATTCGGACAACGCCGGCTCGACCGAACGCAATTGCGTGACCAGCGCAGTGCGCGCCCGTTCATAGAGCGCGCGGCGAGCTTCACCGGTGTTCCTTTCAAGCCCTTCCACGGCCTGGGCGATGAGTGGATGATAATCGGTCATCGGTTGAGCTTACGCTCGGCTTGGCTGTTTTTCATCTCGATTTACATCTCGAACGGATTCTGCATCAGGATCGTGTCTTCGCGTTCCGGGCTGGTCGACAGCAAAACCGCGGAGCAGCCGATCAATTCCTCGATCCGGCGGACATACTTGATGGCTTGGGCCGGCAGTTCCGCCCAGGAGCGCGCCCGCGCGGTTTGCTCCTTCCAGCCGGCGATGATCTCATAGACCGGCTCGACGCGCGCCTGGGCGTGCTCGCTCGCCGGCAGATAATCGATCTCCTTGCCGTCCAGCCGATAGCCGATACAGACTTTTACTTCATCGAAACCGTCGAGAATGTCGAGCTTGGTCAGGGCGAGACCCTGGATGCCGCTGATGCGCACGGTCTGGCGCACGAGCACGGCGTCGAACCAGCCGCAGCGGCGCGGTCGGCCGGTGACCACGCCGAATTCCCCGCCGCGCTCGCCCAGCGCCTTGCCTACCTCGTTCATCTGCTCGGTTGGAAATGGGCCGGCGCCAACACGCGTGGTGTAGGCCTTGCAGATGCCGAGCACATAGCCGATTGCATTGGGTCCGAGGCCGGAGCCGGTCGCCGCCTGCGCCGCCACCGTGTTCGAGGACGTGACGAAAGGATAAGTGCCATGGTCGATGTCGAGGAGCGCGCCCTGCGCGCCCTCGAACAGGATGCGTTTGCCTTCGCGGCGTCGCTCCTCGAGCAGGGACCACACCGAATCCATGTAGGGCAGCACCTTCGGCGCAACCGCAGCCAACTCGTCATAGAGCGCGCGCGGCGCGATCTCGCTCATGTCGAGCCCCCGCCGCAGCGCGTTGTGATGCGCAAGCAGCCGTTCGATCTTGCCGTTGAGCACCTGCAGATCGGCAAGATCCATCAGTCGGATCGCGCGCCGGCCCACCTTGTCCTCGTAGGCCGGGCCGATGCCGCGGCCGGTCGTGCCGATCGCTCCCTTGCCGGAGGCCCGCTCGCGCGCGACGTCGAGTTCCTGATGCAGCGGCAGAATGAGCGGCGTGTTCTCGGCGATGCGCAGATTATCGGGCGTCACACTGACACCTTGTTTCTTGAGCGTGGCAATCTCATGCAGGAGCGCATGCGGGTCGAGCACGACACCATTGCCGATGACCGATAATTTTCCCGGCCGCACGACACCCGAGGGCAGCAGCGAGAGCTTATAGGTGGTGCCGTTGATCACCAAAGTGTGGCCGGCATTATGGCCGCCCTGGAAGCGAACGACGATGTCGGCCTGCTCGGACAGCCAATCGACGATCTTGCCCTTGCCTTCGTCCCCCCACTGGGAGCCGACCACGACAACATTTGCCATGAGGACCTGTCCCCAGGAGGCCGATGAATTTCCCTATGGATCGGAACCGGCCGCGGCCACGTCCCCGATACTGGATGGCGCCTTGCGAAGCAAGGCGCCATGGCCAAAGATTGACGGCGCGACGACGGCACCAAATCCTTGAATTCCCGTCGAGTTTACGATGAATCCGGAACTGGGAGGCGGTTTCCGCCGGCCGCCGGCCGCGCCGATTGTCGCATCCGACGGCGCGTCAAAACCGCAGCGGCTTGGCCTGCTGCACCTGCGGCAGCGCACGCACCTTGGCGAGCACGTCGGGCGACAATTCGCCGTCGATCTCGATGAGCGCGATGGCGTCGCCGCCGGGCGCCTCGCGGCCGACATGGAAGGTCGCGATGTTGATGCCGGCGTCGCCCAAGGTCGAGGAGAACTTGCCGATGAAGCCGGGCTTATCGAGATTGGTGATGTAGATCATCGACGGTCCGAACTCGGCGTCCATGCGGATGCCCTTGATGTTGACGATGCGTGGGCGCCAGTCGGCATACACGGTGCCGGAGACGTGCCGCGACTGCCGATCGGTCGTCACCGTGACGGTGATCAGGCTCTCATAGTCGCCCTCGGCCTCGCGGCGCGTTTCCTCGACGACGATGCCGCGATCCTTGGCGACGACCGGCGCCGAGACGACGTTCACGTTCTGCAGCATGGGGCGAAGGAGGCCGGCGACCGCCGCCGAGGTGAGCGCCTTGGTGTTCATCTGCGCCACCACCCCTTCGTAAGTTATCTGCACCTGCTTGATGCCGGTTTCGGTGAGCTGCCCGGCAAAGGAGCCGAGCTTTTCCGCCAAGTCCACGAACGGCTTGAGCTTCGGCGCTTCCTCGGCGCTGATCGAGGGGAAGTTGACGGCGTTGGAAATGGCGCCGCGCAGAAGATAGTCCGACATCTGTTCGGCGATTTGCAGCGCGACGTTCTCCTGCGCCTCCCGGGTCGAGGCGCCGAGATGCGGGGTGCAGACCACGTTGCGCAGCGCGAACAGCGGGCTATGCGTCGCCGGCTCCTTGGCGAATACGTCGAGCGCGGCGCCGGCGACGTGCTCGGATTGCAGCGCCTCGAACAGCGCCGCCTCATCGACCAATTCGCCGCGGGCGCAATTGATCAGGCGCACGCCCTTCTTCGTCTGGGTGAGCGACTTGGCGTTGATGATGTTGCGGGTCTTCTCGGTCAGCGGAGTATGCAGCGTGATGAAGTCGGCGCGCCGCAATAATTCATCAAGCTCGACTTTTTCGACGCCGAGATTGCGCGCGCGTTCGACGGAAAGATACGGATCGTAGGCGATCACCTTCATCTTCAGCCCGATCGCGCGGTCGGCCACGTTGGCGCCGACGTTGCCGCAGCCGATGACGCCGAGCGTCTTGCCGAAGATCTCGACGCCGAGGAACTTGTTCTTCTCCCATTTGCCGGCGCGGGTCGAGGCGTCGGCCTCGGGGATTTGCCGCGCCAGCGACAGCATGAGCGTGATCGCATGCTCGGCGGTGGTAATCGAATTGCCGAACGGCGTGTTCATTACGATGATGCCGCGCCCGGTCGCGGCGGCGACGTCGACATTGTCGACGCCGATGCCGGCGCGGCCGATCACTTTCAGCTTTTGCGCCCGCTCGAGAATTTTTGCCGTGACCTTGGTCGCGGACCGGATCGCCAGCCCGTCGAACTCGTGGATCGTCTCGGCAAGCTTCTCCTTGTCCTTGCCGAGATGGGGCTGGAATTCGACCTCGAGGCCGCGATCTTTGAAGATCTGGATCGCGGCGGGCGACAGCGCATCGGAGATGAGGACTTGGGGGGGCATGGGCTGGTCCTGTTGTTTTGACCGTCACCCTGAGGTGTGAGTGCAGCGAGCCGCGAAGGGGTGATCGGCTGGGGCTCGGGCCGTTCATCCTTCGAGGGCCGCTGCGCGGCCGCCTCAGGATGACGGCATGGGCGATGGATCAGGCGGCCTTCGCCAGGGCGTCCTTGGCCCGGGCGTAGGCCCAGTCGAGCCAGAGCGTGAGCGCTTCGACATCGGCACGCTCGATCGTCGAGCCGCACCAGATACGCAGGCCGGGCGGCGCATCGCGGTAAGAGGCGATGTCATAGGCCACGCCTTCGTTTTCGAGTGCGGCGGCGATTCCCTTGACGAACGCCGCCTGCGCGTCGGCTGCGAGCCGCCCGATCGCCGGATCAACCACGGTCAGGCACACGGAGGTGTTGGAGCGAAACGAAGGATCGCGGGCGAGGAAGTCGATCCATTTGACCCGCTCGACCCAGTCGGCGATGACCCGCACATTGCCGTCGGCGCGGGCGCGAAGGGCGGCGAGTCCGCCGATCGACTTCGCCCATTCGAGCGTGTCGATATAGTCCTCGACGCACAGCATCGACGGCGTGTTGATGGTCTCGCCCTGGAAGATGCCTTCGTTGAGCTTGCCGCCCTTGGTCATGCGGAAGATTTTCGGCAGCGGCCATGGCGGCGTGTAGCTCTCGAGCCGCGCGACTGCGCGCGGAGCGAGGATGAGCATGCCGTGCGCGGCTTCCCCGCCCAGCGCCTTCTGCCAGGAGAAGGTGACGACATCGAGTTTCGCCCAATCGAGCGGCTGCGCGAAAGCGGCCGAGGTCGCATCGCAGATCGCAAGCCCGGCGCGGTCGGCGGCGATCCAATCGGCATTGGCGACGCGCACCCCTGACGTCGTGCCGTTCCAGGTGAACACGATGTCGCTTCCTGGATCGACCTTGGCGAGGTCGGGCAACTCGCCGTAGGGCGCGCGCAGCACGGTTACGTCCTTGAGCTTGAGCTCCTTGACGACGTCGGTGACCCAGCCCTCGCCGAACGATTCCCAGGACAGCATGGTGACCGGGCGCGGGCCGAGCAGCGACCACAGCGCCATTTCGACCGCGCCGGTATCCGAGGCCGGCACGATGCCGATGCGATAATCGGGGGGGACCTGAAGTATCTCGCGGGTGAGATCGATGGCGCGCTTGAGCTTCGCCTTGCCGGCCTTCGAGCGGTGCGAGCGTCCGAGGACGGCGCCGGCGAGGGCTTGCGGATTCCAGCCCGGGCGCTTGGCGCAGGGGCCGGACGAAAAATGCGGCACACGCGGCCGCATTGCAGGCGTCGGAATCGTCATGCTCTATCCTTCCAGATAGGCGCCCCTCGTTGGGGAGGGGTGTCCCGGGATCGGGATACGGAACTGGAAAGGCGGCGTCAAGCCGGACGATAGAGGACGGACGACAGAGGACAGACGACAGACGACAGATCAAAAGGACGGAAACTGATCTTTCTGTCGTCCGTCCTCTGTCGTCTGTCGTCTGCCTTCAGAACTTGAGCCCGGCGCCGACGCGGGCGCTGACGATCGAGATGAGGACATCCGATATTGGCGCGAACACGGTGTACTCGAACTCGCCGCGCAGAAAGACGTTTTGCGTGAGCGCAACGTCCACGCCGCCGCCGACCGTGCCGCCGTACAGCAAGGCTCCATTTTTCCCGGCGGTGCTGCTAAAGGCGACGGGAACGCACGGGCTGACACAGGCTCCTCCTCCGCCCGGCGGATTCTCCTCTCCCTGAGCGGTTGCCGTCACATTAACGTCAGCTCGGCCCAACGCCAGACCGATAAATCCGTAGGGGAGGAAATTGCCCAAGATATAGCCGCCCCGCATGCGCAGGGTGCCGTAATCGAGATTGGTCACCGTGCCGGCGTTGCTGAGATTGGACACCAGGTAAGAGTTACCGTTGTCGTCGTGCGCCGTTAGGTTGGTGCTGACCGAATTTGCGGTGAGAAGTGAGAGATTGGTATGGTCGACGTTGACCTCGAATCCGACGATGGCGTCCTGCCATTGCGTGTCGTAGCCGACGAAGCCGCCAAACGCCGTCGCAGTGTGGTCAGCGCTGCCGAGCGGCGACCATTCGGAGGATGAAATGTCGTTTGCTAGAGGAGTGCCGGACAAGCTCTCGGCGATCGGCGTGTCAGCGGAATTGCTGAAATCGGCGTTGCCGTCGCTGTAGCCGAACTGCCCGCCGAAGTAGAAGCCGCTCCAGCGCGGGAACGTCGCCGGCCCTACCGGTTCCGAGCCGCGCAGGACATCGAGATCATCGAGGTCGGCTGCGAACGCGCACGGCGCAAACGCCACCGCGGCCAGCGCACACATCACACAACGCACCCAACGCATCGGCGCCCCTTCATCCTTTCGGCGCGCGTCTCGCGGCCAACAACTGCGCGATCATGGGGCATTAACCTTAATGGAGCGTTAGCTCGACCGGCTGCCGACAAAAGAAAACGGCGCGGTCGCCCGCGCCGTTTGTCTCCTCAGCCGCGATCATCAACCGCGGCTCATCAGCGGCGGCGGCTCCGGAGCAACCTCGGGCTGTAACAGCCAGCGGAAGCCGATCCGGAAATCCTGCGAGCTCATATCCTTGAGCACGAGGTAGTTGGGGGTGCAGCTGGTCGTGTTCTGGCAATAGACGTCCGCGGATTGCGGCGAGCCCATATTCAAGTAGCGCCAGTTGAAGTCCACCTTGAAATTGTTGCTGACATTGTAGGTGAGGCCGGCCTGCACGTTCCAGGCGAGGTTCCAACTCGACGCGTTGTTGTAGGTATAGCCGAAGCCGATCGTGCCGGGCGGCAGCGGGCCGATGTCCTCGACGCCGCTGACGCGGTCGTACGCGGTGCCGATGCCGGCACCGACGTACGGGGTGATACACCACCAAGTGCCGAGATCGACATAGGCGTTGACCAGGAACACGGCTGCGGAAAAGTCGCCGTTGTAAGTATCGAAACAGGTGCCGGTGAGCCCGTCCACCGCACAGGTGCCCTGATCATAGCTGCCGGTCGCCTTGAACGCCGCTTGAGTGCGATATTCGCCGGTCACATCGAAGCGGAACCAGTTGTTCAGTTCATAGCCGGCGCCAAAGCCGAGGATCGTCGTGTCCTCAATGTTTTGCTGATTGATGGTCCAGCTTGTCGGCAGAGTACTGATGGGCTCAAGCTGGAATTGCGAGAAGTTCTGCACGCCGACGCCGACGTCGCCGCGCAGATACCAGCCACCAGTCTCGACCGCGGCCGGCGGCTGGTAAGCCATCGGCGGCTGCGGGAGCGGAAGGTCGGCGGCATAGGCCGACGTGCCGATCACAGCTGCCGCCGCCGCCGCGCTGATGCGGATGAAAAATTTGACGCTGACCATGGCTTCGTCCTTTCCTCGGCAGGGGCGCGTAGCGAGCCGCCTCCGGCGTTGAATCGAACGAAGCTTCGCAGCAAATGCTTAAACGGGTCTTAACCTTAACTCTTAACCGTGATCATTCATGATGGCGCGAGGCCGTTCGCTTCGAGCCGCGCCGAGGCCGGTCGCGACACCACGCCGTCCCGGCTGGGACATGGGTTGGTTAAGCTTTTGTTGACGCTGCAACCGGCGATGGGATGCGCGAGGCGTTCGCCGCTCAGTCGTGGCTCTCGTCGAGCTCGCCGATGTGATGCTGGGCGTAGAGTTCGAGCCCGAGCTTGGCGACGAGATTAAGCTGGGTTTCGAGGAAGTCGATGTGTTCCTCCTCGTCGTGCATCAGCTTCTCGAACAGGTCGCGTGTCACGTAATCCTTGACCGCATGGCAATGGGTGGCGGCCTCCTCGTAGAGCGCGCGGGCCGACATTTCCGCGGCGAGATCGCAGTCGAGCACTTCCTTCACGTTCTGGCCGATGTGCAGCGGATCGAGAACCTGCATGTTCGGGAAGCCGTCAAGGAAGATGATGCGCTCGACCAGCTTGTCGGCGTGCTCCATCTCCTCGGTCGATTCCTTGCGCCATTGCTTGGCCAGCGACTTGTAGCCCCAATTGTCGAGCAAACGGTAATGCAACCAGTATTGATTGATCGCGGTCAACTCGTGCCGGAGCGCCTTGTTGAGATATTCAAGGACTCCCGGTTCGCCTCTCATGGCCGTGCTCCTGTAGCGGCGGAAGGCCCGCGGCCCCCTAATCTTGAATTATAACAATTATAATGTATTGCCGCACTGCGGCAAGCGCAGAGTCATGACAGCCGCGCGAAAGATCAGGAACGGTGGCCGTTGACCCGGCAGCGTGCGGCGGCGGTCGTGGCGAGCGCTTCGTCCATGATGCGCCGGATGGTGAGCGCGCACCGCCCGCACTGGGCGCTGCAACCGAGGCAGTGATAGACCTCGCCGGTGGTCCGCGGCACGGCGTCCTCACTCGACAGCGCCGAGCGGACGTCATGGTCGGTCAGCACGTTGCAGGAGCAGACGATCATCGTGGAAGGGCCCGGTGACAGATGGTACGCGCTGCAACTATCTCTAGCGCAGGCAGTATGCGGTTGCAAAGACAAAATTCTCTTTATAGCGGTTCTAATCTTGCGGCCTCACAATATATCTTAGGTAATTGTCGGTAAAACACCTAATCGATTGCGAATGGTCAATAATAAATCATTTTAGATTCAAAAAGACTGGGGATAAACTTAAAGTACATTGAAGCGACGCCGGGCGGCAAATGGCGCAGATGGCCGGCAACGGCACAACACCCGGACGATGGTGGATAATTGACCCTTCGATCCGGCTCATGCCGCCGCCGATTCCTCGGAATCGTCATGCCGCCTGCGCCGGCCGCCCCGCAGCCGGCAGATGCGCGAGGGGATGTAGCACAGATCGTCGAGGAAGCCGGCAAAGCGCTGGCCGCGCGCCAGCGCGCGGTCGAGCGCCGCCATGGTCCGCGCCTGCCCCGGATCCTCATCGTCGATCCAGGTGCGCAGCACCGAGCCGAACAGCACGGCGAGGCCTTGCGCGCGGATGATGCCGCGCGGGCCCGACGCGCTCATTCCGGCGGCGGCGAGCATCCACTGCTGCGAGCGCACGGCAAGGCCGTTGAGCGCCAAGGCGAGCGGCGGGTCACGACGCGCGGACCGCAACAGCGAGCGCACGGCCTCACGATGCGGTGCGAGTGCTTCGAGCCGGCGCATCAGCACGTCGAACAGGCGCTCGCGCTCCGGCTCTTCGGCCATGTCGCTCAAATCCGCCGCCAGCACGGCGCGGTCGGTGGCCTTGATATGCGCCGCCAGGATCGCGAGCGTCGAGGAAAACTCGCCGCGCAGCTTTACGAGCGACACGCCGGCCCGTCCGGCGATGTCGGCAAAGCCGATCGCCTCGAAGGGCTTCTCGGCGAGAAGCGCCAGGAATGCGGCTATGATCTTGTCGCGGTCGCTGCTTGGGGTCGAGGCGGCCGGCCGTTGCGCAGACTGAGGGCGAGTGGATCGGGGGCGGGCGGATTTGCGGGTGGGCCTACGGGCCATGGCCGAACTCCTCAAACGGACAAACTCTGACGACAAGGCTTCCAAACTGGAAATGTAGACCCGCGCGTCCGCGGTTCCAAGGCGGAGCACGTCAGCCCGCGAGGTCCCGCGCGCGTCGGGTCGCGACTTGAACCGCGTGCTGCAGCAGCCGCGCCAGACCGTTTGCGCCCATCAGCACGTCGAGCGCAGCGGCGGTCGTGCCGCCCGGGGAGGTGACGTTCTCGCGCAAGGTGGCGGCGTCGAGCGCCGATCGGTGCAGCAACTCGCCGGAGCCGGCGACGGTTTCCCGCGCGAGTTTCGCCGCCAGAGGCGGCGGCAGGCCGACGGCGGCGCCCGCTTGCGCCAGCGTTTCGGCGAGCAGGAAGACGTAGGCCGGCCCGGAGCCGGATACCGCCGTCACCGCGTCCATCAATGACTCATCGTCGATCCATTCGACCGTTCCGGTCGCGCAGAGGAGGCGATGCGCGAGCCGGCGCTGCGGTTCGCTCGCACGCAGCGCCACGGCGACGGTGACGCCGCGGCCGATCGCGGCCGGCAGATTCGGCATGGCGCGCACCAAGGCGCACGGGCTCGGCAACGTGCTGGAGAGGAAGTGCAGCGTCCGTCCGGCCATGATCGACACGACGACAGTCGACGGCGCAATCATCGGCGCGAGCGCGGGCATGACCTCGACGGCGACTTGCGGCTTCACGGCAACGACGATGGCGGCGACGTCGGTCAGCGCGGACGCGGCTGGATTGAGCCTCATTCCGCGCTTCACCAACGCGGAGATTTGCGGCGACGGGGAAGGTTCGATCACCGCGACCTTGGTCGCATCGAGGCCGAGACGCAGCCAGCCTTCGAGCAGGGCGCCGCCCATCTTGCCGGCGCCCACCAGCACGAGCGAGCCGGAAAAATGATGCAGGTCCGGATTGTCGCCGGTTGAAGGGCTTGAGGCGCTCATTGGCGTATTTCCCCGTCATTGCCGACGCCGCGCAGCGGCTGTCCGCAATCCATAATCACCGCCGGCGCAGGAATACAAATGCCAGCGAGTACGGATTCCCGGGCTCGCGAGCTTCGCTCGCGCCCTGGGAATGACTCGTGGTTACGCCTCGCCCGAAGTCTCGAACATGGCGGAGTCCATCGCCTCGCGGGCGGATTTGCCAGCCCAGATCACGAACTGGAACGCCGGGTAATAGCGCTCGCAGGTGTCGAGCGCGGTGCCGAGCACCGCCTCGCATTGCCGGCCCGACGCGGCGACGCCGCCGGCCAGAACCAGTGCATGACGGAACATCACCACGCCGTTCTGCAGCCAGACGTCGAAATGCCCGATCCACAATTGTTCGTTGACGAGAGCGATGAGCTGCTGCATCTCGGCGAGCCGCGGCTCCGGCACTTTCATGTCGAAGGCGCAGGCCAAATGCAGCGTCTCGATGTCGTGCATCCAGGTGAATGAGATTTGATAATTGGTCCATCGACCGGTGACGCCGAGCGCGATCTCGTCCTCCCCGGCCCGTTCATACGGCCAGTTGTTGCCGGCCGCCATGCGCTCGACCACGTCGAGGGGATTGTCATGCTGATCTCGCGCGCGTTCGATAAGGGACATGCCGTCTCCACAGCGCCGCCGGAAGTGGAAAATGCGCACGCCACCGGATACCGCCGAGAGCCAAGCTGCGATTTGACGCAGGAACAACTCATGTCCGCGGATTGACTGCAGATCGCGAATCAGCCGCCGCGCGCACGATGGCCGGCTCGATTCCACCCGCCAAACGCGCGCACGAGCCACTTGCGGCATTCCTCGCCGGCACTCATGAAGTGATTTGCCGGGGCGGCACAATGCGGGAAGAGAGCCCGTCCACAGCCGGACCTGCGACAAGTTGACTCGGGGTGGTGCGGGCGCCGTGGGTTGCTTCGTCGCTCCGCTCCTCGCAATGACGAGGGCGGCGAGGGGCGAGGGGAAGCTCAGTCGAAGAACAGGCTCGAGACCGACTCCTCGCCGGCGATGCGGTTGATGGCCTCCCCGATCAGCGGGGCGATCGGAAGCACGCGGATATTGGCCGCGGCGGCGACGGTCCCGGTCGGCTGGATCGAATCGGTGATCACCAGCTCCTTGAGATTCGATTTGTTGATGCGGGCGACCGCTCCCCCCGACAGCACGCCGTGACTGATATAGCCGTAGACCGCGCCGGCGCCCTTTTCCAACAGCGCGTCGGCGGCGTTGAGCAGCGTGCCGCCGGAATCGACGATGTCGTCGACCAGAATGCAAATGCCGCCCTCGACCTCGCCGATGACGTTCGCCACCGCGGATTCACCGGGCCGCTCGCGCCTCTTGTCGACGATGGCGAGCGGCGCATTGATGCGCTTGGCGAGGCCGCGCGCGCGCACCACGCCGCCGACGTCCGGCGAGACCACGATGACGCTGGCGAGGTCGAAACGCTGTTTGATATCGCGCACAATGACCGGAGCGGCAAAGAGGTTGTCGGTCGGGATGTCGAAGAAGCCCTGGATCTGCCCGGCATGCAGGTCGAGCGTGAGCACGCGGTCGGCGCCGGCGCGGGTGATGAGGTTGGCGACGAGCTTCGCTGAAATCGGCGTGCGCGGCCCGGGCTTGCGGTCCTGCCGGGCGTAGCCGAAATAGGGAATCACCGCGGTGATGCGCCGCGCCGAGGCGCGCCGCAGCGCGTCGATGATGATGAGCAATTCCATCAGGTGGTCGTTGGCCGGGAACGAGGTCGATTGAATGACGAAAACGTCGGCGCCGCGCACGTTCTCCTGGATTTCGACGAAAATCTCCATATCGGCGAAGCGGCGGACCACCGCCTTGGTCAGCGGCGTGCCGATATAGCCGCCGATGCCTTCGGCCAGCGCCGGGTTGGAATTGCCGGCAACGAGCTTGATCGCTCCGTTGTTGCTCGCCATTTCCCTCTCCTGCGCGGATCGGACTTTTCGCGGACCTGATACAAGCCGCCTCCGGGGCTGGCAACATGAATCCGGCCTTATCCGCCGGAAGGGTGAATGGCGGAAGGGTGAATAGCGAAAGGCTCTGCGCTCTGTTCCTGCGTCCTGTCCGCTACACGAGCATGATCGCATTGACGTGGCGGCCGTAATCCGCTTCGGCGCGGTGGGTGGCGCGACGGAAGCTGAAAAAACGCGCCGGATCGGCGTAGGTGCATAGACCGAGGTCCTCGATGTGGTGGATGCCGGCGCGTTCGAGGCGCGCCGCGATATAGCCGGCGAGGTCGAACAGGGCATGGCCGTCGCGCGCCGCGGCGCGGAAGAAACGATCGCTCCCCGATTCCTCGGCGCGAAAGCGCGCGATGAGATCGGGGCCGACCTCGTAATTGCCTTGGCGGATCATCGGGCCGAGCGCGGCACGGATGTCCCGGCGAACGGCGCCGAGCCGCTCCATGGCCTCGACCGTCGCCTCGACGACGCCGGTGAGCGCCCCACGCCAGCCGGCATGTGCGGCGGCAATCACGCCGGCCTGCGCGTCGGCAAGGAGGATCGGCCCGCAATCGGCCGTCGTCACGCCGACCGCAAGCGCGCGCACGCGCGTGACGATGGCGTCGGCGCGCGGACGCGTCTCCATCGTCCACGGCATCTCCGCGATCGCCACATGCGGCGAATGGACCTGGTAGGCGGTGAGCAGGCGGCGGGGCTCGACTTGAAGCGCCGCCGCCATGCGCGCGCGATTGTCCATCACGTGAGCGGCGCTGTCGCGCGAGCCGATGCCGCCGTTGAGGCTGGCATAGAGGCCGCCGGAAACGCCGCCTTGGCGCGTAAAGAAGGCGTGGCGGATGCCGGGGAGCGCGAGAGTCTGGGCCTCGATCATCATGTCGGCGTCCCGAATCCGGGAGGCGCGCCGAGTTTCGGGTCGGCGATGGCGAGCGCCTTGAACAGCTCTCCCATGCCCCGCGGCCCGCCCGCCAACAGGCGCGACAGCGCCAGCTCGATCTCGGCCGCCTTCTCGGCCGACGCCTTCGCCTTGAGCGCGTCGGCGCGCGCGAGAATGCCGAGGCGGAAGAGCAGATAGCGTTGCGGAACCGGACCATAACTGCGCGCGCCCATGCTCTGCGCACTGTGCGCCAGCGCCGCGAAATCGACGTGTGCGGTCAAATCGTGCTCCCCCGGCGCGCGCAACGGGTCGGCGAAAGAATGGCCGGCCACCGCCTGCAGCGTGTCGCCCAATCCGCTCTGCATCGGCCCGTAGTCGAGGATGAGGGCCGCGCCATCCTTGCGCACGCGTTTTCCCAGCTCGAGGCCGATGGCGTCGGAACGCCATTCGAAGATCGCGCCTTCGGGAGCTTGCCGTAATCCACTCGGCAAGGTCTGCTCAAATAACGGCAGCGGATCGCGCGCCAGGCCGAAGGCGAGGCGGCCGTCGGGAGCGATGTCGATGACGCGCTCGTGCCAGCCATCCGCCCTTTTGACGGCTTGGTGGACCGGCAGCGCATCGATGAATTCGTTGGCGATGATGATACTCGGACCACCGGGAACGTCGTCAAGCGCGGTGTGCCAGGTGATCGGCAAGTCCAAACCTTGCAGCCGCCGTTTCTGCGCCTGCTGCAGCGCCGGGCTGATCTCCACCAGGTGCAGGACGAGGGCGGCGTGGAAACCTCTGACGATCCCGGCCGCCCGCAAAGCATCGACCATCAACGTCCCGCGACCGGGTCCGAGCTCGACGACACGCACGTTTTCCGGCGCGCCCAGACCTTGCCAGATTGCGGCCATCCATAATCCGATCAGCTCGCCGAACATCTGGCTGATCTCCGGCGCGGTGATGAAATCGCCGGCGGCGCCGATCGGATCGCGCCTCAGGTAATAGCCGTGCTGCGGATGCGTGAGGGCGAGCCGCATGTATTCGACGACCGGCATCGGCCCGGCGGCGGCGATCAATCGGCGGATTTCGCTCTCGAGCGGCGAGTTTTCGTCAGCCATTTTTGGCCACTTTTCGGCGGCTCAGGGCGAAGGCAAGGATGGCGATGCCCGTCAATATCAGCGGGATGCAGAGCAGCATCCCCATGGTGAGCCCGCCCCAGAGAAAGCCGAGCTGAGCATCGGGCTCACGGAAAAATTCGCAGAAGATGCGCGCGAGGCCATAGCCGACCCCGAAGGTGCCGGTGACGAGCCCCGGCCGCTTGAGCGCGCCCAGGCGCGCCAGCACGCCGAGGAGGACGAGGAGAGCAAGGCCTTCGAGCGTCGCTTCGTAGAGCTGGCTGGGGTGGCGCGGGATCGGCCCGCCATTGGGGAAGACCATGGCCCACGGCACGTCCGTGGGCCGGCCCCACAACTCGTCATTGATGAAATTGGCGAGGCGGCCGAGAAACACACCGATCGGGGCGACCGCGGTCGTCACGTCGCCGAGCGACAGCACCGGGATGCCGCGGCGCAGCGCAAACAGG
Organism: Xanthobacteraceae bacterium; assembly: GCA_030037895.1. Lineage (GTDB taxonomy): Bacteria > Pseudomonadota > Alphaproteobacteria > Rhizobiales > Xanthobacteraceae > BOG-931. Next base: position 1,606 of record JASHPW010000148.1, on the reverse strand, counting down.
ACGATAGCGACGACGCAACCGATGACGCCGCCGTGGAACGACATGCCGCCGGTCCACAGCTTGAGAATATCGATCGGGTGGGCCGCAAAATGCGGAAGATTGTAGAACAGCACATAGCCGGCGCGGCCGCCGACAATGATGCCCAGCGTGATCCAAATCACGAAATCGTCCATGTCGACGAGCGTGAGCGGCGCCGGTCCGCCCCATAATCTCTCCGAGGCGATGATGCCGCGCGCATAAAACCAGCCGGCGAGGATGCCGACGATATAGGCGAGGGCATACCAGCGCACGGCCAGCGGCCCGATGGAGATCAGCACCGGATTGATCGAGGGAAAAGGCAGGACCGGCAGCACGAGCATTGGCTGGACTTTCACGCCGGCGCGCGGCGTTCGCGGTTCTCTCGGCCGCTCGCCGTTGCGGCCGCGCCCCTTGCGAAGGTTCGGCACCATTGCCATTGTTTGCGGGCATGGCAAGCGGGGTTTCGCCAGCGGGTTTCGGAGGCAGCCATGGTGCAAACGACGAATCGTTTCTTCGACGAGGTTGCGCGATTGATGAACGACGCCGCCGGTGTCGCGCAAGGCGTGCGCCGCGAGTTCGAGACGCTGTTCCGCAGCCAGGCGGAGCGCATGCTCCGCGACCTCGACATCGTCCAGCGTGAGGAATTCGAGGCGGTCAAGGACATGGCCCGGCTCGCGCGCGAGGAGAACGAAGCGCTCAAGGCCCGCATCGCGGCGCTCGAAGCGCGGCTTGCGGGAACGAGTTCGCCTGATGAAGGCTCGGGCGCTGCAACACCCGGAGCAGATCCCGGCGGCGGCTGATGCCGCAGGTCTTCCGCGTCCTTCCTTGTTTTTCAGGACCCGCGCCGCTATAAGCGCCGCGACCGCGGCGAAACTTTAAGAGCTGTTGCACCCCTGGAGGCCGCCGCGGCGCTTCATTCAATCGAGACTCTAAGGCAAGGACCACATCATGGCGACCGTCAATCTGATCAAGGCGACGGCGCGTCCACGGGCCGGCAAGGGGGCCGCCCGCGCCGAGCGTCGCGCCGGCCGCGTTCCCGGAATCATCTATGGCGACGGCAAGCAGCCGCTGCCGATCTCGCTCGATTACGCCGATCTCCGCCGGCGTATCTATGCGGGGCATTTTCTCACCACCATTCATGACGTGGAGGTGGATGGCGTGAAGCATCGGGTCATTCCGCGCGATTTCCAGCTCGACGCGGTCCGCGATCTGCCGTTGCACGTGGACTTCATGCGGCTCGGCGAGGGCGCAACGATCCGCGTCAATGTCCCGATCCACGTCAAAAACGCGGACCAGTCGCCCGGTGTCAAACGCGGCGGCACGGTCTCTATCGTGACGCACACGATCGAAGTGCGCTGTCGCGCCGACGCCATCCCCGACGCCATCGAGGTTGACGTGAGCGAGCTTGAGATCAACTACTCCAAGCACTTAAGCGACATCACGCTGCCGCCCGGCGTGCGCGCAGTGGCCGCCAAGGACATCACGCTGGTCACGGTTGTGCCGCCCTCGGGCTATGCGGAAGAGATGAAAGCCGCCGCGGAAGCCGCTGCCGCCGCTGCTGCTGCCGCGGCGGCCGCCGCCGCGGCCG
>JASHPW010000147.1 GCA_030037895.1 Xanthobacteraceae bacterium | reverse complement strand
ATCGCCGCCAGCGCCTTGAACTCCTCCGGCGGCACGAAGCGCACGACCGGGTGATGCTTGCGCGAGGGCTGCAGGTATTGCCCGATGGTCAGGAAGTCGACGTCGGCGGCGCGCAAATCGTCCATCACCTGCAGCACTTCGTTGCGCTCCTCGCCGAGCCCCACCATGATGCCCGACTTGGTGAAGATCAGCGGATCGAGCTCCTTGGCGCGCTGCAGCAGGCGGATCGAGGCGAAGTAGCGCGCGCCCGGGCGCACCGTGCGGTATTTCGACGGCACCGTCTCGAGGTTGTGGTTGAACACGTCGGGCCGCGCCGCGACAACGATCTCCGCAGCGCCGTCCTTACGCAGGAAATCCGGCGTCAGCACTTCGATGGTCGTGCCGGGGCAGCGCGCGCGAATGGCGCGGATCACCGCGGCGAAATGCGCCCCGCCGCCGTCGTCGAGATCGTCGCGATCGACCGAGGTGACGACGACGTGCTTGAGGCCGAGCTTCGCCGTCGCCTCCGCGACGCGGACGGGCTCAGCCGGATCGAGCGCGCCGGGCAAGCCGGTCTTGACGTTGCAGAAGGCGCAGGCGCGCGTGCAGGTGTCGCCCATGATGAGGAACGTCGCGTGCTTTTTCTCCCAGCATTCGCCGATATTGGGGCAGCCGGCCTCCTCGCACACCGTGTGCAAGCCGTTTCCGCGCGCGATCGCCAGCGTCTCGACGTAGCCCGGCGAGACCGGCGCCTTGACGCGGATCCAATCCGGCTTGCGCAGCATCGGCTGGTCCGGCCGATGCGCCTTCTCCGGATGGCGGGGCTCGGTTTGCACGCCGACGGCGTCGATCAAGACCGTCATGAAGGCTCCAAAAGTCCCTCGTTACTTACGGGTTGAACCAAGCCCGCGCAAGGTGGGCTCAATATCCGCGGCTCACATCGACAACGGAGAACAGCTTGTCGCCGGCGACGTAGCGACGCAGGTTTTCGCGTATCACCAGCCAGGCGCGGTCGAGCTTGAGTTCCGAGTTGCCCGCCACATGCGGCGTGATGACGACGTTTCGGGCGTGCCACAGCGGATGATCCTTGGGCAGCGGCTCCGGGTCGACCACGTCCAGCCCGGCGCCGGCAATGCGGCCGCTGTTCAGCGCGGCCACAAGATCATCGGTCACGACGCTCTTGCCGCGGCCGACGTTGATGAAATAAGCGCTCGGTTTCATGCGCGCGAACATCGCGGCATTGAACAGGCCGGTGGTCTTGGGCGTCAGCGGCGTCACATTGACGACAATGTCGGCCTGACCGATCAAGTTCGGCAGCTCATCGGCAACGCCCACGTAATCGACGAAGCCCGGCCCGGCGTGGCCGCTGTTGCGTGTGGCGATGACGCGCATGCCGAACGCATGGGCGCGCTCGGCGATCATCGTTCCGATTCCGCCGAGGCCGACCACCAGCATGGTGTGGCCGTCGAGGTCCATCAGCTTTTGCCGCGGGCGCCGGTCCCACTTTCCCTCGCTCTGGTAAGCCAGGTAGGAGTTGATCTGGCGCGTCAAGGTCAGGATCAACGCCATGGCGTGTTCGCTGATGTTGGGGCCGTTCACCCGCTGCATATTGGTGAGGATGATGCCGCCGTTGTGCACCTTGGCAATGGCGAGGCAATCCTCGACACCCGCGGCCAGGGTCTGAATCCACCGCAGCTTGGCCCCGGCATTGACAAGAGCCGGATTGCAGCCGCCGACCAGTCCGTCCGCGTCGGTGATTTGTGCCATGGCCTGCGAAGGGCCGCTGGCGCCAACCACATCCACGTCCTTAGCGACCTCCCGCAACTCCGCCAGGCGCGTCGAGTCGTCGGACAAGACGACGATCTTGCGCGGCTTTTCCCAGCCCTTCATGTCGCGGGCCGCGACGGCGCTTTCGTGCAAGCCCAAAGCGGCCACCACATTGGCGGCGTCATCCTGGGCGAATGACGGGCGTGTGCAGAGGCTCACAAGCAACAACGCGCAGACGCGACAAATCTTTGCAGCGCTCATGCCCGTGATCGAGGCCGATGTTTCCATGGCTGTCCTCGGCTGCTTGCACGCCGGGTGCCGGGACGACCGGATGTCGCTGCGGACCCCCAGTCAATACGTCCGAAACGCACTTCCCGGCAATATTCAATATAGATCAATATAAAGCGTACTTGTACCTCTCGTGTCATTCCGGGGCGCCGCGAAGCGGCGAGCCCGGAATCCATAACCGCTGTCAGTGGAGCTGCATGCGCTGTGTATTATGTCTACCTTTTGGCGACGCGGAAACACGGTACCCTCTATGTCGGCGTGACCAACGATCTCCTTCGGCGCGTCTATCAGCACAAGACGCACGCGGCGCCGGGCTTCACGTCCTGCTACAACATCCATCAATTGGTATGGTTCGAAAGCTATGACGATCCGCAGAACGCCATCGCCCGTGAAAAAGAAATTAAAAAGTGGCGGCGCGACTGGAAAATCAATCTGGTGGAGCGCTCCAATCCGGAGTGGATCGATCTCTATGCGTCGCTGACGTCGTAGGCCTGCGGTTATGGATTCCGGGCTCGCGGCCTAAAAAGGCCGCGCCCCGGAATGACGCCCAGAAACGACACATCACAAGCCAGAACGATGAAAGTCAGATATTCAACACCCGCCCATAGGCGTCGAGCACCGCTTCCTTCATCATCTCCGACAGCGTGGGATGCGGGAACACGGTGTGCATCAACTCTTCTTCCGTGGTCTCGAGATTCATCGCGATCACATAGCCCTGGATCAATTCGGTCACCTCGGCGCCGACCATATGGGCGCCGAGGAGCTGCCCAGTCTTCTTGTCGAAGATCACTTTCACGAGGCCCTGGTCTTCGCCGAGCGCGATCGCCTTGCCGTTGCCGACGAACGGGAAACGGCCGACGCGGATGTCGAGCTTCCTCTCCTTCGCCGCCTG
>JASHPW010000021.1 GCA_030037895.1 Xanthobacteraceae bacterium | reverse complement strand
GGCGATTCGTAGGTGAGGACCCACATATCTCCCGGAACCAATGAATGCGCGTTCTGATCGCAACGGATGCTTGGTATCCACAGGTCAATGGCGTGCTGCGAACCTTGACTGCGCTCCAGCGCGCCGCGCGCAGCCTTGGTGTGACGGTCGATTTTCTTTCGCCAGAAGGCCATCGGACGGTGCCGGTGCCCACCTATCCCGGCCTGCGCTTGGCCGTCCCCCGCCGCAGCCGGATCATCCGCCGGATCGAGGAGAGCCAGCCGGACGCCATCCATATCGCAACCGAAGGGCCGCTCGGCCACGCCGTGCGTTCCTATTGCCGGCGTCGAGGTCGGCCGTTCACGACAAGCTACACGACCCGGTTTCCCGAATACATTTCCGCCCGCGTGCCGGTTCCACAGCAATGGATCTATGCAGCGCTGCGGCGATTTCATGCCGCGGCGACCGTGACGATGGTCGCTACGCCGTCGTTGATGAGCGAGTTGAGCGAGCGGGGCTTCAACAACCTCGGACTGTGGACACGCGGGGTCGACATCGAGTTGTTCAGGCCAGATCGCGCCATCGCCATGGAATTTTCGCGCCCGATCTTCATCTGCGTCGGCCGCGTCGCCGTGGAAAAGAACCTGGAGGCATTTTTGTCCCTTGAACTCCCCGGCACCAAGGTCGTGGTCGGCAAAGGTCCGATGGAGGCGGAGCTGAAGGCTCGTTTTCCTGCCGTGAAATTTCTCGGCCAGCTGGAAAACGGCACCTTGGCAGGCTGCTTGGCGACGGCCGATGTTTTCGTCTTTCCCAGCCGCACCGACACATTCGGCATCGTGCAGCTCGAGGCGCTGGCGAGCGGCGTGCCGATCGCAGCATTTCCCGTCACCGGGCCGAAGGATGTCATCGGCACTCACCCGGTCGGCGTGCTGAGCGAAGACCTGCGCGCCGCCTGTCTCGGAGCGCTGCAAGTCTCACGCGAGGCGTGCCGAGCTTTTGCACTGCAACACTCTTGGGAGCGCAGTGCGCGGCAATTCATCGGACATGTCGGCAAAGTCGTCACGACACATGTTCGCGTTGCGAATCCGACCGAGCTGCCCGACGGGGCGCTCGTCTGAAGCAACAGGCTCCAGCAAAACCCGAGGGAGGGACACACCATGCCCGATGCATTCCGCGCCGAACTCAACAAGGAAATCATTACCAAAGCCTATGCGCGTTGGGCGCCGGTTTACGACGTCGTATTCGGTCCCGTCTTCGAGCATGGTCGCCATGCTGCGATCGAAGCCGCCGAGCGCATCGGCGGCCGTGTCCTCGAGGTCGGGGTCGGGACCGGATTATCGCTGCCGTATTATTCGTCCGATCTGCGCATCTGGGGCATCGACGTATCCGAGCCGATGCTCCGCAAGGCCCAGCAGCGAGTGGCCGAACATGGCCTCAACAATGTCGAGGCGCTTGTCGTCATGGATGCCGAGCATCTGGATTTTCCGGACGCCTCGTTTGACGTTATCGTGGCGCAGTACGTCATCACGACAGTGCCCAATCCCGAAGCCGCGCTCGACGAATTCGCGCGCGTCCTGCGGCCGGGGGGAGAAATCGTCCTGGTGAGTCGTGTCGGCGCCGAAGCCGGACTGCGGCGCACGCTGGAGAAGTGGTTTGCACCGGCAGCGCGCAAGCTCGGCTGGCGTACCGAGTTTTCATTTCAACGCTTTTCGCAATGGGCGAAAGAATCTCGCGGCATGGAGCTGGTCGAACGGCGCAGCATGCCGCCCTTCGGACATTTCTCCCTGATCCGTTTTTGCAAGGAAAGTGGCTTGCCCAAGGAGGACGGGATGGCTGGAGCGGCCCGCGCGGTCGCGTAATCGGTGAGGCGGCGCGCGGACTGCTCCCACCTATCGCGCGCCTCAAGCCCGCAGCCGGAATTTCACGGCCTCGGGTTTGTCACGTGGGATTCATCGAATCGCCATAGCGTTGCCGAGGACAAAATGCGGAGGCACATATGGCCGGTTTTCGTGAGACGCTGCGTGTCCAACGTTGGGATGATCATCGCTATTATCATCACAGCAGAATCAATCAATCGCTGCATTTTGTGAGTGCGCTGAGCTTCTTGTTTTCTTATGCGATGATGTTCAAGGATCCGGCCGTTTCGGCGCTGGCGGCTTGGCTGGTCGCAATGACGACGCGGCAGACCGGTCACTTCTTCTTCGAGCCCAAGGGTTACGACCACGTCAACCAAGCCAGCCACGAATACAAGGAGGAGATTAAGGTCGGCTATAATCTGCAGCGCAAGATCGTGCTGTTGACGATTTGGGCGTTGTCACCCCTGCCGCTTTTTTTCAATTCCACTTTTTTCGGCCTGTTTTCCCCCGCCGGCAGCAAGACCGAGTTCGTCCGCCAGGTTGGCATGATCTGGCTCGGACTCGGCGTCGGCGGCGTGCTGTTCCGCGTCGTTCAGTTATTCGTTATCAAGGACGTGCAGACCGGACTCGTCTGGGCGACCAAGATTCTTACCGACCCGTTCCACGACATCAAGCTGTACCACAAGGCGCCGGTAGCGCTCCTGCGCGGCGAACTGATCGACCCTGCCATCGGCGGCGAATGGGATGAGGATGCGGCCGATGCAGCGCTGAGAACGAGTTGAGTGCTGCCGAGCGGATTCTTATTTCCAGCGGCTTGGAAACAGGCGATGGGCGACCATCTCCTTGAGGATCGTGCGCTTGATGGAGCCGTTGGTCATTCTCGGGTTGCGCCACCACCAGCCGTCCTCGTTCATGCTCCTGGCTGCAGCGACGAGGCGTTCGGCCACCCTGGCGAAATCCGCATCCGAATAATTGAGGCTGAAGACGAGCCGTCCGGTACCAACCCAGCTCAGCGCCAAACCCTCGGCGCGCAGATAATATTGCAGCATCCAATTGTAGCGACACGGCTGCGTGTAGCAGAGTGTGCAGATGGACGACATGTTAGCAAGCCGCACTGGCAAGCCCTCTTCGGTAAGCCATGCATTGAGCTGCCCCGTCCTCTCGTTCCAGACCCGGTCGAGGCCGCGATAGATCTCGCGCCCCTGCGGCGTATCGATGTAGCGGAGGAACTCGTTCATCGCCGCCATCACGTATGGGTGCGAGTTGAAGGTGCCGCGGGCAAAGCATACGTCGATCGGCCGATCATCGCGGAAGCGCTTCATCAGCTCCTTACGCCCACAGACGACGCCGATCGGCAAACCGCCAGCGACAGTCTTGCCATAGGTGACGAGATCGGCGCCGACACCGAAATATTCCTGGGCGCCGCCGCGCGCGAGCCGGAAACCGACAAACACCTCGTCGAAGATCAGCACGATGTTGCGTTCGCTGCATATCGCACGCAGCCGCTGCAGCCATTTGCGGTAGGCCTGCCTGTCAAAATGCGCACTGCGTGCGCTGTCGAGCAACGCAGAATCAGTCGGCGCGTTCGCATTTGGATGCAGCGCCTGGAGCGGGTTCACCAGCACGCAAGCTATGTCGCGTCGCCTGTACAGAGCGCGCAGCGTTGCCTCGGAAAGCTCCGGCAACGTGACCGTATCGCGCGCCGGCACCGGATTGCCGATCCCCGGCTGCACCTCACCCCACCAGCCGTGGTAGGCGCCGATAAAGCGCACGATGCGCCGACGGCCCGTGTGGTAGCGCGCCAGCCGCACTGCCTGCATCACCGCCTCAGTTCCGGACATGTGGAACGACACCTCGTCGAGCCCGGAAATCTGCCTCAACCGCTGCACATTCTCGGCAACGATGGGGTGATACGCCCCGAGCACCGGGCCGAGCGCATGTACGCGCTCGACGGCGCGCGCGATCGCGTCTTTGTAGAAATCGTATCCGAGAACATTGACGCCGTAGGAGCCGCTCAGATCGTAGAAGCGGTTGCCGTCAAGATCCTCCACGGTGACGCCCGCAGACGATTGCAGGAACCCTCCGACCGGGAGATGGCGGCGCACGAAGCGGCTGAACTGAAACGGCACACGATAGGCCGAGGTGAATTGCAGGTCCGGTATGCTGCTCGCCGCGTCGGCGGTGAGTGCCGTGGTTTTGGCAAAACGCGTTCGATAAAGGGTCGAGAGCCGCATGAACCCAGCGCAACGACCCGCGGCAATGTCACGCGGCGCATCGTCCGCGCAGAAAAAGCGATCATCATCATAGTCATAAAAGCGCACCAGCGATGCAATGTGTCGTGCCACACCGGCACGCCCGACGAGCGATCGAACCGCGTTGCTGCCAGGCCACAGCTGCCATTTCACCGTCGCAACCGACGCGGGCGCGGCCGCGCCGAGGCCGTAAGAGGCAAAGGTCAGGTCATCCCAATTCATCGAATCAAGCCATAGCCTCGGGAGTTGAAAGTGAGATGACGATCAAGACCCGCTTGTTGCGGATGCTGCAACAGGAAGACGTCAACTTCTTCCTCACCAATCGGATGCCTCGCCGATTGGTAAGTCGACTCGTGCGTCGTTTCAGTCGCATCGAACACCCGATGGTGCGCGATGTCTCCATCGGCTTATGGAGTTTCTTCTCCGGACTCGATCTGAGCGAGGCAAACAGCAACGAGTTCCGCAGCATGCACGATTGCTTCACGCGCCGATTGAAGCCCGGCGCGCGTCCCATCGATCCGACGCTGGAGATTTTGATCAGTCCATGCGATGGGATCGTCGGTGCGCATGGGCGAATTTGCGGGACCGAACTCTATCAAATCAAGGGCAAAACCTATTCGCTGGCCGAACTTATCGGCGATCAGGACCTCGTCGAATCCCATCGCGACGGTTGCTATGTGACGCTGCGGCTCACTTCGGCAATGTACCACCGGTTTCACGCGCCTCACGACTGCGCCGTCGAGCATGTCAGGTACATTCCGGGAGACTCCTGGAACGTCAATCCGGCGGCGCTGCGGCGCGTTGAGAGACTTTATTGCAAGAACGAGCGTGCGGTCCTGCACGCAAGGCTCGCCGCAACTGGTGACGCATTCACTCTGGTTCCGGTCGGTGCCATTCTTGTTTCCGCCATTCGGTTGAATTTCATCGACCTTCAGCGGCTCAAGCAAGAAGGCCAAAGTGTTGGCGCCTGCAATGCGGAATTCCGTAAAGGCGACGAATTGGGCTGGTTTGAACACGGTTCAACGATCATCGTCTTTGCCCCGGACCGGTTCGCGCTCTGCGATAATGTCGTAGACGGGGCGATGCTTCGGGTTGGCCAGCCTCTGATGCGGACTCGGTGACGGCACACGCGTTTATGCAGTGACGCCGCGACTGACGCGCGTCTCCCCCGCATAGCCGAACGCATCCCTCTTCGGTCGCTCGCCGGCGATTGCATGACCTTCGACCGTGTAGTGGACGGCTTCCGCGATATTGGTCGTATGATCGCCGACGCGCTCGATGTTCTTGGCGCAAAACAGCAGATGTATGCATATCGGAATCGATTCTGGATCTTCCATCGTGTAGGTGAGCAGCTCGCGAAACAGCGATACATAAAGCGTGTCGATATCCTTGTCGTCCTCCCAAACCTTCAGCGCTTTCAGCGCGCTGCCGGTGACAAAGCTGTCGAGCACGACAGTCAGCTGCGCGACGGCGAGAGTCGTCATGTGGCGCAAGCCGCGCGCCAGAGTCCGCGACGGCTGCTCGTCGGCCATGGCGATGGCCCGCTTGGCGATGTTCTTGGCCAAATCCCCGATTCGCTCGAGGTCGTTCGCGATCCGCAGAATCGCAACGAGCAAACGCAAATCGCCTGCCATCGGCTGGCGCAACGCGATCGTCTCCACGGCTTTTTGCTCGATCTGCCGTTGCAGCTCGTCGACCGCTCCATCCGCGGCAATAACTTGTTGGGCGAGAACCATATTGCGGCGGTCGAGCGCGTCCATGGCATCGATGATCTGCTTCTGGGCACGTCCCCCCATCTCCGCCACTTTCTGCGTAAGCTTGATCAAATCGGCGTCGAACACCTTCGCTGTGTGATCGGAATAGATCATGGTGGCCGCTTTCCAGCGTCTATCGCAAGACATTGATGATTCTAGGCTTTATCGATGACCGCCTGATGACAATTGCGCGACTATCCGCGCAATGCACACCTCGATCGCGCTATTGGCGTCATCAACGCCACACGAAACAGTCGGACAAGCTCTGATCGCATCGTTTTCGATTCGGTAACGTGAGACGATATGCTCGAACCGCTGCGTCCGGCGCTGGTCGATGCCATCGGCATAGTCGCGGCCATTCTCACGACACTGTGCTGGGTGCCACAGGCGCTGAAAATCGTGCGCGATCGGGAGACGAGGGCCATATCGTTACCGGGCACTCTGCTTTGCGTCGCCGGCGTCGGGCTTTGGCTCGTCTATGGCCTGGCGGTCGCAGATACCCCCCTGATCGGCTCAAGCGCCGCAACGCTGGCGATAACGGCAGCCATTCTGGCACTGAAAATCCGGCACGGTTGATACTGTGCAATGGCGCTTCGTGCCGTTAGACACGGTTCAAGCCGCCATGCCGGCTTTTGCTTCGAGTCCCGGCGGTGGATCCGGATCTGGCAGCTTGCCGAGAGCTTCCGTACCGCTCCAGGTGATGATCTCCAACCGCCCATCCGCGTGCTCGACGACCGCGGTGCAACTCTCGACCCAGTCGCCGCAATTGATGTAACGGACGCCGAAGCGATCGTGGATCACGGCATGATGGATATGGCCACAGATCACGCCGTCAACCTGTCGGCGCTGCGCTTCGGTAGCAAGTGTCTGCTCGAAGGCGCCGATGTAATTGACGGCATTCTTGACCTTGTGTTTGGCCCATTGCGACAGCGACCAATAGGAAAAACCCAGGCGCCGGCGCACCGCATTGAAGTAGCGGTTGACAAGAATTGCGAACTCGTAGGCCGTGTCGCCGAGCAGCGCGAGCCACCGCGCGTGCTTGACCACAAGATCGAAGGCATCGCCGTGCACGACCAGATAGCGGCGACCGTCAGCGGACAGATGAATCGCCGTCTCCATCACCTCGATGCCGCCGAAGTGTGTGCCATAATAGTCGCGCAGAAACTCGTCATGGTTGCCGGGAAGATAGATGAGGCGACTGCCTTTGCGCGCCTTGCGGAGCAGCTTTTGCACGACGTCGTTGTGAGTTTGCGGCCAGTACCAGCTGGCGCGCAGTTGCCAGCCATCGACGATGTCGCCAACCAGATAAATAGTCTCAGCATCGTGATAGCGCAGGAAGTCAAGTAGACAATCCGCCTGGCAGCCGCGTGCGCCGAGGTGAACATCGGAAATGAAAAGGGCGCGGAACCCGATCGTACCGTGCGCAAGTTCCACGAATCACGCCTGCGTTAGTTATACGGGCTGGGTAATAGCGTTCCATTGCAGCACGATGACACGGCAGGTTAACGCGGATTGTTTGGTTAATGTATGCGGCCGAGGCAACCGAATTGCCACGGCGCCGAGCGTCCCGTATCCCGGCGTTGTCGAAGCCAGATCCTTGACGTCAAAGCGCAGCAAGGCGCACGATCGCGGCCGCTATCCATATCAGGCCGGTAACACAAAGCATGCAGAACACCGCGGCGGAGCCATAATCCTTGACTGTTCCGATCTCGGTATGTCGTCCCTCAGTCGTATGGTCGGCGAGCTTCTCGATAGACGTGTTCAGAAATTCGACGCTCAGGACTGCCAACGGTGCGCCGATCATGGCCACGTACCAGCCCCATGTCGGCGCAATCAGGACACCGAACGGAACTGCTGCGGCGAGCACGATCGCCTCTTCGCGCAGCGCTGCCTCGTACCGGAAGCCGTAGTGGAGGCCGCGCAGCGAATTGACAGTCGCGTTATAGAGCCTTTTCACGTTTTCTCCGGCGGCAGGACGTCCACACGAGTTGACGCCGCGCCCCGCACTTTTTCGGCTCTCGGCCGTCTCATATTTTCCTTTCGGCCGTGAGGCGACGGCCACACTCGCTGTTTTACGCTGATTCCACTGAGAATTTTTTGCAGCTCGCGCCCCCCCAAAAGGAGCATTGCTGCGCCGGCCGGCATGATAAAATAAATGAGACGAAACGTCAGAAGGCAAGCCAGTAATTCCTCTTTTTTGAATTGCGGCAGGCCGAGGAACATTGCAGCTTCCAGGACGCCGAGACTGCTCGGTGCATGGCTGGCGACGCCAATGAGCATCGAGGCGACAAAAACCGTCAGCAAATGCAGGAAACCGAGCGTCGGTTGCGGCGGGAGCAATACATACATCGCCGACCCGACGAACACGAGATCGAGGCCAGCGATCGACATTTGCAGGAGCATCAAGCGGGGACCGGGAATGACAATTTTCCAATGGGCCTTGCCGATGCGGCGTGGGGCGGAAAGAAGCCAGACAAAATAGCCGGCAAGTGCGACGAGTATTGCCAATCCAAGCAAACGGTTGCCAGGAGCCGGCAGCCGATCAAGGGCGCTGATCGCTTCCGGCACGGACACCATGCCCAACCCGAGCACCAAAGCGGTACCGAGCCAGTAAGTAAGACTGGTAATGAAGGCAATCGCCGCAATCTCACGGAGCCTCAAGCCCCACGGTGTATAAACGCGATAGCGAACAATGCCCGCGGTGAGGATCGTGGCACCTAAACTGTGTCCGATCGTGTAGCTTGTAAAGCTGGCGAAAGCGGCCACCCGATAAGGTATGTTCTTTCTGCCAATCGCGCGTAACGCAAATACGTCATAGCCCGTCAACATAAGATAACCTGCGGCGGCGAACCCGCTCGCCAGCAGCAGCGCAGAGGGCGGCTGCGCTTGTACCGCGGCAATAACGGCGCGGACGTCGATATTGTGCAGCAACGCATCCAGCGCGATCGCCGAGACCGCGATGATCGACAGGCTGACGGCGCCGGTAACGGACCTCCAACCAATTCGTTTGCGGGCTGTGGACGCGGCGGCACACAGCACGTTCGAGGCGCCGTCCAAAGTGAGCCGCTCCAGCGGGAGTCCGTGGTGATTCGCCGGGGCACTGTCACATCGATCTGCGACACTATTGTTACGCCGACAACGGTTCCCCCGTGAGCTTTTAGATCGGAGGTAAAGACTTCTGGTATCAAGCCCCTCCCGACGCCGGCAAGTGGTCGTCGGATGAGACCTTGTGCGACAACCGGCGGAGATCGCCGCAATGGGGATATCAGCGCGGCCGTCGATTCTTTTGCGATGGAGTAACAAACTGACAGCGAGCCAAGACGGTTCGCGAGATTATTGCTAAACGAGACGGAGCACTATTTTCGGATGCTGTCTGCAAATTGCTGCTGACGCGTTCGACGAGATAACTTGGGGGTGTCGCTTCAGTGCGACAGCGGGAGATGATTGTCGAACGAGTAGAAAATGCAGAGCGCGAGGCTCGCCCAGACCGCTGCGCTGAAATAAAGCAACATCCAGGCAATCTCATCCTTCCACTCAGCAAGGTCGTGCGTTACGACCCAACGCGTGCTCACGTCACGAAAGCCCTCGAGAGGTCTTAGAAGCTTGCCGCCATTGGCGAGCTTGGCCCGCCATCGACGCAGGTACATCGGGACATCCACAGTCATGAGAAAAGTAAGATAGAGTGCAATCCCAATGATCGCGATGGCGAGGACCACGCGTACCGGGCCGTCAAATTCCGGTAGCAACCGGAATAGACCGATTCCGACTGCGAAGAAGGCAACGGCCCATAGCGAATTTTCGATGGCGCTGCCCAAATAGTCGGTGGTCAACACCGCATACCATGAGAAACATTCGGCGATGAGAATGAGCGGCACGATAACCCACGCGGCGTTCAATGTAGTATCCGCTCCCGTCATCGTTCCAAGTTGGCGCAAGACAACGACCCACTGCGTCGCAAAGCAGATCTCGGCCACGGTTGCCACCAAACGTCCGACGACAACACTCGACAGCCGCGTGTCGAACAAGCAGATCCGCTGAACATCCGCGCGCGGAAGGAACGACCTGAACGCGCAGCCAAAAACATAGGCCGCGCAGAGCAAGAGCATGAGCTCGATGCCGGACGTGCTGTCGAGCCCGCTAGTCTGCCGTTCGGAGAGCCGGTGGTACAGAAAGCACCAGACCGCGATATTCGTCCCGCTGACGAGGGTCAACAGCCCCCACCACCAGGCCAGAGGATTCGACCAGGCCAGGGAAGTTGACCGGGCCTGCCATTGCAAGCTCATGGGCTCCACGTGTTGTCGCCGAACTAACATTTGAGTGTAGTAATCCTGTCACAGATCTGTGCAGCGGCCTAGGGGCTGGTGCCGGGTGACAGAGGAGGGTCTTTAGTCGCCAACAGCGTCAGTCGGCTGGGGATAATCCGCGCGTGCCAGTCCGCTTGATTGATTCACGTGGCGAGCTGCGGGGCGCTCGAATGTGATCGCTCAGATCGCCCCTCGCAAAGCCACGTAAAAAATTTTTTCAATTTGCCTCGGCGAGTCATTCGGTCACTTGCAATTCCTTCCGCGCGTCAAAGCTCCGCTGTCACAAAAGTGAAATGAGCCGTCCTGTAGCATTCCGTCCGCGCGCAACACTGCGAGCGGACGTCGCGATAGTGACGACGGCGGCGTGCGGGACGATTCATGAAACAGTTTGGGGGATATCCGAGCATGAACGACACGACGCAGTCCGGCCGGCCGAAACCTGCGGCGGCCAAGACCGTCCAGGAATACATCGACGAACTGCCGGTCTGGTCCGACGGCACCCGGTTGAAGACTTCGCCGATGACCGGCATGCAGTGGCGCATCTGGTCGCTGGCGGCCACCGGAAAATTCTTCGAAGGCTACGTCGTCTTCATGACCGGCGTGGCGTTGCCGCTGATTACGCGCCAATTCCACATTCCCCCGGGCGTGAACGGCATCATCAGCGCCGCGAGCCTCGCCGGCATTTTGTTTGGCTCGGTGCTCCTGGGCGGCTTGTCCGATTATTTCGGGCGCAAACGGATGTTCATTGCCGAGATGATTATCTTCTGCGCCTTTTTGGCGCTCCTGCTGCTTTGTTCGAACTTCCTCTCGCTCGCGATCTGCTTGTTTGGACTCGGACTGGCGCTCGGCTGCGACTATCCGACTGCGCACATGATTATCTCGGAGAGCGTCCCGAGCACCGCCCGCGGCAGGCTGGTGCTCGGCGCCTTCGGCTTTCAGGCGCTCGGCGCATTGGGCGGCACCGGTATGGGCTGCCTTGTTCTGGTGCTCGACCCCGATCTGTCGGCTTGGCGCTGGATGTACGCCACGGCACTTATTCCGGCCCTTATCGTGACCCTCGGCCGCTTCTTTATCGTCGAAAGCCCCAACTGGCTCGCCGTGCGCGGCGAGCACGAGGCAGCTGAGGTATCGGTCACCCGCTTGCTGCACCGTGAGCCGCGATATCCGACCAATATCATGCTGGTGCGGCCGGAAACGTCAGGCGAACACAAGCTGCGTAGCAAACCTTCGTTTTGGGCGCTGTTCAACAAGCGCAATCGCCGTGCCACCATCTTTGCTTCGGTGCCGTGGTTCATTCAGGATCTTGGTACCTATGGCATCGGCATCTTCACGCCGGTCATTCTCGCCGCGGCGATTGGCGGAGGTCCCGATCATATCCGCAGCTTGAGCGATATGATCGCCAACAGCATCCTCGCCGCGAAGGGTGCGGCGATGATCGATGTATTACTGATTATCGGAATCCTCTTCGCGATCGCGCTGGCCGACAAATACGGCCGCATCAAGCTGCAGATCATCGGCTTCATCGGCTGCGCCGCCGGCCTGCTGCTGGCGTCGTTCTCCATCGATTTTGCCGGCGAGGCGAAGGTCGCGTTCATTTTCGCCGGTTTCATGCTGTTCGACTTCATGACCAATCTCGGTCCGAATGCACAGACCTATCTGATCGCCGGCGAGGTATTCCCCACCGAGGTGCGCGGCATGGGCGCCGGCTTCGCCGCCGCCTTTGCCAAAATCGGCGCCGTCGCCACCGCGTTTTTGTTTCCGGTCCTACTCGCCAGCATCGGAACGCGCGCGCTTCTGTACGGGCTGATCGCCACCTCGATCGTCGGCGCGGTGATCACCTGGATGTATCGGATCGAGACCACCGGCGTGAACCTCGATGAAATCGGCCGTGATGAAGACAGCCAAAGCGTTGCAAGCAAAAAGGTGGCGGCATGAGCATGTTCTCCCATTGTATCCGTCGGTTTCGTCCGGGCCTGCTTGCGGCAACGCTGATCGCATGCGGGACTGGCATGCTGGCCGGGGTGCCGGCGCAAGCGGCGAGCATCACGCTCAACGAGACCGGGTCGACCCTGCTCTATCCGCTGTTCACGCGGTGGATTCCGGACTACGCCAAGGTGGCGCCCGGCATCGTGCTGACCGCGGCGGCGACCGGTTCCGGCGCGGGCATCGACGCAGCGATTTCGGGCAAGGCGCAGATTGGCGCGTCCGACGCCTATATGTCTGACGAACAGTTCGAGCAGAATCCCGGCATCGCCAACATCCCTGTCGCCATCTCGGCGCAGACGGTGAACTACAATATCCCCGGCCTCAATAGTGCGGAATTGAAGCTCGACGGTCCGACGCTCGCCGGAATCTACAACGGCAAGATCACCGCCTGGGATGCGCCGCAGATCACCAAGCTGAACCCGGGCGTCGCGTTGCCGCATCAGACCATCGTACCGATCCGCCGCGCGGACGCGTCGGGCGACACGTTCATCTTCACACAGTTTCTCGATTTTTCGACCCAGGCCTGGGAAGACGGGATCGGCTACGGCACCACCATCGCGTGGCCGAGCGTCGCGGGCGAACGCACCGCAACCGGCAACGACGGCATGGTGAAGGCGGCTGCGGACACGCCCTATTCGGTCGCCTATGTCGGCATCAGCTTCCGCGACTCGATCGCCAAGGCCGGCCTTGGGACCGCCAGGCTGGAGAACCAGAGCGGAAACTTTCTGCTGCCGACAATGGATACCATCAATGCGGCGGCGTCATCGCTCGATCCGCGTACGCCGCCGGACGAACGACTGAGCCTGGTATTCGCGCCCGGGGATGAGTCGTATCCGCTGATCAATTACGAATATGTCGTGGTCCAGACGCGGCAATTTGACCCACAAACCGCGGCCGCACTACGCCATTTTCTGCTGTGGGCAGTGTCGCTGCAGGGCGGCAACGCCACGAAATATCTCGACAGCGTCGGCTTCATCCCGTTGCCGGACTTCATCCGCGCGCTGAGTGAGAAGCAGATCAATCTGATCAAGTCGCAGGAGCCGACCAGAGCGGCGGATCGCCCACCATCATGACGCGGGGAACGAAAATCGCCGATTTACGGGGCTTTTTGCTTGGCGGCCGGTTCCGGAAAGAGTCCCTCCCTCTCCGCCGCTTGGCCTGAGATTTTGAGCCAATCATCACCGGCCGTTTTCATCGCGGGAACGCCGGCCTCAAGCGCCGCGACTGTGACCGTTTCCGATTTTGAGAGCCTGTCTCTACTGACCGTCATGAGCCGTGCGATCGCTCTGGCCGATGGGATGCGCTGGAAGTCTTCGGCGTCGGCCTTTTCGTCGGGCATGATGCGCGAAGTGCAACAGAGACGGCGGGATCTTTGTTTAGTTTTTCTCTGAGCGAATTGCCGAAGGCGTCAGGGTCGGCGCGAGCGATAGTGAACGGGCACATGCCCTCTGTCGGCGAAGGGGCGTCAGTGCGTTGCACGAAAGTCGCGACCGGATTATCTTACGCGACGGCTTGGCAAACAAAACGCCAGACGTGTCGGTTTGGTAAGAGTCCGGCAAAAAAGTGCCCAACACGAAAATCTCTAAGTCATTGACTTAGCGGGCGTAGTTCAGTGGTAGAACATCAGCTTCCCAAGCTGAGTGTCGAGGGTTCGATTCCCTTCGCCCGCTCCAACATCGCAAGGACCGGCTAGGACTTCGGGGGAGAGACCATGAATGAGCAAAGCGGCCGACGATCGGGCTGGAGCTGGTGGTATCTGCTGCTGCTCGTGCAATTCGTGTTTTTGCTCTGGCCGGCTTACTACAACAAGGTCGAACCCTCGTGGATCGGCGTTCCGTTCTTTTATTGGTACCAGATGCTCTGGGTCATCATCAGCGCGATCCTGATCGCGATCGTCTACTTCCTGACCGAAGACTGACCACGCCGGTCAACGACATGCGCGTGCGTCATTGTGAGGCTGGCAAGGAAAAAACGAGGAAGATGCCGTGGCTGAGGTGAACTGGACCGCTTTCATCATCTTCGTGCTGTTGTTCGCCTTCATCACCTGGCTCGGCTTTGCCGCCGCCCAGTGGCGCAAGGGCGATCTCGACCTGCTGCACGAATGGGGTCTTGGCGGCCGGCGCTTCGGCACGCTGATCACCTGGTTCCTGATCGGCGGCGACATCTATACCGCTTACACGTTCGTCGCCGTCCCGGCGCTCGCCTTCGGCGCCGGCGCGATCGCTTTCTTCGCCGTGCCCTACGCGATCCTGATCTATCCGATCCTGTTCCTGCCGTTTCCGCGGCTATGGCGAGTTTGCCACAAGCATCGTTACATCACCGCCGGCGATTTCGTCCGCGGCCGTTTCGGCAATCGCTGGCTGGCGCTGGCCGTGGCGGTCACCGGCATCGTCGCCACCATGCCGTATATCGCCCTGCAACTGGTCGGCCTTCAGGTCGTCATCGCCGGCCTCGGCATTTCCGGCGCCGGCTATACCGGCGATCTGCCGCTGATCATCGCCTTCATCATTCTGGCGGCCTTCACCTATTCGAGCGGCCTGCGCGCGCCCGCCTCGATCGCGATCGTCAAGGATCTGCTGATCTACGCCACGGCCTTCGTCGCCGTGATCGCCATTCCGATCCAGATGGGCGGCTTCGGCAATATCTTTGCGAAAGTGCCGCCGGCCAAGCTGTTGCTGGCCGTGCCCGGCCCGCACACCACCGGCGCCTACAGCGTCTACGCCACGCTGGTGCTGGGGTCGGCATTCGCCCTGTTCCTCTATCCGCATTCCATCACCGGCATTCTCGCCGCCAGCAGCGGGCGCGCCGTGCGCCGCAACGCGGCGATGCTGCCGGGCTATACCTTCATGCTCGGCCTGTTGGCGTTGATGGGCTTTTTCGCCATCGCCAGCGGCGTCGAGCATCTTCCGGAATATGCCGCCGGCTTCAAACAGTTCAAAAACAACTTCGCGGTGCCAGCACTGTTCCTGCACAGCTTCCCGTCATGGTTCGTCGGCATCGCGTTCGCGGCAATCGGCATCGGCGCATTGGTGCCGGCCGCGATCATGTCGATCGCCGCCGCCAATCTCTATACGCGCAACATCCACCGCGAGTTCATCAACAGCAATCCGACCGACAAGGAAGAAGCGCAGATGGCGAAATGGGTTTCGCTCATCGTCAAGCTGGGCGCGCTCCTTTTCATCATTTTCGTACCGACGCAATACGCCATCTATCTGCAATTGCTCGGCGGCATTCTGATCATCCAGACGGTGCCCTCGGTCATGCTCGGCGTCTATACCCGCTGGTTCAACGATTGGGCGCTGCTGGTCGGCTGGCTGGTGGGGACCGTCGCCGGCTCTTGGATGTTCGTCGCCGCGCACTTGTCGCCGAACTACCCGCTTGCCATCGCCGGCCACACGTTCCCCGGCTATACCGCGCTGTATACGGTCATCCTCAATCTGATCGTGACCGTGGTGCTCACGCCGATATTCGACGCCATGCGCGGCGAAAGAGCGCCGGCCGACGCGACCGTCGCGGCGGACTATCTCGCTTAGCTGAGCGCGCCGGATTTGCGGCCGCTTACAGCCGCGTGACGCGCGCGTGCAGGAGCGCCGCGCGGCCGCCGCGGACCTCTTTGGCGCAGCGCGCGATCGCCGCCGGAACGTCGGCCGGATCGCTGACCGTCTCCGCATGGGCCCCGAACGCTTCGCCGACCCTGGCGAACTCGACCTTGGGCGCAAGCTCCGCCTCGAACTCGTTGGCGGCGCTCGCTTCGCCGTGCGGGAAAACCCGCAGCGTCGATTGCTTCACGGCGAGCCAGCCGGAATTGTCGAGCACGACGGAAAAAATCGGCAGCTTGTATTGCCGTGAGACCGCAAAGACCGCGCACGGAGCGCCGAAATAGAAGCTGCCGTCCCCGACCACCTGCACGATGAGCCGGCCGGGCGCGGCAAGCTTGGCGCCGAGCGCCATGCCGCCCGACCAGCCGAGCCCGGCGCCGCCGGTGTCCACCACGGTATTGGGCAGGCGACGCGGAATTTGCGTCAGCACGACGGGCACGTTGCGCACGGCTTCATTGAAGACGATGTCCTCGTCGTCGAGCACCTTGCCGAGTTCCGCCATCAGGTAATGCGGGTTGATGGCGCCGGGCCGGCCGTGATCCGCCGCAAGCTGGGCGGCGCGCGCCAGGCGCGTTTCGCGCGCGGCCTTGAGCCGATCGAGCCGCGCCGCCGCGGCCGCCTTGAAGCGCGGCGTCGCCTTCGCCTTCAGCTCCGTCAGCAATTGATCGAGAATGCGGCCGCTGTCGCCGCGCAGGCGCAGATGGCCGGGAAAGGTCCACATCGGCGAGTTGACCTTGAGCACGTCGATATCGATGTGGGCCCAGAACGCCGTCTCGTTCGGCTCTACGTCGGCGGGAAACCACGGCACATCGACATCGACGAGCATGCCGACGTCGGCTTCGGCAATTGCTTTGCCGGGCGAAAAGCCGGCGAAACAGGGGCCCGCGTGCGAGACATTGCTGCTCGGATGCGCTTCGAACACGGCGATGCCGGCGAATTGCGCGACCTCCTCGATCATCTGCGCCGTGTGCGCGTGGCGTCCGCCATAGCCGGTGATCAGGATCGGATATTCGGCCGCCATGAGCCGTTCGGCGAGCGCGGCGACATGTCGCGGATCGGCGCCACCCTCGGCCGCCGTGCCGTAGCGGTCGCCGGAGTAGCGGTGGATCTCATCCTCACGCCAGTGCTGCGTCAGCGTCTCGCGCTGCATCATCAGATAGACCGGGCCGGACGGCGCGCTCTGCATGATCGAATAAGCGCGCCGCAGCGCCTCCTTGACGACGACGCCCGAAGGCAGCGTCCACTCCCATTTCAGATAGGGCCGCACCAGGCTTGCTTGGTCGAACGGCTCTTGCACGAAATGCACGTGGGTATCGCGCGTGCCGATCAGCTCGTTGTGCGACGTATAGGGCGCCTTGCCGGCCATCAGCAGCACCGGCAGGCGGCTGCGGAAGAGATTGTGCATGGCGGTGGCGGCGTTGGCGGTGCCGACGTCGACATGCACGAGCACGCCTTGGCCGCGCCCGGTGACCAGCGCGTAGCCGCCGGCCATGTGCGCGGCGACGGTCTCGTGCGGGCAGCGCACGATGCGCGGCATCGCCTCGCCGCGCTTGCGGCGATGCGCCATCTCTTCGATGATCGGCGCGTGATCGGTGCCGAGATTGCAGAACAGATACTCGATGCCGACTTCGCTCAGACCTTCGAGCAGGTAATAGGCGGTGGAAAATTCGGGCGCATTGGTTCTCGGCGTAATTGACGTGTCCATGGGATGATCGATCTGCCTTTTCTCAGCCGTTGCGCAGTATAGCATCATCGCAGCTCGCCGGAACTGCGGCGCGCCAAAGCCGCACCGCGCCGGCATTCCGGCGCGAGACCAGTGCGCGGCTGACCTTGGACGCACGAACCGCCAAATCCCGAAGTTCCGTTTGCAAAAATCCGCTTCGCGATTGCACCGGAAAAATTCCGACGTATCCGAACTCTCGCCACAATGGCGAAGGATGGTCGCGGACGCCAGAACGGGGAAGGGATCAATTCATGAGATGGCAGGCCGCCGTGGCCGGCGCGTTGGCGTCGGCTCTCGTTATCTCTGCGGCATCCGCGGAGGTGCGTATCGCCAACGACCCGGGGGGCGAAATCTCCTCATACATTCGCAAATACGCCCAGATGCGGGATGCCGGCGAGCGCCTGGTCATCGACGGCCCATGCCTTTCGGCGTGCACGCTGTTCACCGCGCTCATTCCGCGCGATCATGTCTGCGTGACCCGGCGCGCCGTCCTCGGGTTCCATGCGGCGTCCTACTATGACGATGTCAGGCGCTCGCTGGTGCCGACGCGGTCGGGCACGCGGCTGGTGATGCGCATTTACCCGCCGCAAATTCGACGCTGGATCGAACGGCACGGCGGCTTGACACCCCGCATCATCGCGCTGCGCGGCCGCGCGCTCGCGGCGCTTTATAACGTCTGTCGCTAGGCCGGCGCGTCGAGGCAGGCTCCGCGCGGTTGTGGCGGGCGGCATCTCGGCCTATTTACGGGGGGCCGAGAGACCGCCGATGCGCGAGACTGTCGCACCACGCTTGATGTCGCGGCCGCTGCTCGTGGCCGGTGGAGCGTTTATAGTCGCGCTCGCCGGCACGATCCTGCTTTGGGCGCATTACGGCGCGACGGTGTTCTTCGAGATCATCCGCACCGGATTTGCCGCGTGCTTCGGCTGACGGAGAAAAGCTTTTGGACGGACGAAAAGGAGGATTCCCCCGGGTCGCGCCGCTCGCCGCCTTCCTCTGCGGGCTGGTGCTGGTCTTCGGCGTCATCTTCATCCTGACCGGACGATCGGTGTCGCCGATCGGGCCCGCCGCCGCCGCTATCGGCGGCCCGTTTCATCTCGAGGACCAGAACGGCAAGCCGGTCAGCGACGCGGACATGAAGGGCCGTCCGTTCCTGGTCTTTTTCGGTTTCACGCACTGCCCCGATGTATGCCCGACGACGCTGTTCGACATTTCTCAGGTGCTGCATCAGCTCGGCAAGGACGCCGACCGCACCGGCGCGCTGTTCATCACCGTCGATCCGGAACGCGATACGCCGGCCAAGCTCAAGGATTACCTGTCGAATTTCGACCCGCACCTGCGCGGGCTCACCGGCGATCAGGCCGCGGTCGACGCCGCCATCAAGGCTTATCGGGTCTACGCCAAGAAAGTGCCGCTTGGAAACGGCGACTACACGATGGACCACACCGCCATCGTCTACCTCATGGACAAGAACGGCCGTTTCGTCGCGCCGTTCAATCTCAAGCGGACTCCCGAGGCGGCGGCCGAAGACCTGCGCCGCTATCTCTGAAGCCGCGGAAGCCGGCGCTCATCCTCCCCAACCACGGCGCGCGCGGTCTGTCGTCGCGGCTCGGCGCGCTCGCGGCTCGAACGACCCAATTCGGACCGGCGCGATGTCCGCGCCAGCCCATGCTCGGTCTTTTCCCAGCACTGCGGATCATAGAGAAGCTGGAACAGCGCGCGCCACGCAGCGAGCGAGAGCAGGAACCAATGCACGGGAGTGAGCACGAGGACCCAGGCGTGGGCCAGAAGGCCGCGCCGCTGCAGCCCGATCAGATCGAGCGCGATCGTAGAGACATAGCCGCAGAAAAACGCCGCGACGAACATCGGCGCGGCGTCGCCCATGGCACGCACGGCCTGCGGCGGCGATTGCGCAAGCAACGAATAGAAAAGCGCGGCCATGAAAACCGGATGGATCAGGGCCGCCAGCACATTGCCGGCGAGGACGAGCTGAAGGGCGGCCGCGCCGGCCGGGGTGAGTTCGCGCAGCAGAAGGCGCGGGCGGCGCATATGCACTAGCCACGTCTGCATCCAGCCCTTGTACCAGCGCGTGCGTTGCCTGAGCCACGGCAGGAACCGCGCCGGCGCCTCCTCATAGGTCGCCGACGACAAGGCCGCCGACCGATAACCGAGGCGGTGGAGGCGAATGCCGAGATCCGCGTCCTCGGTGACGTTGTAGGAATCCCAGCCGCCCGCCCGGCGCAGCACCGAAGTGCGGAAATGATTTGACGACCCGCCGAGCGGAAACGGCAGCCGCAAGGCCGCAAGCCAGGGCAGAAGGACGTCGAACTGGCCGGCATAATTGGCCGTGAACATGCGCGCGAGCCAGTTATCGGCGGTATTGTCGATGGTCAGGCTTGCCTGCAGGCAGGCAAGTCGATCGTCGCCCGCGCGGAACGCGGCGACGGCACGCCGAAGCTGATCGGGTTCCGGCACATCCTCGGCATCATAGACGACGACGAACGAACCGCGCGCCAATGCCAGCGCGACGTTGAGCGCCTTGGGTTTGGTGCGCGGTCCGATCGGCGGCACCGTGACGATTTCAAATGGCGGGCCGAGGTCGAAGCGCAGAACGGCGCGCCTGGTGTCGCGGTCGTCGGCTTCCAGGACCAATTTCACGTCCAGTTTCTCAGGCGGATAATCGAGCGCGCGGATCGCGGCGATGAGGTCGCCGACCACGCCGGCCTCGCGATAAAGGGCGCAGATAATGGTGTAGATCGGGAGCTTGTCGTCGTCGATTCGCGCCGACCGTCTCGGCACATGTCCGGTGTAAAAAACGCTCGACAGGCGCAGCGCGGCCGCGGCCAGGAAGACCGCGCACGACAACGTACCGCACGCTTTGATGGTCGCGGCGGGAGCAAATGCAAGAATGGCGACGGCGAGCATCGCCAGCGCCGCCGTTGCGATACCGCCCCAACCTCGCGGCCGCGGCGCATTGGACAGCAGCGGCCGGCTCAGCCGCAACTCGTCGGCGGCACGCCGCCCGAGCGCGGCCTGCGTATGGAATGCCACGAAACGCCAAAGCCGTGCGGAAGAGGTGAGGCGGAATGACCGCAGCCATCCGGGCCGCGATCGGCGCGGATTGGCAAGGCGGCGGGCGGTGAGGCAACGGGGAGCGATCACCCAGATGATTTCGCTCCCTCGGCGCAGGGGCAGCAATCCAGCGGCCGCTGCCTGGATCAGCTGATTGTCATCGAGCGGGCAGTCGGCCCGCGCGACGCAGTCGAGCGGCTCGTACGAGGTGCCGAGAGATGCCGCCAGCGCAGCGAGGTAGGCTTCCTCGGTCAGGGCATCCGCGCAAACGAGCACGCGGTCGGCGCCAAGGCCGATCGACCGCGCCCGATTTTCCGCCGCGGCGATGACGCGGCGGGGAAGCAGATGACGGACGCAGTCAACTTCCGGACAATCACTGGCGCGCGCGGGGACTGACGCACGATGACCGGCGCGAGGGACCAATGCACGGTATGATCCGCCGGCGCGCCACTCGTCCGCCCTGATGTGGCGAGCGGCCACCCCGCTTGCTCGCCCGAACATCACGCTGGTCCCCCGACGCAACGAACTGCGTTCTCTTGCCTCGGCTCTTTGCCATGCCCCGCTCGGCGGGCCGCGGCCCGTAAATGCGGAGATCGTGATCCTGGCCATGGGGAATGGCAAGATGCGCGAGCCGGAAAGGCCGCACGGATTCATCCGGCGACACGGCCTTTGCGCGCCCGGCGGCCAGCCGCAGCCGACGGAGCAAAGCGCGCCGGCGTTGACGGTTGCGTCCCGCACCCGTATAAGCGCCGCCCAACGCGGGTGAGTGTCTCGCCTGCGTTCACCCCGACACCGTCGCGCACGGATTTCGACCGATACGCCATGGCCAACACCAAGTCCGCCAGGAAGGCCGCTCGTCAAATCGCGCGGCGCACGGCGATCAACAAGGCGCGGCGCTCACGCGTGCGCAGGGCGGTGCGCAAGGTCGAGGAGGCGATTGCGGCCGGCGATCGTGCTCGCGCGCTCGCCGCCATGGCCGAGGCGGAACCCGCCATCGTTCGTGCGGCGCAAAAAAACGTTGTCCACCGCAACGCCGCCCGCCGCAAAGTCTCGCGCCTCGCCCATCGCATCGCCAAGCTCGGGAAATGATCGCGCCGCTTCCGCGATTTGCGGTGGATTGCCGTCGATCTGTTGCAGAATTGTCACGTCCAAGCGCAAAATAGACAATTACGGTATGTGCGCGGTTGTATTGGCGCCGTGCGCCGCGCGCGCGTCATCGATTTTGTTTGCTCCGCATGACCCATCGCGGGGCTACCCTATCAGTTTGGGCAAAAGAATTGATGCACAATGAAAGGGTTATCGGGCATGCCGGCACTCGGACTTTGAGTCGGCCGTGAAACTATCGTGCTCGGATTTATTTGCTCCGGCGCGCAAGTTCCTCTCTTTGCGGCCATGCCGAATTGTAACGGAATTATGAATCGTCTCGTCGAGTCAATACCTTGCATCCGGGCGGCCGTCGCACTTGGATGCTCGGTTTGTGAAAGTCCAATATTGACGAGATTTTTTTCATAGTTGCGGGCCGGAAACGGCGTGCTAGCTTCGAATTTCCTTCGGTTTCGAAGGTCTTCAAAAATCGGTCTGCCTGGAAGCTCGTCGACGTATGGGCACGGGAAGGTTGTGTCCCGTGGGGTGCCGGCTCGCTGAGTCATCGTTTGAGTTCCGGGTCTGTAAATCTGCGTTTAATCCGGGCAGGCCGAGTGAAATACCTCAGTAGCAGTCTGACGTTTCGCTCAGGCAATGCGAGACATGGGCGACACCCATCGGATCAGAAGCGGTGGAGCGGGGGCATGAAAACGACAATCCATCAACCCGTGAAAGCAGCCAAGCCCATTTCACTGCGGGGCTCCCGGCTATTTCCGTTCAACCTTGCACCGGCGCGACGCCGCTGTCGTGGATCGACTACGGCGCCGAGCGGCTGAGCTCTCTTCGTCGCGGTCGGCGTCTGCTTTTCGGATTCCGCTCGCGCCGTTAACCCCACCCGATAGATGCGTTGCGTTTCCCAGGTGTCGGGCCCGGTGGATTGTACCCGAGTTGCTCGTTTTGATCCCTTCTCGACGAATAAAGCAGGCAAAAATGACGAGCACCAATCACGACCGCTGGCACCAGATCAAGCAGCGCCTGCGCTCCGAACTCGGCGAAGACGTGTTCTCGAGCTGGTTCGCGCGCATCGAGCTCGAGGCGGTCGAGCAGGGGACGGTCCGGCTGTCGGTGCCGACGCGCTTCCTGCGCAGTTGGATCCAGTCGCATTACAGCGACAGGATGCTAAGCCATTGGCACGCGGAAGATCCGATCGTCACCCGCTTGGAACTGAGCGTCCGCTCGGCCGCGATCCGTCCGCTCGCCGTCAAGCCCAAGGAGTTGGAATCATCGCCGCCGACACGCACGCTGCGCGAGGCGGCGCAAAACGGCGCCGCAGTGCACGCCGGCGTGCCGTTCATGACGATGCATGAAGCGCTCGGCGGTTCTCCGCTCGACCCGCGCCTTACCTTCGAGGGTTTTATCGTCGGCCGCTCGAACACGCTCGCGCATGCGGCAGCAAGACAAGTGGCGTTCAACCGGCGCGGCGAGCCGCTCATGTTCAACCCGCTCTATGTCCATGCCGGCGTCGGACTCGGCAAGACCCACCTGCTGCAGGCGATCACCTGGGCCGGCAACAATGGCGAGCGCAAAGTTCTGTATCTGACGGCCGAACGTTTCATGTTCGGCTTCGTCTCGGCGCTGCGGACGCAGACCACTCTGGCCTTCAAGGAAGCGGTGCGCGCCATCGACGTGCTGATGATCGACGACCTGCAATTCCTGCAAGGCCGATCGATCCAGGCCGAGTTTTGCCACACGCTCAACGCCCTCATCGACGCCGGCCGCCAGGTCGTGATCGCCAGCGATCGCCCGCCGGCGGATCTCGAAAGTCTCGACGACCGCGTCCGTTCGCGTCTTGCCGGCGGGCTCGTGGTGGAGATCGGCTCGCTGGGCGAAGAATTGCGGCTCGAAATTCTCAAGAGCCGGATCGCCGCCGCCTGCGTTCATCATCCCGGCTTCGAGGTCCCCGCGCCGGTGCTCACGTTCATCGCCAAATCGGTCACCCATAACGGCCGCGACCTCGAAGGCGCCGTCAACCGCCTGTTGGCCCATAACAAGCTCAGCGGCCAGCCGGTGACGCTGGAGATGGCCGAGCGCGAGATGCGCGACCTGATCCGGCCCGACGAACCGAAAAGAGTGAGGATCGAGGACATCCAGCGCGTCGTGGCGCGACAATACAACGTCAGTCGCGCCGATCTTTTGTCGTCCAGGCGCACGGCAAACGTCGTGCGCCCGCGACAAGTCGCCATGTACCTGTCGAAGGTCTTGACGCTGCGCTCGCTCCCCGAGATCGGGCGCCGCTTCGGCGGCCGCGACCACACCACGGTGCTGCATGCCGTGCGCAAGATCGAGACCATGGTCGGCAATGACGGCGCATTCGCCGAGGAGATCGAGTCGCTCAAGCGCCAACTCCAGGACTGAGGTCCGGACTCGTCATTCCGGAGCCGCGCGAATGACTGGGAATCGGACTCATGTGAGGTCCAAGAATCAGCGCCATTCATTTTCAATGGCCTTGCTCCGCCCGCCCCTGCGCCCTGGTGCTCCGTCCCATCGGACGGGTTCGTCGCCCGGCCGGACCTCGACGGGATGATCCATGCGCTTTATTCCCGCCGAAGAAGCTGTGAAACGCAGGGAAAACGCCGCCGCGATGGCGTGCCGCCCTTGCCGAAAGCGGCGCGCCGGGCCACTTTTACCCTTCGCCCCGGGGTGGATCTTGCGATGAAGGTTACCGTTGAGCGTTCGGAATTGTTGCGGTCGCTCGGCCACGTGCATCGCGTCGTCGAACGTCGCAACACCATTCCGATCCTCGCCAATGTGCTGGTGCGCGCCGACCGCTCGAAGCTCGCGCTCAAGGCTACCGACCTCGACCTCGAAGTGACGGATGCGGTCGCCGCCGAGGTCGGGCCCGGCGGATCGACCACCGTACCCGCGCACATGTTTTACGACATCGTGCGCAAGCTGCCCGAGGGCGCGCAGATCGTTCTCGAATCCTCCGGTGACCGCGCGGCGCTCTCGATCCGCGCCGGGCGCGCGCGCTTCAGCCTGCAGACCCTGCCGGAGAACGACTTTCCCGATCTCGCCACGGGCGAAATGACGCACAATTTCACGCTCAAGGCCGCCGATCTCAAACGGCTGATCGACAAGACGCAGTTCGCCATCTCGACCGAGGAAACGCGCTATTACCTCAACGGCATCTATCTGCACGCCGCCGGCGCCGCCGCGGCGCAAACGCTGCGCGCAGTCGCGACCGACGGCCATCGGCTTGCGCAAATGGAGCTTGACCTGCCCACGGGCGCCGCCGGCATGCCCGGCATCATCGTCCCGCGCAAGACAGTGGGCGAAGTGCTGCGCCTCATCGAAAACGGCGAAGCCGAGGTGGCGATCGAGCTGTCGGCGGGAAAAATTCGTTTCACGGTCGGCGACGTCATCCTCACCTCGAAACTGATCGACGGAACGTTTCCCGATTACGCCCGCGTCATCCCGCTCGCCAACGACAAGGAGCTTATTGTCGACAAAAAAGAATTCGAGGCGGCGGTCGATCGCGTCTCGACGGTCTCGAGCGAACGCGGCCGCGCCGTCAAGCTGTCGCTTTCCGGCGGGCGGCTCATCTTGTCCGTCACCAATCCCGATTCCGGCAGCGCCACCGAGGAACTCGAAGTCGAGTACGAATCCGACCCGATCGACATCGGCTTCAACTCGCGTTATTTGCTCGATATCGCCGCGCAGATCGAAGGCGAGGCCGCCGTGCTCAAGCTCGCCGATCCCGGCTCCCCGACCTTGATCCAGGACAAGGACGCGCGGGGCGCGCTCTACGTGCTGATGCCGATGCGGGTCTGAGGGAGTCAGGCGTCGGGAACCAGGGATCAGGATTCGGGAATCAGGTATCAAATAAAGAGCCTGATACCCGATCCCCGATGCCTGTTCCCCAATGTCCGCCAAAATCCGTCACCTGACGCTCACCAATTTCCGCAACTATCATGCGGCGGCGCTTGCGGCCGACGAGGGGCCGATCGTGCTTTATGGGCCGAACGGCGCCGGCAAGACCAATCTGATCGAAGCCATCTCGTTTCTGGCGCCGGGTCGCGGTCTGCGTCGCGCGACGCTTGACGAAGTGGCGTTCCGCGAGGGCGACGGCTCGTGGGCGGTCGCCGCCGAGGTCGAGGGCGGCCTTGGCCTGGTCACGCTCGGCACCGGCGTTGGGCGCGGGCCCGAAGACGGCGCGGCCCCGGCGCGCACGTGCCGGATCGACCGCGAGCCGGTCGCCTCGGCCGCCGACTTCGCCGATCATCTGCGCGTCATTTGGCTGGTTCCGGCCATGGATTCGCTGTTCGTGGGCGCCCCCTCGGAGCGGCGGCGCTTCCTCGACCGCCTGGCGCTCGCGGTCGATGCGCGGCACGCCAGCCGCATCAATGCGCTCGAGCGGGCGCTGCGCTCGCGCAATCGGCTGCTGGAGGAGATGCGGCCCGATCCGCACTGGCTCGACGCCGTCGAGCACGAGACCGCGGAACTTGCCGTCGCGGTCGCGGGACTGCGCGCGGACACGGTGCGCCGGCTGGACGCCGTGCTCGCGAGCCGCAAGGACTCCGCCTTCCCACCGGCCGCCGTTGCGCTCGACGGCTGGATGGAGAAGCTTATCTCGACCCATCCGGCGGTCGAGATCGAGGAACGCTATCGCGCGGTGCTGCGTGACAATCGCCCGCGCGATGCCGCCGCCGGCCGCACCCTCGACGGCCCGCACCTGACCGATCTCGCGGTTGTTTACGCCGAGAAAGGAATTGCCGCCGCCGATGCGTCAACCGGCGAGCAGAAGGCTCTGCTCATCGGCCTGGTGCTCGCGCACGCAAGGTTGATCGCCGGAATGACCGCGTCCGCGCCGGTTCTGCTCCTCGACGAGGTCGTCGCACACCTCGATCCGGCGCGCCGCGCCGCGCTGCACGCGGAACTCGCGGAGCTCGGCGCACAGGTGTGGATGACCGGCGCCGACCCGGCGCTCTTCGCCGAGATCGACAAAAGCGCGGCCATGATCGAAGTCGATTGCGGACGACTGGAGCCGAAAAAAAAGCTCCCGCGGGGGTCCAAATCGGCGCCGTCAAACACGGTACGGAATCATTGAAAAACCACGATTGAACAATATCTTATCGGTAGCCACTTTGCCCTGTACGCGGCCTCGTTTTGGTGTACAACACGAAAGCGATTCTCCCGCACTTTTTGCCCGCTTCGAAAGCTCTTCGCATGGCCGAACCCGTTCGCAAGCCCAGCCCCGTTGCCGCCACCGATTACGACGCCGAATCGATCAAGGTCCTCAAGGGCCTCGACGCCGTGCGCAAACGGCCGGGCATGTATATCGGCGACACCGACGACGGCTCGGGCCTGCATCACATGGTCTACGAGGTCGTCGACAACGCCATCGACGAAGCGCTCGCCGGCTTCGCCAAGGAAGTCGTCGTCACCCTCAATCCCGACGGTTCCTGCACCGTGCGCGACGACGGCCGCGGCATTCCGACCGACATCCACAAGAGCGAAGGCGTGTCGGCGGCCGAAGTCATCATGACGCAACTCCACGCCGGCGGGAAATTCGACCAGAACGCCTACAAGGTTTCCGGCGGCCTGCACGGCGTCGGCGTTTCGGTCGTCAATGCGCTCTCGAGCTCGCTCAAGCTCACCATCTGGCGCGACGGCCGCGAGCATTTCATGGAATTCCGCGACGGCGAGGCGGTTGCTCCGCTCGCCGTGGTCGGCGCCGCCGCCGACAGGCGCGGCACCGAAGTGACGTTCCTGCCGTCGAAGAAGATCTTCAGCATGACCGAGTTCGACTTCGCCACGCTCGAGCACCGGCTGCGCGAACTCGCGTTCCTCAATTCCGGCATCAGGATCACGCTCGCGGATATGCGCCACGCGGTCGAGAAGCGCGAAGAGATGCGCTATCAAGGCGGCATCGAGGCGTTCGTCAAATATCTCGATCGCAACAAGACCCCGCTCGTCCCCGAGCCCATCTTCATAAAGGCCGAGCGCGACGGCATCGGCATCGAATGCGCGCTGTGGTGGAACGACGGCTACCATGAGACGGTGCTCTGCTTCACCAACAACATTCCGCAGCGCGACGGCGGCACGCATCTCGCCGGCTTCCGCGGCGCCTTGACCCGCCAGGTCACCGGCTATGCCGAGTCGGGCGGCGTCGCGCGCAAGGAAAAGGTCGCGCTCACCGGCGACGATTGCCGCGAGGGTCTGACCGCCGTCCTCTCGGTCAAAGCGCCCGACCCGAAATTCTCCTCGCAGACCAAGGACAAGCTCGTCTCTTCCGAAGTGCGTCCGGTGGTCGAGGGCGTCATCAACGACATGCTCAAAGCGTGGTTCGAGGAGCACCCGAGCGAGGCCAGAGTGATCGTCGGCAAGGCGATCCAGGCCGCCGCCGCGCGCGAAGCGGCGCGCAAGGCGCGCGAGATGACGCGCAAGAGCGCGCTCGGCGTCACCTCGCTGCCGGGAAAACTCGCCGATTGCCAGGAACGCGATCCGGCCAAATCCGAGCTGTTCATCGTCGAGGGCGATTCCGCCGGCGGCAGCGCCAAGCAGGGCCGCAATCGCGAATTCCAAGCCGTGCTGCCGCTGCGCGGGAAAATTCTCAATGTCGAGCGCGCGCGGATGGACAAGATGCTCTCATCCGAGCAGATCGGCACGCTGATCACCGCGCTCGGCACCGGCGTCGGCGCCGACGAGTTTGCGATCGACAAGCTGCGTTACCACAAGATCATCATCATGACCGACGCGGACGTCGACGGCGCGCATATCCGCACGCTGCTCTTGACCTTCTTCTACCGGCAAAT
Organism: Xanthobacteraceae bacterium; assembly: GCA_030037895.1. Taxonomy (GTDB): domain Bacteria; phylum Pseudomonadota; class Alphaproteobacteria; order Rhizobiales; family Xanthobacteraceae; genus BOG-931. The sequence goes on along the minus strand of JASHPW010000021.1, from coordinate 4,537 downwards.
GCGCGAGGTCATCGACCGCGGCCATCTCTACATCGCGCAGCCGCCGCTCTACAAAGTCGCGCGCGGAAAATCCGAGCAATATCTCAAGGACGAACGGGCACTGGAGGACTATCTCGTCGCCACCGGCCTCGAAGAGACCACGCTGCGTCTGTCCTCGGGCGAAGTCCGCGCCGGCGATGATCTGCGCAAGCTCGTGGAGGAAGCGCGCGCGATCCGCAATCTGCTCAACGGCCTGCACAGCCGCTACAATCGCCAGGTGATCGAGCAGGCCGCCATCGCCGGCGTCCTCCGCCCGCAGGTCACCGGCGACCATGCCAGCGCGACCGCGGCCGCCGCCTATATCGCCAAGCGCCTTGACGCCTTGACCGAGGAGGGCGAACGCGGCTGGAGCGGGCGATTCAACGAAAGCGGGTTCCAGTTCGAGCGCACGGTGCGCGGCGTCAAGGAGGTGGCGGTGATCGATCAGGCGCTGCTCGGCTCGGCCGACGCCCGCAAGCTCGATGAATTCGCGCCGTCGCTGCAGCAGATCTACCCGCGGCCGACGCCGCCGGCGATGCTGCGGCGGCGCGACGAGGAGACCGCCATCCACGGCCCCGTCGGCTTGTTCGAGGCGGTGACCGGCGCCGGCCGCAAGGGCGTGACGCTGCAGCGCTACAAAGGCCTCGGCGAGATGAATCCCGACCAACTGTGGCAAACGACCCTCGATACCGAGGCGCGCTCGCTCCTGCAGGTCGGCGTCAAGGAGATCGACGAGGCCAATACCATCTTCGACGAGCTCATGGGCGACAAGGTCGAGCCGCGCCGCGAATTCATCGAGACCCATGCGCTCGCCGCCAGCGTGGACGCGTGAACTTTATCCTCCCCTGCTTGTAGTGGAGGAGTTTGCTTCTTGGCGGAGCATGCTCCGGCATCAGTCCGCCAGCCCGGTCTCGCGGGCGAGGTCCTTGAGCGAGCTTTCCGGACGCGCGCCGAGGTGCTGGATCACCTCGGCGGCGGCAAGCGCGCCGAGCCGGCCACAGGTGCGGTCGTCGGCGCCGCGCGCGAGGCCGGCAAGGAAGCCGGCCGCGAACAGGTCGCCGGCGCCGGTCGTATCGACCACGCGCTCGACCGGGAAGGCCGGCACCGCCTCGGTGCTGTCGGGGCCGACCACCAGGCAGCCCTTCTCGCTGCGCGTGACCACGGCGACGTCGATGTCGGCGCGCAAAGCCGCCACGGCGGTGTCGAAATCGGAGGCCTGATAAAGGCTGTGCAGCTCGGCCTCGTTGGCGAAGATGAGATCAACGGTGCGCGAGCGCATCAACTGCAGGAACTCGTCGCGCCAGCGATCGACGCAGAACGCGTCGGACAAGGTCAGCGCCACCTTGCGCCCGGCCGCGTGCGCGATCTTGGCCGCCTTGAGGAACGCGTCCTTGGCATTCTTCGGGTCCCACAGATAGCCTTCGAGATAGATGACGGCGCTCGCCGCGATCATGTCGGCGTCGATGTCGTCGGGATGCAAATCCTGCGCGGCGCCGAGATAGGTGTTCATGGTGCGCTCGCCGTCCGGCGTCACCAGCACGTAGCAGCGCGCGGTCGGTGCGCCGGCGGATGCGGGCGGCGTCGCGAAGGTCACGCCGGCGGCGCGGATGTCGTGGGCGAAGGCATGGCCGAGCCCGTCGTCCTTGACCTTGCCGATGAAGGCGGCACGCGCGCCGAGGCTCGCGATACCGACGGTCGTATTGGCGGCCGAGCCGCCCGATGTTTCGATGGCCGGCCCCATGGCCCGGTAGATCGCCTCGGCGCGCGCCGCGTCGATCAGCGCCATCGTGCCCTTGCGCATGCCCTGCTTGAGCAGGAAATCCTCCTCGGTGCGGGCGATGACATCGACGATCGCATTGCCGATGCCGAGGACGTCGTAGCGGATGGATGTCATGGCTGAACTCGCGGGCGGGACGCGCACTATAGCGGCCGGCCCTTGCGGGGCAAGGCGCGGGCATGGCATGTGGCGCTCACTTTTTTTCGCGGAGATTCCTGCATGGCCTTTCTGGAACGGGTGTTTTCCGGCGTGCAGCCGACCGGCAATTTGCATCTCGGCAATTACCTCGGCGCCATCAAGCGCTTCGTCGAGCTGCAGGACCGCTACGACTGCATCTATTGCGTCGTCGACCTGCACGCGATCACGGTCTGGCAGGACCCGGCCGAGCTGCCGCATGCCATCCGCGAGGTCGCCGCGGCGTTCATCGCCTGCGGCATCGATCCGAAGCGGCACATCGTGTTCAACCAGAGCCAGGTGGCCGAACACGCCGAGCTTGCTTGGGTGTTCAACTGCGTCGCCCGTCTCGGCTGGCTCAACCGCATGACGCAGTTCAAGGAGAAGGCCGGCAAGGACCGCGAGAACGCCTCGGTCGGCCTCTACGCCTATCCGACGCTGATGGCGGCCGACATCCTGGTTTATCGCGCTACGCACGTGCCGGTCGGCGAGGACCAGAAGCAGCACCTCGAGCTCGCGCGCGACATCGCGCAGAAATTCAACAACGATTTCGGCCGCTCGATCCGCGAGCGCGGCTATGGCGAGGCCTTCTTCCCGTTGCCGGAGCCGCTGATCACCGGCGAGGCGACCCGCGTCATGTCGTTGCGCGACGGCAACGCGAAAATGTCGAAATCGGACGCCTCGGACTATTCCCGCATCAATCTCACCGACGATGCCGATTCGATCGCGCAGAAGATCCGTCGGGCGAAAACCGATCCGGAACCGCTGCCCAGCGAGGAGAAAGGTCTGGAGAGGCGCCCCGAGGCCGACAATCTGGTCGGCATCTACGCCGCGCTCGCCGGCACCACGCGCGCCGCCGTGCTCGGCGAATTCGGCAACGCACAATTCTCCACCTTCAAGTCGGCGTTGACCGATCTCGCCGTCGCCAAGCTCGGCCCGATCGGCGCGGAAATGCAACGCCTGGTGCGCGACCCGGTCGCGATCGACGCCGTGCTCGCCGACGGCGCCGCGCGCGCGCAGAAACTGGCCGCCGAGACGATGAAGGCGGTGAAGGACATCGTCGGCTTCGTGCGCTCATAGGTTCGATCAGCGCAAGGCGGGGCGGAATTAAAGTCAACTTGTGCGACGCCGCGGCGTCGTGGCAGCATCCGCCGCTTGTGGCGTCGCGTCGCTCGCGTGCAGCTTTGACCGTAACGCCGACGATGAAACCGCAGGACGATATCCCGCGCTCCCGGAAGAAATCCCATGCCCCGCAAGCGCCGCAGCTACGAGGCCGGCCACAAGCCGAAGCTTCTGGTCGTGATTGACGATACCGAGGAGTGCGACCGCGCCGTCTATTTCGCGAGTCGGCGCGCCGCGCGCATCGGCGGCAGCGTCGTCATGCTGCGCGTGGTCGAAACGCACGACGCCAGCCAGCAATGGCTCGGCGTCGCCGACATCATGCGCGCGGAGGCGCGCGAGGACGCCGACGCCCAGCTCGGCAAATACCTCGCGCGCGCCAAGAGCGTCGCCGGCATCACGCCCGAATGCGTGGTGCGCGAAGGAGACTGGACGGAACAGATCCTCCGCCTCATCGACGAGGACGAGGACATTTTCATCCTCGTCCTCGCCGCCGGCGTCGGATCGGAGGGGCCGGGTCCGCTGGTGACCACGATTGGCCGGGCCGCCGGCGACTATCCGATTCCAGTGGCGATCGTGCCCGGCCACCTCACCGACGAAGAGATCGACGCGCTGTCGTGAGATCCGGCACTTGAACTTCCAACGGAATTCGCCACGTATTAAGCTGGATTTAATGGACCGGATTGAAGAGAAGTCACGGCCCGGCCGAAAAGGGCGGCCGGGGCGCGGTGACGGAGGACCCCGATGTTCATCCAGACCGAAGCGACGCCGAACCCGGCGACCTTGAAATTCCTGCCCGGGCGGACGGTGCTCGAAGGCGGCGCGCTCGACCTGCGCGACAAGGAGGCGGCGGCGCAGTCGCCGCTCGCCCAGCGGCTGTTCGATATTACCGGCATCAGCGGGGTGTTCTTCGGTTCCGATTTCATCGCCGTGACCAAGAACGCCGGCGAGTGGCAGCAGCTCAAGCCGATGATCCTCGGCGCCATCATGGAGCATTTCATGTCGGGTGAGCCGCTCATCGCCGCCGCCGGCGCCGCCAAGAGCGGCGGCGACGAATTTTTCGATGCGGCCGACGCCGAGACCGTCGCCACCATCAAGGAGTTGATCGAAACGCGGGTGCGGCCGGCGGTCGCCAATGACGGCGGCGATATCACTTTCCGCGGCTTCAAGGATGGCGTCGTTTTCCTCAACATGAAGGGCGCCTGCTCGGGCTGTCCGTCGTCGACGGCGACGCTCCGGCACGGCATCCAGAATTTGCTGCGCCATTTCGTCCCCGATGTCACCGAGGTCCGGCCGGTGTGATCGTGCGAGCGCAGCCGGGAGGCCGGCCCGGGCCGCGGCGCGCCGCGGCGCGCCGGCCGATGGGCGGGTGACTGTTCATGCGCGTGCTCGCCATCGACACGGCGCTGGCGGCGTGTTCCGCGGCCGTCCTCGACACCGCCGCCGGCG
>JASHPW010000020.1 GCA_030037895.1 Xanthobacteraceae bacterium | reverse complement strand
AGGCCAGCATTCGCCGCGCCGCCGCCACATCCTCGCTCCGCTTCGCACACGCGCGCAGGTCCTGTGCCGTGTAATCCCTCCGTGTGATCGCAACCGCCGCCATCCCAGCCTCCTCGCGAATCAAGAATGCCAAGGAATCACATCCGAGCAGCCCACGGAATCCCCCATGAGTCAGAATTAAATGCCGTTGGTATAAGACGCAGGCGCGATGACATGCCGTCCTTGACGCCGGATGCGCGACGGCGATGGCGCCGCGCGCGAAAATCAGGTGATATATTGCCCGCCGTTTGCGGTGAGCGTCGAGCCGGTGAGGAGACCGGCATCGTCGGAGGCCAAAAACACCACGCAGCGCGCGATCTCCTCCGGCTCGCCGAGGCGGCCGATGGGAATGGTCGGCAGGATGCTCTTTTCCAGCACGTCCTTCGGCACCGCCTGCACCATCTCCGTATTGATGTAGCCCGGGCAGATGGCGTTGACCGTGATGCCCGAGTGCGCGCCCTCCTGCGCCAGCGCCTTGGTGAAGCCGATCTCGCCGGCCTTGGCGGCCGAGTAATTGCACTGGCCGAACTGGCCCTTTTGCCCGTTGATCGATGAGATGTTGATGATGCGGCCGAACTTGCGCGCGCGCATGCCCTCGATCACCTGGCGAGTCACGTTGAACAGCGAGCCGAGATTGGTGTTGATCACGGCCGTCCATTGTTCCGGCGTCATGCGGTGAAGCTGGGCGTCGCGGGTGATGCCGGCATTGTTGACCAAAACCTCGATCGGGCCGAGATCGGCCTCGATCTGCTTGACGCCGGCGGCGCACGCCGCGAACGAGGAGACGTCCCATTTGTAGGTCGGGATGCCGGTCTCGGCCTTGAATTTCTGGGCCGCTTGATCGTTGCCGGCGTAATTCGCCGCGACCTTGTAACCGGCCGTCTTGAGCGCCTTGGCGATCGCCGCGCCGATACCGCGTGTCCCCCCCGTCACCAATGCGACGCGTGGCATGACTCCCTCCCAGTCGCTTTTTTTAACGACGACGGAAAGCGGATGACGGAGGACGGAATAGGCCTGCAGTCATCCGTCGTCCGTGCTCTGTCGTCGGTCGTCTATCTTTCCACGCACATGGCGATGCCCATGCCGCCGCCGATGCAGAGCGTGGCGAGGCCCTTCTTGGCGTTGCGCTTCTGCATCTCGTAGAGCAGCGTCACCAGCACGCGCGCGCCCGAGGCGCCGATCGGATGGCCAAGCGCGATGGCGCCGCCGTTGACGTTGACCTTCTTGGTGTCCCAGCCGAGGTCCTTGTTGACGGCGCAGGCCTGCGCCGCGAAGGCCTCGTTGGCCTCGATCAGGTCGAGATCGCCGACGCTCCAGCCGGCCTTCTTGAGCGCGGCGCGCGAGGCCGGGATCGGCCCGGTGCCCATGATCTTCGGATCGACGCCGGCCTGGGCCCACGACACGATGCGCGCGAGCGGCGTCTTGCCGAGCCGCGCCGCTTCGCCCGCCGTCATCAGCACCATGGCGGCGGCGCCGTCATTGATGCCGGAGGCATTGGCGGCGGTCACAGTGCCGTCCTTGTCGAAGGCGGGTCGCAATTTGCTGATCGCCTCGAGCGTCGTCCCGTGCTTGGGAAACTCGTCGGTATCGACGATGATGTCGCCCTTGCGGCTCTTGACCGTCACCGGCGTGATCTCGTCCTTGAATTTTCCCGCCTTCTGCGCCGCCTCGGCCTTGTTCTGCGAGCCGACCGCGAATTCGTCCTGTTGCCGGCGCGTGATCTGCCACTGGCGCGCCACGTTCTCCGCGGTATTGCCCATGTGGTAGCCGTTGAAGGCGTCCCAGAGGCCGTCCTTGATCATGGTGTCGATCATCTCGAAATTGCCCATCTTCACGCCGCCGCGCAGATGCGCGCAGTGCGGCGCCATGCTCATCGATTCCTGGCCGCCAACGACCGCGATCTCGGAATCGCCGTTGACGATGCCCTGATAGCCGAGCGCGACCGCCCGCAATCCCGAGCCGCAGAGCTGGTTGACGCCCCAGGCCGGGACCTCGACGGGAATGCCGGCCGCGATCGAAGCCTGGCGGGCCGGGTTCTGGCCCTGTCCGGCGGTGAGGATCTGTCCCAGGATCACTTCCGACACCCGCGGCGCTTCGACGCTGGCGCGGTCGATCGCCGCCCTGATCGCCGCTTTGCCAAGCTCGTGGGCGGGTAACGACGCGAACGCGCCGTTGAATGAACCGACCGGCGTGCGCACGGCGCCGACGATGACGATGTCGTCTCTCATGGCAAATCCTTTCAGGCTTACGAATCGCGCGGGCTAGCCGCGGTCTCATTGATATATGTCATAAGGACGTAACCGGCCGCCGACAAGGCGGACGGACGGCGCATTGCTGCCATGCCAAGTCCAAGGCAAGCTCTCCGTTCGTGGGCCTTGCTTCGGCCTGATCACAAAACGGTAGCCGCGCGCAGTGAAACCGCCTATTTTGGTAATCTGTTGCTTTCGCTGCTTCCTTCGCCGCCGCCCGGGACCATGACCAAGACCGAAGAGCCGGTCACCATCAAGAAGTACGCCAACCGGCGTCTCTATAACACCGGCACCAGCACCTATGTCACGCTCGAAGACCTCGCCGCCATGGTCAAGAACGGCGAGGATTTCGTCGTTTATGACGCCAAGGGCGGCGAGGACATCACCCGTTCCGTCTTGACGCAGATCATTTTCGAGCAGGAGAACAAGGAAGGTCAGAACCTCTTGCCGATCACGTTCCTGCGCCAGCTCATCCGGTTTTATGGCGACAGCATGCAGATGCTGGTGCCGCGTTACCTCGAAGTTTCCATCGATTCGCTCACCCGCGAGCAGGAGAAGTTCCGGCGGCAAATGGCGCAAGCCTTCGGCGTTGGCGCTTTCACCTCGCTGGAGGAGCAGGTGCGGCGGAACATGGAGATGTTCGAACGCGCCTTCGCCATGTTCGCGCCGTTTGCGCGGCGCGAAGGCCAGAGCGAGACCCAAAGCGAGACCGTGCCGGAGCCGGGCAAGTCGCCGGCGAAAGCCGGCGACTTCGACGAGCTCAAGCGCCAGCTCGAGGAGATGCAGAAGAAGGTCGATCGGCTGACCGGCGGCAACGACTGATCTGAATTGGAATTACAAATTACGGTGACACTGCACTCAATTGCAAATTATCCGCCAGCCCAGCACGAGCAGTGGCGACTGATTGCCTTGGTCAAATGACCTGCGCCAGTCCCGTGGTCCACGGCCGCTCGGTCGAGGCGATGCCGACGAGAGCGCCCTGAAGATAGTCGCAACCCCACGCCGCCAACGTCTTTGCGGTAGGCTCGTCTTTTACCCATTCCGCGACGGTAGCCAGTTTGAGCCGCTTGGCGAGGTCGATGAGCGTGCGCACGAAGGCACGGTCGTCCTCCGAGCGGATCAGGTTCTGCACGAAGGCGCCGTCGATCTTGACGATGTCCACCCCGAGTTTGCGCAAGTTGCGGAACGAGGTGTAGCCGGCGCCGAAGTCGTCGATGGCGATGCGGCAGCCGAGATCCTTGATCCGGGCGACGAAGCCGCGCGTTTCGTCGATGTCGTGGATGGCGGCGCTCTCGGTGATCTCGACGATGAGGCGCTCCGCTACGCCGGCATGAGCGCCAAGCAGCAGCGCCAATTCGGCCCACCAGTCGGGATCGGCGGTCGAGGCCGACGAGACGTTGACGCTCGCTTGCAACGCGGATGCCGCCGCCAGCTCGTCGATCACGAGTTCGAGCACGCGGCGGTCGATGAGGCGCACGAGTCCAAGGCGTTCGGCGACCGGCACGATATCGTTCGCCCCCACCAGACCTCCGTCGGCGCGGCGCACGCGCATCAGGCACTCGTAGAAGGCGGGCCGCCGATCGCCTGCCGCAGCCACCGTCTCATAGGCGAGGAAAATGCGCCGCTCGTTGAGCGCGGCGACGATCTCGTCGGTGGCGCGCACGTTGTCGCGGCGCAGCGTCTCGCGCTCGATGCTCGGCTGATAGGCGAGGAACGAGCCGCGACGCTTGGCCTTCGCGGCGTCGAGCGCCTCCTGGGCGCGGCCGAGCACGTCCGCCACGCTGCGGGCATGGCGCGGCGCCGTCACGCCGCCGATGGTCACGGTCGCCGCCACCGGTCCGGCGCCGGTCGGCACCATGTCGTCACGGACGCCGGCAAGTAGCCGGTCGGCGGCGATCGCCATGTCGTCCGGCGTGCAGTCGGTGAGCACGATGCCGAATTTGTTGCCCGCATAGCGGCCGAGCGTGTCCTTGCCGCGCATCCGGCCGCGGATGCGCTTGGCGACCGCGCCGATGACCTCATCGGCGACGTCGAAGCCGTAGGATTCGTTCACCCGTGCCAGGTTATCGATGGCGACCAGCAGGAAGCCGCAGGAGGAGCGGAATCGGATCGCGTCATCGAGCGTTTTCTCGAGGACATCGACGAGAGCGTGGCGATTCAACTCGCCGGTGAGGCCGTCGCAGCGGGCGAGATAGCCGAGCCGGCGTTCCTGTTCGTGGCGCTCATTGATGACGCGCACGATTCCGTGTGCCCGCGCCGGGCGGCCGTCGCTGCCCGCAAACCAGCGGCCGGTGTCCTCGATCCAGAGCCGCGTTTCGGCGCCGGGATCGGGACGCAGGCAATACTGAAGGCGATAGAAGACGCCATGCCCTTCGTCGCGCTCGACCGACTGCATGATCGCGTCGAAGCGACCGGGCGCAGCGTCATTGTCGGCCTCGATGAGTTGCGCGTAGGCGCGGCCGGTCGAGATCGTCTCGCTGCCGCGGACGAGCAGCACGTCGCGGGCATTCGCGCTCCACGTGAGGGTATCGCTACCAATCGACCAATGGTAGAATGCCTCGCCCACCGCGGCGAGAATTTCGACCGCGTCAAGCTTGACGACGGGTTTCGCGCTTGCAGGGGTTTGGACCGCCCCGCCGTTGCTGTTCACGGTGGCCTCATTGGCTTGCTGCAGTTGGAACATGGCGACAGCAGACGGCTGACGCTTCAAAGTACTGGAAAAGCCTAAAGAATTCGGAAATCCGAGGCCAGCCTGGATGGAACCGGCGGCACGGCATGGCGTTTGCAACCTAGGGCTGGCCGAGTTGGAACGTTCCATTTCGGCACATAGGCGGCAGAGGACGCGCCAGTGAGCACAGCCTTGATCCCTCTTGCCTCGACCGAGCGCGAAATTCCCGCGGCGCATGCGGGCGGTCGCCCGAGGGCCGACTTCCTCGCTCAGCTCATCGCCGCAAAAGCGAAGGTGCCGCAGACGCGCCTGCGCCGACGCGCCGAACCCGTCGAGGCGATCGCCGCCTATGGTGCGCTCGGCCAATGGCCCACATTTGCGGGCCGCGCACTGTCGCGCTCGCTCTGAACCGATCCGGCTTTTCGCGGCAAGGGACGCGTGGACGCGGCCTCAGGCGGGCCGTTCGGATTCGATTTTGACCTGACGCTGCGCGCTGCGGATGCCGACGGTGAAGCCGACCAGCACATCGACGGCGGCGATCACCGTCAGCAGGAAGAAGGTCGATGTTGCGGCCCTCGGCACCAGCAGGAATTCGACCAGCATGGCGATGAACAACAGCATCGCCAGCATGTGATCGATGATCGTGCGCACGCCGATCCGCGTCGCTTTTATGATCTCGACCGCGAGCAGCAGGACGGCGAAGGCGATGAGCAGGTCTTCCCAGGTCGGCACCCAGTCTTGCCCGGACATCATGTGCACCGTCGTCACCGGGGCGGTCCAGGCCACGCCGGGCATGAGAAGCGCAATCATGTTGTAGAGGGCGAAGGGAACGAGGAGCAGCGGAAAGCCAAGAGCGAACATGGCGCGTCCGTCGGCCGAGGCCGCGTCCTTTAGCGGCTCTCCCGGAGTCTATCCGCCTCCTCGCCCATTCTCCAGCGGGCGCGCCATGGTCCGCGCCACAAGGCCTACGCCTCCGTCTTCTTGTCTAGCACTTGCCGGCCGCGATACATGCCGGTCTTGAGGTCGATGTGGTGCGGGCGGCGTAATTCGCCGGAATCCTTATCCTCGATGTAGGTCGGGCGCTTGAGCGCGTCGGCGGAGCGGCGCATGCCGCGCTTGGACGGCGATATTTTTCTCTTCGGCACGGCCATGATCGTCTCTCCGCAAACGGCTCGTCGTTCCGGGGCACCACGAAGCACCTTGGCTGCACGCCCCGGAATGACGGAAGCCGGGCTTATAGAAGAATGATGCGGGGGAAGCCAGCGAAACATCGAAAGTCGGGACTGGGGCGTGCGGGCGCGGATACAGGCGTCGAGCGCGGGATGGGCGGCGGCGCGGTAGGCATAGAGGCCGGCGAGCCGGCGTACCAGCGTGCTCGGCGCCCGGGCGCTGCGGCGGACCGGATTGGGCAGGATGGCAGCGAGTTCCGCGGCTTCGCGGGCGCTGAGGTCGCGCGCCGACTTGCCGAAGGCAAAGCGAGCGCCGGCCTCGGCGCCGAATTCGCCGTCGGGGCCCCATTCGGCGATGTTGAGGTAGATCTCGATCACCCGCCGCTTCGGCAGCACCACATTCATCCAGAGCGCGAGCGGGATTTCGAGCGCTTTGCGCAGAATGCTGCGGCCGGGCCAAAGGAACAGGTTCTTGACCGTCTGCTGCGTGATGGTCGAACCGCCGCGCGCCGCGCCGATGTCGTCGGCTTCCTCCAACGCCTCCCGCATCGCGCCGAGGTCGATGCCGCGGTTGTGGCAGAAGCTGCCATCCTCGGCGACGATCACGGCGAGCGGCAGCGCCGGCGCGATGCGGCCGAGCGGAACGACGATGCGCTCGACGCGCGCGCCGGTGATCCAGCGCCACAGCATCAGCGTCGACACCGGCTGTACGAAGCGATAGAGCGGCGCGATCAGATACGGCAGAAGAAGCGCGGCCAAGACGATGACGGCCGCGGCAACGAACAAACGTCGCAAGGCGGGCCGCATGACCGAGCGCACCGACCGTGCGCTCAGTTGCGCGCATAGCCGATGAGCGGCTTCTTCTTGCGGCCGAGCACGATCAGGATCATGGCGACGACCCCGAGCACGGCCCATGTCGGCAAATCCAGGAATTTCTGCACGTAGGGGTCCCAAGCCCACAGCGCTTTCTGCTTCAGCCAAGCCTGCGCGAGGTTGAGGCTGGTCTGGTCGACCATGGCCCACATCTCGTCGACCTTGATGTAGACCACGTGCTGGTTGGCGATGGTTCTTTCCCCGTCATAGACGAAGAAGAAGAAGGCCGTGGCCAACAGGCAGAATCCGATGAAACGCAGCAGAAACCTGATCATGGCTGTGCCCGCGTGCGGTCGATTGACAATTCAGAGCGCACGTTCGATCAAATGCCGCGACAACGGCAGCCCTCCTTAGGACCCCCGCTTGCATGGGATGAGCGGGAGACCGGATCAACGCGATGAGCAGTGGTCCAGGCAGGCATTACTCCGCCATGCCGGCGTGTTCAATGTGTGACCATGCGGCGTATTTTTGCACCGTCGCGCGTGCGGCCGCGCGTCGCTTGATCTCTTGAGCACAGGCCATCGCTTCCGCTAACGTCGCTCCGCCCTCCATCCGACTGTTGCACGCCACTGGCAAGGAATTGAAATGGCTCCGAAAAGCGGCGACCGCACGTCCCGGCCGACTTTCACCGATCAGGAGGCGCTGCTGTTTCACAGCCAGGGCCGGCCGGGAAAGCTCGAAGTCGTGGCGACGAAACCGATGGCGACGCAGCGCGACCTGTCGCTCGCCTATTCGCCGGGCGTCGCCGTTCCGGTGCTCGCCATCGCCGAGGACGAGAGCCGCGCCTACGATTACACGACCAAGGGCAACTTCGTCGCGGTCATCACCAACGGCACCGCCATTCTCGGCCTCGGCAATCGCGGCGCGCTGGCGGCGAAGCCGGTGATGGAAGGCAAATCGGTGCTGTTCAAACGCTTTGCCGACATCGACTCCATCGATCTCGAGGTCTCGACCGAGGATACGGACGCCTTCGTCGACTGCGTCAAATTGCTCGGCAAGAGCTGGGGCGGCATTAATCTGGAGGACATCAAGGCGCCGCAATGCTTCATCATCGAGCAAAGGCTGCGCGAACTGCTCGACGTTCCGGTCTTTCACGACGATCAGCACGGCACCGCCATCATCGCCGCCGCCGGGCTGATCAACGCGCTGCACCTCACCGGCCGCGAGATCGCGGCGACCAAGCTCGTCTGCAACGGCGCCGGCGCCGCCGGCATCGCCTGCCTCGAACTGCTGCGCGCGATCGGCTTTCGCCCCGAGAACCTCATCCTCTGCGACACCAAGGGCGTCATCTATGAAGGTCGCCGCGACGGCATGAATCAGTGGAAGTCGGCCTTTGCCGCCAAAACCAAGGCGCGCACGCTGGCCGAGGCGCTCGACAGCGCCGACGTGTTCGTCGGCCTCTCGGTGAAAGGCGCGGTGACGCAGGCCATGGTGAAGTCGATGGCGGAGAAGCCGATCATCTTCGCCATGGCCAATCCCGATCCCGAAATCACCGTCGAGGACGTCGCCGCGGTGCGTTCCGACGCCATCATGGCCACCGGACGCTCCGACTATCCCAATCAGATCAACAACGTGCTCGGCTTCCCCTACATCTTCCGCGGCGCGCTCGACGTGCGCGCGCGGGCGATCAACATGGAGATGAAGATCGCGGCGGCGCAGGCGCTGGCCGAGCTCGCGCGCGAGGACGTGCCCGACGAGGTCGCGGCCGCCTACGGTGCGCGGCCGAAATACGGCCCCGATTACATCATCCCGGTGCCGTTCGATCCGCGTCTCATTTCGCACATTCCGCCGGCGGTGGCGAAGGCGGCAATGGATTCGAAGGTGGCGCGGCGGCCGATCGTCGATATGGACGCCTATCGGCAACAATTGCGCACCCGGCGCGATCCGGTCGCCGGCGTGCTGCAGCGGGTGTTCGAGCGCCTGCGCCGGCAACCGCGGCGCGTGGTTTTCGCCGAGGGCGAGGAGGAGCAGGTGATCCGCGCGGCGGCGAGCTTCGTGCACCAGGGGCTTGGCTCGGCGCTGTTGGTCGGCCGCGAGGCGCGCGTGCGCGAGACGGCGCAGAGCCTCGGCGTCGAGCTTGGCGGCGGCATCGAAATCATCAACGCGGCCATGTCCTCGCGCACCGCCGCCTATGCCGCCTATCTCTACGAGCGTCTGCAGCGCCGGGGTTTCCTGCAGCGCGATTGCCAGCGGCTGGTCAACCAGGACCGCAATCATTTCGCCGCCTGCATGGTCGCGCTCGGCGACGCCGACGCCATGGTCACCGGCGTTACCCGCAATTTCTCGGTCGCGCTCGAGGACGTGCGGCGCTGCATCGATCCCAAGCCCGGCCACCGGGTGATGGGCGTGTCGCTCGTACTCGCGCGCGAACGCACGGTGCTGGTCGCCGACACTGCGGTAACCGAGATGCCCGACGCCGCCGACATCGCCGAAATCGCCATCGAGGCGGCGCAGGTGGCGCGCGCGCTCGGCTACGAGCCGCGGCTCGCCTTGCTCGCCTTCTCGACGTTCGGCCATCCCCCCGGCGAACGGTCCGAGCGCGTGCAGGAGGCGGTGCGGCTGCTCGATCGCCAGCGGGTCAATTTCGAATATGACGGCGAGATGGCGGCCGACGTGGCGCTCAACATGGAGCTGCGCGAGGCCTATCCGTTCTGCCGCCTGTCCGGACCCGCCAATGTGCTGATCATGCCGGCGTTCCACTCCGCCTCGATCGCCACCAAGATGGTGATGGAGCTCGGCGGTGCGACCGTGATCGGCCCGTTGCTGGTCGGCCTCGACCGCTCCGTGCAGATCGTGCCGCTGTCGGCGAACGACGCCCAGCTCGTCAACATGGCGGCGCTCGCCGCCTATAACGTCAGCGGATGAAGCGCGGCGTCGTCGGCGCGCCCGCGAACTCCATTGCCGCCGCATCAGCGTCGAGCTAAATTTAGCTCCATGAGACAGATTCTGAACGACATCGAGGCCGGCAAGGTGACGGAAGAACTGCGCCGGCGCGGCGTACCGCCGCATCAGCGATTGCGTGTTGTCGTTGAAAGCATCGAAGCGCAAGAGCCCTCTCTTACGGCGGTCAATGCTGCGGGAGGCGCGTTCGATTGGCTGGCTGAAGAGCCCGATTTGTATAACGATGCCGACCTGGTCGAGCGCTTCCGCCCGTGACGGCAATTCCCTTTGGGGCAATCGTGCTCACCGATTTCCCTTTCACCGACTTGACCGCCGCCAAGCGCCGCCCGGCACTGGTTATCTCCACCGATAACGATCGGCGGACAGACGTTATAGTCGCTTATATCACCTCGGCCCCTCGTAAGGATTCCGATGCCATGACGATGGCGCCGACGGCCAGAACCGGGCTCAAGGTCGTGTCCTCGGTGCGCTTCGACAAGATAGCTACAATCAATAAGAGCATCATCGCCGGGCGTATCGGCGATGCAGATCCCGTCTGGTTGAAGGACGCACGCCAGGTCTTCTTCGGGGTATTCGGGTTCGGCAGCGTCGTGCGCTAAGGCGCGATGGTGCAGCGAATTGCGCCGCGCGCAACAAGCTTTAACCGTTCGCCGCGAAAACGCAGTAACCGATTCACTGCGCTGAAACCTCTGTTCGCTAGTCTGTCGACGTCATGCCGCAGTTCACGCCGCCCACGCCCTTCGCGCTCGAAATCCACGGCCTCGTCAAACGCTTCGAGCGCCCCGCCGTCGATGGCCTCGATCTCGCCGCGCGCGCCGGGGAGTTTTACGCGCTGCTCGGCCCGAACGGCGCCGGCAAGACGACGACGCTGCGCATGATCGCCGGCCTGATGCGGCCCGATGCCGGTTCGATCCACGTCGCCGGCATCGACGCGCTGGCCGATCCGGTCGCGGCGAAGCGGGTGATGGCGTGGATTCCCGACGAGCCGATGATCTACGACAAGCTGACGCCGCGCGAATATCTCGCCTTCGTCGCCGGTCTCTGGAGTGTCGAGCCGACGCTCGCCGCGGCGCGCGCCGACGAGCTTCTGGACTGGCTCGGCCTCGCCGCCAACGCCGACGACCGCTGCGAAAGCTTCTCCAAGGGCATGCGGCAGAAAGTGGCGCTCGCCGGCGCGCTCATTCACGAGCCGCGCGTGATCATTCTCGACGAGCCGCTCACCGGCCTCGACGCCGGCTCCGCCCGCCAGGTCAAGAGCGTGCTGCGCGAGCGCGCCGGTGCCGTCGGCGCCGTCATCATGACCACGCACATCCTCGAAGTTGCCGAGCGCATGGCCGACCGCATCGGCGTCATCGCCCACGGCAAGCTCATTGCCGAAGGCACGGTCGAGGAGTTGCGGCGGCTCGCCGGCGACACCGCCGGCATCAGCGGCGGTCGAGGCGGCGGCGCGAGCCTCGAGGACGCCTTTCTCGCACTCGTTGCCGAGCCGGCGGCGCCGGCGGCGGAAGCGGAAGCGGCGTGACTATTCGATCTTCTCACATGTCGTTCCGCAAACCGCGCAGCGGTTGTCCGCAATCCATGACCGCAGCCGGTCCCGGTTCCGTACTGATCGTGGTTATGGATTCCGGGGTTTGCGCTTTGCCCGCCCCGGAATGACGCGCGAATAAGACCCAATGATCGAGTCCGGCACCGTCGTCTGGTTTGCGCGGCACGAATCGCGGCTCGCTTGGCGCGATTGGCTCGCCATGATGACCGCCGGCCGGCGCGCGCGCCTGCGCAGCGTCACCATCGGCTTCGTCGCCTTCGTGATCGCCATGCACGCCGTCGCCTATTTCATGGTCGGCCGCTACGCCGCGGCCGCGGCCGACAAGCCGATGCTGATCGCGATCACGGCGACCGTGCTGCTGTCATGGCTGCTGATGGTGTCGCAGGCGATGGAGTCGATGACGCGCGCCTTCTATGCGCGCTCCGACCTCGATCTCATACTCGCCTCGCCGGTTGCGGCGCATAAGGTCTTCGCCGTGCGCATCTCGACCGTCGCGCTCGTGGTCGCGATGATGGCGCTGCCGCTCGCCGCACCGTTCATCGACATGCTGGTGGTGCGCGGCGGCTGGCATTGGCTCGGCGCTTACGGCGTCATCTTCGCCATGGGCGCCACTGCGACCGCGCTGGCGGTGGCGCTGACGGTCGCGCTGTTTCGCGCCATCGGTCCGAAACGCACGCGCCTGATGGCGCAAATCGTCGCCGCCGCGATCGGCGCCGCTTTCGTGATCGGCCTGCAGGTCGCGGCGATCTTGTCCTACGGAACAATGTCGCGGACCGACGTGGTGCAGTCGGCCGCGGTGCTGGCGTTCACGCCGGATGCCGGGAACGTTCTCTGGTGGCCGGCACGCGCCGTCCTCGGCGACGGCGGCGCGCTCATAGGCGTGCTGGCCGCCGGCGTCGTCCTTCTCGGCGCCGCCATCGCCGCGGTCGCTCCGCGCTTCGGCGAGTATGCCGTGGCCGCGACCGGCGCCGGCGATTCCCGCGTGAGCGAAGCGCGGCCGGCCGTTTTTCGCCCGATGACGCCGCGGCGCGCGCTGCGGCGCAAGGAATGGATCTTGCTGCGGCGCGATCCCTGGCTCGTGTCGCAGACGCTCATGCAGATGCTCTATCTCATCCCTCCGGCGGTCCTGCTCTGGCGCAGTTTCGCGACCGGTGGCGGCGGCGGCGCGTTCAACCTCCTGGTGCCGGTGCTGGTCATGGCGGCGGGACAGCTTGCCGGCGGCCTCGCCTGGCTCACGATCTCGGGCGAGGACGCGCCCGATCTCGTCGCCGCGGCGCCGGTTCGCCCGCGCCTCGTTCTGCGCGCCAAGGTCGAGGCGGTGCTCGGCGTCATCGCGCTTGTCTTCGCCCCGCTGGTCGCGGCGCTCGCCGTCGCCTCGCCGCGGCATGCGTTGGTCACCGGCGGCGGCATTGTCATCGCGTCCGTTTCGGCGACCGCCATCCAGCTCTGGTTCCGCAGCCAGGCCAAACGCAGCCAGTTCCGTCGCCGCCAAGTCTCCTCGCGGGTCGCGACTTTCGCCGAGGCCTTTTCCTCGATCGGCTGGGCC
Organism: Xanthobacteraceae bacterium; assembly: GCA_030037895.1. Classification (GTDB taxonomy): domain Bacteria; phylum Pseudomonadota; class Alphaproteobacteria; order Rhizobiales; family Xanthobacteraceae; genus BOG-931. The sequence continues at coordinate 47,825 of JASHPW010000020.1, read as the reverse complement.
GGGACCGCCGCGGTCGCCGCCGCCAGCCCATGGCTCGCCATCGGCCCGGCTGTGATCGCGCTCGGCGTGCTCGCCGGCGCCCGCTATGTGAGCCCGCACAAGGATGCGATCACCTGACCGCAGCTTCGTTGCGGCGGGCATAATAGCGACGCGGCAATCCGCATCTGCCGCGCCACGCCGGATGGCGTCGTTGCGCCCGCAATGGCAACATCAGCGTAGCGCGACGAGCAGGATAACCATCTCGCTCACCTGCTCGAGCGCGCCGATGACATCGCCGGTCTGGCCGCCGATCTGGCCGAGGCTCAATCGCGCCATCAGCGCGATGACGATCGCGAGCAGGATCATCGCCGCGGCTGCCGGCACGAAGCCGAGGCAAAGATCGAGAATCACCAGGCCGAGCACGGCGGCGACGGCGACGCGCGCGCCCGGCGGATGCCCGGCCGCGAAAGACAAGCCGTCGCTGCGCGCCGGCGGCACGAAAAACATGAACAGCGGCATGGCCGCGCGGCCGCCGGCGTGCGCGGCGATCAGCGCCGCCGCAACCGATTCCGGATCGGCGAGGCTCGCCAGGGCGCCGGCGCGGATGAGGATCGAGATCGCCAGGGCGCAGACGCCGTAAGTGCCGATGCGGCTGTCGCGCATGATCGCGAGCTTGGCCTCGCGCGTCTTGCCGCCGCCGAATCCGTCCGTCGCGTCGGCCAATCCGTCCTCATGCAGGCAGCCGGTCACCGCCAAGGTCGCGGCGACCGTCAGCGCCGCGGCCGGCCAGGCCGGCAATCCCGCCCGGCGCGCCAGGGCAAAGACCACCGCGCCGATGACGCCGACGACAATGCCGGCGAGCGGCAGCGCCCAGGTCGCCTGCGCGATGGCGGCGCCGGTGACCGGCGCCGCGCGCGTAAACGGCAGCCGCGTCGAAAACAGAATGCTCACATTGAGCTCGTGGACGCGCTCCGCGAGCCATGGGCTTGGTGCCTCGGATGTCGCCATTGTCCGCTCCCGTCTTCAGCCGTCGCGCTTATGGCCGCGCCGCGGCGGATTTGTTAGAAATCCGACGCAACGCGGGGGAATCAGTGATGACGAATTTTACCTCACTTGCCGATCTGCGCGCCTTATGCCTCGATCTGCCGGGCGGGCATCCGGCCGCGAGCACAGCGGTCGCTCAGCGCGAAGACACGCTGACCAAGCCGCCGCGCAGCCTCGGCCGGCTCGAGGATTTGGTCGCCTTCCTCGCGCACTGGCAGGGCCGTGCACCGCCGCGGCTCGATCGCGTCGATATTCTCGTCTTCGCCGGCAATCACGGCGTGACCGCGCAGGGCGTCTCCGCCTATCCCGCCGAGGTCACGGCGCAGATGGTCGCGAACTTCGCCGCCGGCGGCGCCGCCATCAACCAGCTCGCGCGCGCCGCCGGGGCCGAGCTGCGGGTCATTCCGTTGGCGCTCGATGCGCCGACCGCCGACTTCACGGTCGGGCCGGCGCTCGCGGAACGGGAGTTCCTCGATGCGGTGGCGACCGGCTACGAGGCGGCCTCGCCGCAGGCCGATCTCCTCTGCCTCGGCGAGATGGGCATCGGCAACACCACGGCGGCGGCGGCGATTGCCGCGGCGTTGTTCGGCGGCGGCGGCGCGCGCTGGGCCGGCCGCGGCACCGGCGTTGACGACGACGGATTGGAGCGCAAGCGCATGGTCATCGACCGCGCGCTCGCCCGCCACGCCGCCTCGCTCGCCGATCCGCTGGCACTCGCCGCCGCTCTCGGCGGCCGCGAACTTGCCGCCATCCTCGGCGCCGCATTGGCGGCGCGGCGCCACAACATTCCGGTCTTGCTTGACGGCTTCGTGTGCACCGCCGCGGTGGCGCCGCTCTGGAAGCTGCGCAGCGATACGCTCGCCCACACGCTCGCCGGTCATGTCTCGGCCGAAGCCGGGCATCGGATGCTGCTCGATGAACTCGGCCTAAAGCCGCTGGTCGATCTCAACATGCGGCTTGGCGAAGGCTCCGGCGCCGCGGTGGCGCTATTGATCCTGCGCGCGGCGCTCGCCTGCCACACCGGCATGGCGACGTTCGCCGAAGCGGGAGTCTCCGACAAGCCGGCCGACGAGAGCGCGGCACCGAAGGCCGCGGGATAGTGGGATTTCCCTCTCCCGCACGCTTTGCGGGGGAGGGGAAGATGAGAAGCGGGCCGACCTATGCGCCGTTCGATTCGGGCCGCATGGGTACTTGGCACGAGTCCCGAGCCCTCGTCACCCGCGCCCATGCGGCGTGGTGAAATCGAGCTTCGGCCCTTTGGGCACGACGCCGCTCGGATTGACCATGAACAGGCTGCCGTAATAGTGCAGCTTGTACTCGTCGATGTCGCAGGTCGCGGCGATGCCCGGCATCTGGTAGAGCGCGCGCGCATAGGACCACAGCGCCGGATATTCGTAGACGTGGCGCAGGTTGCACTTGAACAGCCCGTAATAGACCGCGTCGAAACGCATCAGCGTCGGAAACAGTCGCCAATCGGCCTCGGTGATGGTGTCGCCGACGAGATAGCGGCTCTTGGCGAGCCGCGCCTCGAGCCAGTCGAGCGTCGCGAACAGCTCGGTCACGGCCTGCTCGTAGATCGCCTGCCCGGTGGCGAGGCCGCAGCGATAGACGCCGTTGTTCAGCGTCTCATAGACGCGCGCATTGACCGCGTCGATCTCGGCGCGCAGCGCCGCGGGATAGTAGTCGGTGCGCTCGTCGGTGAAGGCGGCGAACGCGCTGTTGAACATGCGGATGATGTCCGAGGATTCGTTGCTGACGATGGTGCCGGTCTTCTTGTCCCACAGCACCGGCACGCTGACCCGTCCGGTGTAATGCGGATCGGCCCTGGTGTAGAGCTCGTGCACGAAGCGCGCGCCGGTGATCGGATCGGGCGCGGGAAATTTCCAGCCGCCGGCAAGCAGCAGCGGCTCGACCAGGCTCATCGACACGACGCCTTCGAGCTTCTTGAGCGCGCGCAGGATCATGGTGCGGTGGCACCAGGGGCAGGGCCGCGCGACGTAGAGATGATAGCGCCCGGCTGCGGCGGGAAATGCCGAGCTGCCGTCGGCGGTGACGAAGGCGCGGAATACGGTCGCCGGCCGCACGAAAGCGCCGCCCTTGCGCCAGGTCTCCTCGTCGTCGATCCATTTGCCGTCGGTCAATATGCCCATGATCGGTGCTCATCTCGCGTCGGGTTGCTCCTCGCGCCGGCGGCGCCGGCGATCACGTGAACGCCTGGATGCCGGTCTGCGCGCGGCCGAGGATGAGTGCGTGGATGTCGCTCGTGCCTTCGTAGGTGTTGGCCGTCTCCAGGTTGCACATCACGCGCATGACGTGGAATTCGTCGGAGATGCCGTTGCCGCCGTGCATGTCGCGGGCGAGCCGCGCGACGTCGAGCGCCTTGGCGCAATTGTTGCGCTTGAGGAGCGAGATCGCCGGCGGCGACGCCTTGCCCTGCTCGATGAGCCGCGACAGCCGCAACGCGCCGTTGAGGCCGAGCGTGATCTCGGTCTGCATGTCGGCGAGTTTCTTCTGGATCAGTTGATTGGCGGCGAGCGGCCGGCCGAACTGCTTGCGCGTGAGGACGTAGTCGCGGGCGCGGTGCCAGCAGAACTCCGCCGCCCCCATCACCCCCCAGGCGATCCCGGCGCGCGCGAAATTGAGGCAGCCGAACGGACCGGAGAGCCCGGATGCGTTCGGCAGCATGTTCTCCTCGGGGACGACGGCGCCATCGAGCACGATTTCGCCGGTTATGGAGGCGCGCAGCGAGAGCTTGCCCTCGATCTTCGGCGTGGAAAAGCCCGGGGTGCCGCGCTCGACGATGAAGCCGCGGATCTTGCCGTCGAGCTTCGCCCAGACCACGGCGATATCGGCGACCGGCGCGTTGGTGATCCAGGTCTTGGCGCCGGTGAGGCGGTAGCCGCTGGACACTTTCTCCGCGCGGGTCGCCATCGCGCCGGCATCGGAGCCGTGGTCGGGCTCGGTGAGGCCGAAGCAGCCGACGAGTTCGCCGGTCGCGAGCCGGGGCAGATATTTGCGCCGCTGCGCCTCGCTGCCATAGGCATGGATCGGGTGCATCACCAGCGAGGATTGCACCGACATCGCCGAGCGGAAGCCGGAATCGACCCGCTCGATCTCACGCGCGATCAGCCCGTAGGCGACGTAGCCGAGGCCGGCGCCGCCATATCGCTCGGGAATGGTCGCGCCGAGGAGGCCGAGTTCGCCCATCTCGCGCACGATCGCCGGGTCGTATCGCTCGTTGCGGAAGGCGTCGACGACGCGCGGAAACAGCTTGTCCTGCGCATAGCCGCGCGCGGTGTCGCGCACCAGGCGCTCCTCTTCGGTCAGCTCGCCGTCGAGATCGAGCGGATCGTCCCATTTGAACGCGGCGTCCTTGATCCGGACGGATAGCATCTCGCGTTGTTCCGCAAGCGTCATCGCGCTTCTCCTTAGGGGCCGCTCAAGACATTAGGAGGCGCGACGGCGGGCGGCAAGGATACGCGACGCCGTTGCCGCTCCGCCCGCCTTCCGCTATCTAGGCCGCGGGACGTTTTCCGTCGGCGCCCGTAGCTCAGCTGGATAGAGCGCTGCCCTCCGAAGGCAGAGGTCACAGGTTCGAATCCTGTCGGGCGCGCCAGCTTCAAATGTGTCCGTTCCGGACACATGGGTTACGGTTATTCCGCAGACGTGGGTAACACTTTCGCCGAAAGGATTTGCGATCGGTTCGAGCTTGGCCTCCGCCGCTTCGCGCACGCCATTGAAGGCGATGCGCATTGCGGGCGCATTCATGATCCAAACTCTGCGATGTGGGGGGACTGGCGCTGCCGATCCATGCCGGTAGCGTTCGTGAGACGTTCGTCAAAAACTCACGAATCCAAGCTTCAATTGCTCTTGTGCGATGGCATCGTTGGTCGTGTCTTCGTTGGTAGCGGCATGTCCGCTGCTCCCCTACCAGCGACCGAACAGCGAACATTCAAAAACCGACGCTAAGGGCCAAAAGCGGATTGATCGGCCGACTATTGCTTCGCGTAACGCTCCGCAAGGACGGGGTGCATTACAGCGTTTCGAAACAGTTTGATTTGTGCATCCGTCACTTCGCCAAACAGTACGGGATTGGCAAGCGCCGGGATACAGACTACCTCCTCTCGCGCCAAAGCCGAGAGTGAAGCCGTAACAACATCTTCCGCAGTCATAGCCGGCGGCAGCTTGCTGGTATCAATGCCGTGCATGACATGAAATTCGGTACTGACGAGACCCGGAAGGCAAACCTGCACGTGCACTCGGGTCCCGGTTAGTTCACCAGCAAGCGCCTGCGTGAACGCCAAAATGAAAGCCTTTGCTCCTGCGTAGGTTGCACGCGACGGTAGCGGGTTGGGCGGCAACATTGCGCTGATGGCGAGGAGTGACGATACGTTGATCACCGCGCCGCTGCCCCGCCGAACCATGCCCGGTAGAGCCGCGCGCGAAAGTCGCGCAACTGCGCGTATGTGGACACTGATTAGATCCTCAATCACTTTGGGATCAATTGAGACAAACGGCTGGTAACCGGCAAAACCCGCATTGTTGATCAGCAAGGTGAGAGCTTCATCGCTGCCAGCCCGCGCTTCCACCTTTGACAAGTCTTGCGGATTTGTAAGGTCGGCGCAGAGTACATCAGCCTGTATTCCTTTGTCGCGGCTCAGTCGTACGGCCAATTCATTGAGTCGCTCGCGGCGGCGTGCAACGAGAACGAGGTCGTAGCCGTCACGCGCGAGGCGTTCCGCATACGCCATGCCGATGCCTGACGACGCGCCGGTTACAAGGGCCCGAGAACGCCCCGATGTAGAGCTGGACATTGTACCGTTTCTTTCCCCCAGCGCCGCGCGATTGTCGCTATCTCATATCATGAGAGGAGACTTGTCGATATGGGTCAAAATCGACCGTTTCGGCTGGATGACCGTATGTCCGCTGTTGCCCCCCAATGCGTCGATTAGGATCATCATCCGGCGTGGCGCGTTGTGCCACAAGCAGACATCGCCCCACGAAATGGGCCACCCGGCGCGGGTCTGTGTAAACCTAACCCTTTCGGTGCAGGGGCATCATGGCCGAAACGCCAAGGATCACACGTCAGCACCGGCAATGCGCGCCGTTCGCCTCGCGCTCAACTTCCAACGTGAGACCCGATCAATCCGGCAGATTAGAGCATGATCCGGAAAAGTGGGAACCGGTTTTCCGAAAAGATCATGCTCCACCAATAAGCTGGAGCGCAATCCGATTCAATGTGATCGGATTGCGCTTTAGCCGGTGAATTCACGGCTACCATCGTTCCTGGCGGGGGCTTGGCACGCGACACGCCGCCCGCACATCGCGCCATGACTTGGCCATTTACGTTATATATGCTTGAATATAGCGTGTAGCGCTCCGACAGGTCCGGGCGCAGAGGTGGATAGCCTCGGATTGACGCCGCTTGACGGCTCGCAACCTGTCCGCACGAGACTGTGGAACGCGGCCTAATGACCGGTCGGCCGGCGGTCTTTGTCGACAGGGATGCGTTCATAAACCAACGAAACAGGAGGATATGTGATGAACATCGCTCAGCGAATTTCAATCGACCCGGCGGCCAAGAACTATGTGTCGAAGCCGCGGAAGCTTCTGATTGACGGCGCTTGGGTCAACGCCCAGTCCGGCAAGACATTCCCGGTCTATGATCCGTCGACCGGCGAAGTGTTGGCGCACGTCGCCGAAGCCGACGCCGCCGACGTGGACAAGGCGGTGAAGGCCGCGCGCAAAGCGTTCGATGAGGGTCCTTGGCCGCGAATGAGCCCGAGCGAGCGCGGACGCCACATCTGGAAGCTTGCCGATCTCATCGAGAAGCACGCGGAAGAGTTTGCGACGCTCGAATCGCTGGACAACGGCAAGCCTTTGACCGTCGCCCGCGTCGCCGACGTTCCGCTGACGGTCGACATGTTCCGCTACATGGCCGGCTGGGCGACGAAGATCACCGGAACCACGATCCCGATCTCGTTTCCCGGCGAATATCTCTCCTTCACGCTGCGCGAACCCGTCGGCGTGGTCGGGCAGATCATCCCCTGGAACTTCCCGTTGCTGATGGCCGCCTGGAAGCTTGCGCCGGCGCTGGCAACCGGATGCACGATCGTGCTCAAGGTGGCGGAGCAGACGCCGCTCTCGGGATTGCGCCTGGGCGAACTCGTCGCCGAAGCCGGCATCCCCAACGGCGTCGTCAACGTGCTCGCTGGCTACGGCGAGACCGCGGGCGCGGCGCTTGCGGCGCACCACGGCGTGGACAAGGTGGCGTTCACCGGCTCCACGGAGGTGGGCAAGCTGATCGTCCAGGCGGCCGCCGGCAACCTGAAGAAAGTGACGCTCGAGCTCGGAGGAAAGTCGCCGGTCGTCGTGCTCGATGACGCCGACGTCGACGCCGCCATCCCCGGAGCCGCAGGTGCGATATTCTTCAATCACGGCCAATGCTGCTGCGCCGGCTCGCGCCTGATGATCCACAAGAAAATCTTCGACAAGGTCGTCGCCGGCGTCGCCAAGGAGGCCGAGAGCATCAAGCTCGGCCCCGGTCTCGACCCGGACACCCAGATGGGACCGCTCGTTTCCGACGAGCAGTTTCAACGCGTCACCGGCTACATCAGGTCAGGCATCGCCGAAGGCGCGGAAGTCGTCGTCGGCGGCAAGAAAGGGTCGGACAACGGCGGCTATTTCGTGCAGCCGACCGTTTTGACCAAGACAAACTCCGATATGAAGGTCGTGCGCGAGGAAATATTTGGTCCGGTGGTTTGCGCAACACCGATCACGGACGCGGATCTCGAGGATATCGCGCGCCAGGCCAACGCCACCAACTACGGGCTCGCCGCCAGCGTGTGGACCCGCGACATCTCGAAGGCCAACAAGCTCGCCAAGCGCATCCGCGCCGGCACGGTCTGGATCAATTGCCATAACGTGTTCGACGCCTCGCTGCCGTTCGGCGGCTACAAGGAATCCGGCTGGGGCCGCGAGATGGGTGAATTCGTCCTCAACAACTACACCGAGGTGAAGGCGGTCACGACGGCGCTTTAGTATCCGCTTTCACTGTTCCCTGATTGAGGAGGAATCTTGACTCAGCAGACCCCCTCCCCAACCCTCCCCCCCTTTCCAGGGGGAGGGAAGAGCGGGCCGCGCGCTGGGCGGAGCACTCTTCAGTGATTCCAGGTACTCGCCGACCGGCGACATCAAACCCTCGGGGCGGACGCGTCCGCCCCGAGGGCCACGACCAGCGCGGTAGGTCGCGCCGCGTCCGGGACCTGCCCCTACTTCTTTTCGGCGGGAACGCCGTAGGTCGCCATCAGGGTCGCCTTGGCCAGGGTATGGAAATGCAGATTGAAGCCGATATAAGCCGGGGTTGCGTGGCGGTCCAATTTCGGCAGCTTGGCGAGATCGACCGCAAACACCGTGATGGTGTAATGGTGCGGCGGATCACCGGGCGGCGGGCACGGACCGGTATAGCCGAAGCCGCCGTCATCATTGCGCGCCTGAATGGCGCCCTTGGGCATGAGCCGCTTCTTGACGTCGCCGGCGTTCTTCGGCAGCGAGGTGACCGTCGGCGGAATGTCGAACACGACCCAGTGCCAGAAGCCGCTGCCGGTCGGCGCGTCCGGATCGTACATCGTGATCGCGAAGCTCTTGGTGCCGCTCGGCGCCCCGCTCCATTTCAAGGACGGAGAGATGCTGGGACCCTTGCATCTCACCTGCTCGGTCGGGACGGTCGCGCCTTCGCTGATTTCCGTGCTGGTGAGGGTCATGCTCTGGGCATGAGCCGCGGAGGCGCCCAGCGCGAGGGCCAACGCCGCCGTCCCGAATAGTGCCACGTTACGCATCGATTTTCCTCCCCTTCGTTTGGGTCCATTGAGCGTAGCACAGGACGGGCGAGGTTGTCTCGCCGCATAGAGCTTATCTCCTGCGCCGAAAGCCCGCACGGCGGCCGCGACGGGCTTCACTCCGCCTTCGCGCCGGGCGCGAATTTGGCCGACGGCTTGTGGGCGATGGGGATGAGATCGTCGCTCAGCAGGCGGCGAACGAGGCCCCACAGCCCGCGCTTCTCGATCAGGATGACGACGATCGAGAAGCTGCCGAGGAGAATGAGATTCCAGGCGCCAAGGCCGGACAGATATTGGCGCAGCACGAAATAGATGATGGTGCCGATGATCGGTCCTTCGAAGCTGCCGATGCCGCCGATGACGACGTTGAAGATGATGAAGACCGTCCAGTCGATGATGCTGAACGAGGCGGGCGGCGCGACGCGCAGCTTCTGCAGAGTGATGATTGCTCCGGCCATGCCGAGGAACGGCGCGGTGCCGAGGAAGCAGAGGATGCGCGCATGGGTGATGTTGACGCCGATCGCCGCCGCGCCTTCCTCGTTGTCGCGCATCGCCGTGAGGCCGACGCCGATGCGCGAACGCAGCAGGAAATACGTCGCCAGCATGGCGACCGCGGTGAGGCCGAAGGCGAGCCAATAGATCGCCGCCAGCCGGTCGGCGCGCACGCGGCCGAACGACAGCACGATCGAAATCGGCACGCTCGTCCCCGAGCCGCCGCCCCAGGCGCTGAGCTTACCGGCGGCGAGCATCAGCAGTTCGGCGATGACCCAGGTGCCGATCGCGAGATAGGCGGTGCGCAGGCGGAACACCAGCAGCATCGTCGGCACCGCGATCACCAGCGCGACGCCGCCGGCGAGCGGAATCGAAAGGTAGGGATTCAATCCCCAGAGCGCCGCGAAGCCGAAGAACGCATAGGCGCCGACGCCGACATAGGCGTGCTGGCCCACGGTGACGATGTCAGCGTAACCGGCGAGCAGGTTCCACATGATCGCCAGGACCAGCATCGACATGAACTCGGTCAGCAGCACCACGTGGTTGGCGCTGAACAGGAACGGCGCCGCGGCCGTCGCCACAATTGCCGCCGCGAACGCCACCCGCGCGCCAGTGAGGATCAGCTTCGGCATGGAATTCATGGCGCGGAATTCATGCTCAATATTTCGGGAACAGGCCCTGCGGCCGCAGCGCCAGCACGATGAGGAAGACGATGTGGCCGGCCATGGTCTGCCAGGCGATGTCGAACTGGCCGCCGATCGATTGCGCGACGCCGAGCACGATGCCGCCGGCGAGCGAACCCCACAGGCTGCCGAGCCCGCCCATCACAACCACCTCGAACGCGATCAAGAGCCGGGTCGGACCGGAGGCGGGATCGAAATTTGTCCAGATCGACATGAAGCCGGCGGCAATGCCGATGGTGACGAAGCTGATGCCCATGGCGATCGCATAGAGGCGCACCGAGGACAGGCCGATGAGATCGGCGGCGGCGACATCGTCCGACACCGCGCGAATCTTGGCGCCGATGCCGGTGCGGTACAGCAACAGGTCGAGCGCGGCCACCAGCAGGACCGCGGCGATGAAGGTGAGGACCTGGAACAGGCCGACATTGACGCCAGCGCCCAAGGCCACCGTCGCCGTCTCCAGCCAGCCGCCCGATATCTTTTGTGGGTCGGCGCCGAAACCCTCCAGCAATCCGTTCTCGATGATGATCGACAAACCGAAGGTGACGAGAATGACCAGGAGCACGTTCTCGCCGACGACGCGCTGCAGCAGAAAGCGCTGCAGACCGAAACCGAACAGGAAGGCGGCCGGCAGCACGATGAGCGTGGCGACCACCGGGTTGAGGCCGAGCGTCGTCGTCAGCACCAGCAGGACGTAGCAGGTGAGCACGATGAAATCGCCGTGGGCGATATTGATGAAGCGCATCACCCCCGCCGCCAGCGACAGGCCGGTCGCGAACAGCGCGTAAAGCCCGCCGAGCAGAATGCCCTGGAGAAGCTGGTTGATCCAAAGCGAGGCCATCGTTCCGCTCATAGGCCGAAATAATGCTTGATCACCAGGTCGCGGGTGACCTCGTGCGGACGGCCGGCGAGCGACACCTTGCCCTCCAGGAGACAATAGAAACGGTCGGCGACCGCGAGCGAGCGCTCGATATCCTGCTCGACGATGAGAATGCCGATGCCGCGGCGCTTGATGTCGGGAATGAGGGCGTAAAGCTCGTTGACCACGCGCGGCGCCAGGCCGAGGCTGATCTCGTCGCAAAGCAAGAGGCGCGGATTGGCGAGCAGCGCGCGCGCGAGCGCCACCATCTGCTGCTCTCCGCCGGACAGCGATCCGGCCTTCTGTCGCCGGCGTTGCAGCAGCACCGGGAACTGATGCCAGACATCGGCGAAACCGATCTCGCCTTTGCGTCCGACGTCCCAGCCGAGGCGCAGATTTTCTTCGACGGTCAGCGACGGGAACAGCCGCCGGCCCTCGGGCACCAACATGATGCCGGAAGCCACGATCGCCTCGGTGCTGCGGCCGATGATGTCCTCGCCGGCAAAGCCTATCGTTCCCTCCACGCGATCGGCTTGGCCGATGATGGCCTTGAGCAGGGTCGACTTGCCGGCGCCGTTGGCGCCGATGATGGAAACGACCTCGCCGCCGCCGACGGTGACATCGACGTGGTCGATGGCGCGGAATTTGCCGTAGAACACCGACACGCCCTCGACAGCCAAGAGCGGGCTTGATGCGCTCATGCTCATGGCGGCTCAGGTCCCGAGATAAGCGTCCTTGACGCGCCGGTCGGCGAGCACCTCCTGGGGCGTGCCGACGGCGATGAAGCCGCCGCCCGACAGCACCGCAAGACGAGTGACCAGCCAGCGCAGCGCCTGGATCACGTGTTCGATCCAGACGATGGTCACGCCGCCGCGATGGACCTCGCCGATCGTGCCGAGAAGGACGTTGCATTCGGCTTCGGTGAGGCCGCCGGCGATCTCGTCGAGCAACAAGAGCCGCGGCCGCAGCGCCAACGCCTTGGCCAATTCGAGTTGTTTCGTGTCGAGGAGCGCCAATTGTCCGGCCGGGACGAGGGCGCGATGGGCGAGTCCGACGCGGATGAGAACCGCTTCGGCCTCGGCCTTGGCGCGGGGAAGCGGCATGTTGCCGCCATGCACCGCGGCCGCCAGCACGTTCTCGAAGACGCTCATATGGGTGAAAGGCTTGGGAATTTGATAGGTGCGGCCGATCCCCAGCCGGCAACGATCCCACGCCTTCATCGGCGTGATGTCACGATTGCCGAACAGGATGCGGCCGCGGCTCGGCGGCAAGACTCCGGCGATCATGTTGAACAAGGTCGTCTTGCCGGCGCCGTTGGGCCCGAGAATGCCGACGATCTCGCCCTCCTCGACCTTGAAGTCGAGCCGGTCGATCACCAGGAGGCCGCCGAAGGCGCGCGAGAGCGAAGCGAGTTCGAGCATCGCCGCCTCTCACGCGCCCGGGTACGGCGTCATCAAGCGTAGGGCATTGGCTCGGGCTCGCCGCCCACCGGGATGTTGGGTGCGAGCTTATTGTCGACGATGACGAGTTCGAGCGGCCACTTCTTGCCCTTGCGCCATTGCCCGGCGACGAGCGGCGTCAGGCTGGTATTGGGCAGGGGGCCTTTCCTGAAATCCACGGGCCCGACGATGGTGTTGAAGGTGTTGCCGCGCACGGCGTCGCGGATCGAGGCCGGATCGTCGAGCTTCTGCGTCAGCTTCAGCGCGGCGATCGGAACTTCCAGGAGCGAATGGCGGAAGCCCAATCCCATCGAGGCTTGCTGTTTGGCGTCCTTCTCATAGGCGTCGGCCAGTTCACGCGAGCTTTGCCCGGTAAGGCTCGAAGAAAAGGGATGGAATCTCGACCACCAGACTTCGCAGACGAAGTTGATGGCGCGGCTGCCGTAAGGATAGACGCCCTGCGGGAATTCGCCGACCTTGCCGGCGGTGACGATCTTCGGCTTGTAGCCCTGCTGGGCGCATTGGTTCCAGAAGATGGTGAAATCGGGCCCGGGGATGACGGTGAAGACGACCTCGACGTTCTCTGCCTTGAATTTCGAAATCTCCGGCGTGTAATCGCTGGACGGCAGATCGAACCGGCCCGGGTCGACGATGGTGAAGCCGGCTTTCTTGATCGGCGGCGGCATGACGCGCGCGAAGGTGCGACCGTCGTCGTCGTTGGCCCAGAGGACGCCGAGCTTCCGGTTCGTCTTCACGCGGCCCCAAGCCGACATCGGGGCGCCAATCGCTTCGGCACCGTTGAAGAAGAAGTTGTACGTCCATTCGAATGGTTTTTTCGGATCGCCTTTGCGGCCGAAGAAGTAGGATTCGAGCGGGTCGTCGTTGCTGACGCAGGGCATGCCGTTGATTTCGCACTGGTCGGAGACGGGATTCACCGTTTCCGGCGTGGCGAAGGTGGTGACGATGTGCACCTTGTCCTTGAGGATAAGCTCCTGCGCGACTTCCGAGGCGCGGTTCGGGTTCGATTGGCTGTCCTTGACCACGATTTCCAGGGGATGCTTGGTGCCGTTGATCGTGATCGAATTATTGGTGGTCTTTTTGGCGTTCTCGATCGCCCAAGACATTTCCTCATAGAACAGGGCGAGCGGACCGGTCCTGGGCCCGACGAGACCGATCTTCACCGTTTCCGGGACCGCGAAAGCGGGCCGGAATAGCGTGGGCAATGATGCCGCCGCGAGCCCGCCGGCCGCCCCCTGCAAGACCCTCCGGCGGCTCATTGTCCGACGGCCCACTGAACGCGACTCCTTGGTCATGATTGTCCTCCCTCATCCCCATTGTGGCGCGGAATCCGCGATCCGACACGTGGGCAAGATACCAGCCAGAATGGATGAATTGCCAGAACAAAAATGGGGAGCGGGGAGCGGCTGAAAGGCTCAGGGACGCTTGCCGCGCCGAGGACGACGATTTGCAAGGCCGGTTGCGGCGACGATTCGATGCCCTCCTCGCATCGTCGCTCGGCGACATCCGGAGACTTCGGTGGGCGAAGAGTCTCCCGGCGACCGGCCGGGCTCCGTGCCGAATTTCAGGCTTGCGGCGACGTTCTTCGGAAGCGCCAGCAAAGCCAGTCCGCCGCGTTCTTCTGTTCCTAACACGCACACCGTTATGTCACCGAGTCACAGAGACACTGATTGACCCTCCGTCAGCTTTGCAGGTAAATTCAACCTCCGGGTTGGGTCGCCATGACGTCATAATTCTCTCAACAGAAGCTTCTCACAACAGAAGCCGACAAACAGACCCAGGGAGGAGCAAATGAAGCGGATCTTTTTGCTTTTGACCGGAGGACTTGCGCTCGGGCTGTTGCTCGGTGCGGCGCCGGCCTTCGCGGCAAAGCCGGATTGCGGGGAAAATACCGGCCAGAAGGCGACCGGCAAGCCAATTCCGATCGGCGCGGTGACTTCAATGAGCGGCATCGGCAGCTTCAAGGAAGCCGACGAAGCAGCGAAGGCTTATTTCGATTGCGTCAACGACAATGGCGGCATTCATGGCCGGCCTATCACGTATCACGACGAGGACGATCAAAGCCAACTCGATGTCGCGGCGCAAGCCGCCAAGAAGCTGGTCGGCGATGAAGGCGTCTATGTGATGATCGGCAGCACCAGCTTCATCGAATGCATCGCCAACGCCGATTACTACATCAAGCAAAACGTCCTTGAGATCGGCCTCGGCATTCCGCCGCAATGTTATCAGTCCAAGAACATCGCGGAAATCAATGCCGGCCCGCGGCAAAGCGGCATCGGCGGCGCCGATTATGCGCGGCGCGTGCTCGGCGCCAAGAGCCTCGTCTGTTCGATACCGAAGTTCCCCGGCTCCGATTATAGCTGCGGCGGATTGGAGGAGTGGGGCAAGAAATACGGCGTCAAGGTGACGAGCATCTATTCCGATCCGGTTTCCCCCGATTACGGTTCGCTGGTGCTGCAGTTCCTGGCGACCGGCGCGGACGCCATCATGATTTACGGCACCGACGATACCGGCGCGCGCATCCTTGACGCGGCGGAACAACAGGACGCCGCCGCCAAGATGAAATGGACGGCGCCGACCTCGTATTACACGGTCCGTTTCCCCCACGCGATCGATGCCAAATATTGGAACGATCGCTTGTGGGTGAATACCGAACTGGCGCCGCTCGACAGCAAAGGCAAGGATAATCAGAACTGGGTCGCGGTTATGGACGCTTACGGCGGCAAGTCGTTGCGCGACAGCTTCTCGCAGGCCGGCTACATCGGCGCCCGGATCGCGGTCAAAGCCATGCTGACGATCAAGAACCCGAACGACATCAACCGCAACACCGTGACCGCCGCGATCCAAAACATGACGCCATATCAGACCGATATTCTCTGCCAGCCGTGGTATTGGGGCGGTCCGGGTGCGACCGAGCACAATGCCAACCATGTAACGCGCACGGTGACGCTGCATGACGGCAAGTGGAAGAACCTGGAAGGTTGCACGAACGACGCCGATCCTGGTCTCGCCAACATCGAAGCCTTGGAAAAGAAGTTGGGAATCAAAATCTCCGACATGGCCAAGTAATATAGCGGCCTGTCGCCAGGCCGGAGCGCAATCCGATCATATTGAATCGGATTTTGCTCCCGCGTCGTGGTGGAGCATGATCCTTTCGGAAATCGGTTCTCGCCCCGGATCAAGTCCGGGGCGGGCTTTTTCCGGATCATGCTCTTAAAGCTTGCGCCGCCGCCTGACCCGAAGCCAGATAGGCGCCGTGCAGGATTTCCGGATGCTGCCGCAACTCCTCGCAGCTGCCGGCGAACGCCACGGCGCCGCGTTCCATGACATAGGCGCGTTTCGTCAGGCTCAGCGCCAAGGTGGTGAATTGTTCGATCAGCAGAATGCCGACGCCGCGCCGGGCGATGGCCGCAATCGTCTCGGCGAGCCGGCTCACGATCGACGGCGCAAGGCCGAAAGATAATTCGTCGATCAGCAGGTAGCGCGGCCGCGAGATCATCGCCTGCGCGATCACCACCATCTGTTTTTGACCGCCGGACAGATTTTGCGCCGCGGTCGTAAGACGATCGCGCAATTCCGGAAAGATCTCCAACGCCGCCTCGATTTCGCGCACGGCCTCGCGCCGCGTGTGCATCAACGCGGCGGCGTCGAGATTGTCGCGCACCGAGAGGCCGGTCAGAACGGGATGGCCCTCGAGCACCAGAGCCACGCCGTGCCGCCGCACCGCGTCGGGCGGCCGTCCCAACAGTTGCACGCCGTCGCAGGAAATATCGCCGCGCAGCGCCGGCAAGATGCCGGCGATGGTGAGCACGAGCGTCGATTTGCCGGCGCCGTTGGCACCGAGCAGCGCCGTGATTTCGCCGCGCGGGACGTTGATCGAAACGTCGCGCAGCACCGGGCGGCCGCCCCGTGCGACGAAGAGATTGCGCACCGTCAGTTCGGATTCCGCCATCGACCTACTCGCGTCCCAGATAAGCATGGCGGACGACGGGATCGTCGAGCACCGCGCGGGTCGGCCCCATGGCCAGGCGCTTGCCGAAATCCAAGACCACGGTCTCGATGCAGACCGAGGCGATCAGGTCGGCGTCGTGGTCGATGAGCACGAGCTGACAATCGAACGCCGAAGGAATTTCGATCAGCAGCCGGCGCAGCCGGTCGGTTTCGATCTCGTTGAGGCCCGCCCCCGGTTCGTCCATAAGAATGACCCTGGGCCGGCCGATCAGGGTCTTGGCGATCTCGACCATGCGTCGCTCGAAAAGATTGAGCTGGCGGCCGAGCGTATTGCGCCGTTCGCCCAGGCCGACAAAATCGAGCGCCAAGGCGACCTCGCGGCGGGCGCTGGCGCGGTCGCCGGAGACATGATCGGCGACCGCCTGGATGTTTTCTATCGCCGTCAATTCATCGACGACAAGCTCCTGCTGAAAGGTGCGGCGCAGCCCGACGCCGACGCGGCGGCGCGGCGAAAGCGCCAGCAGCAAGGTATCGTCCAGCAGGATCGTGCCCGTGATCGGGGCGACGAAGCCGGAGAGCACGTTGACCAAAGTCGTCTTGCCCGCGCCATTGGGGCCGATCAGCCCGCAAATCGGCGCGACGAATTGCGCGTCGAGCGCGTCCAGCGGCTTGATGCCGCCGAATTGCACCGTCAACGCATCGATCTTGATCATGACACGTCTTGCGCCCGCAGCTTTTTGTAGAGCCGCTCGGCCAGGATGGTGAGCTGGCCGCCGAGGCCGAGGGGATCCCGCAAGGCGAACAACAACGCCGCGCCGAAGATCATGAAGCCGACATTGGTGTTGACGTTGAGGGCGATCAGTAGCGCCGGGATGAAGCGGGTCAAAATGCCGCCCAAAAACGCGCCGAGCCAGGCGTCGTATCCGCCCAGCAGCGTGCCGATGAAAATCACGATCGAGTTCGTCGTCGGGAAGGCGGAAGCGTCGAGTTGGCCGAACAGGCCGGCCAACAGCGCGCCGGCGACGCCGGCGAGAAATCCCGAGAGCGCGAACGCCCATGCTTTATAGAACACGATTCTGACGCCGGCCGCGATCGCCATCTGCTCATTCTTGCGAATCAAGGCCCAGGCGCGTCCGGGCTTTGTTCGGCGATGCGCTTCGACCAGAAAGATGCAGAGCACCGTCACGGCGGCGACGAAGAGAAAATAAGCGGTGTCGCTCGACGCAAAGATCGGCCGCGCCATCATGATGCGGTCGTTGCCGCTGGCGCCGACTTGGCCCAGCAAGCCGGGGCCGCCCACTGGAAAGCTGATGACCGTGACCAGGCTCTGAAAGGCGCCGGCGAGCATCAGCGTGACCAGCGCCAGATAAAGCCCGCGCATGCGCAGCGCCGGCAGTCCCCAGATCATGCCGATCACCGACGCGCCGACGCCGCCGGCGAGTATGGTCACGAAGAAGGGCGGATGAACGTAGTGATAGAACCGCAGGCTTACCCAGCCGCCGACTCCGACCAGCGCCCACTGGCAAAGCGAGACCAGGCCGAGCTGCCCGTAAAGCAGCGCGCAACCGAGCACGGCCAACGCCATGCAATAAGCCTGGGTGAAATTCGACAGCCAATAGCCGCCCGCGGTCAGCGCAACGACGGCGGAGACGAGGCCGACCACCGCGACGATCGCGACCGCGCGAATCCCGGGCGTAATTCCGGGCCCGGCCGGCATTACCAACGGCATGGCTTCGGTCTTGCCGATTTCGCTCATTCCCGCGCTCCGACGCCCTGACCCGCGCCGACGATCATCAGGAAGAGCAGAGCGGCGATATAGGGTCCGGCGCTGCGCAGGTTGGCGATCACCGGGGAGGAGGCAATGAGCAGTGCCTCGATCATGCCGGCGACCATTCCGCCCACGAAAGCGCCCGGCAGCGACGACAAGCGCGCCATGACCGCGGCAGCGACCGCGGGAATGACGAGGAAGGTCAAAGTGCCGGGATCGAGCCGATTGATATTCGCCAGAAGAATGCCGGCGATGCCGGCAAACAGGCCGTTGATCAACCAGGCAAGCGAGTCGATCTGGACGACGCGCACGCCGATGGCGGCGCTGATGTTGCGGTCGCTGGCGAGCGCGCGCATGCCGAGCCCGATCCGCGTGCAGCCCAACAACAAACCGATGCCGCCGGCCATCGCCAGCGACAGGCCGAGCGCAATGATGCGTGTGATCGTCAGCCGCACGCCAAACAGCATGACGGCGTCGAAATCGGTCGGCAACATGAGGCGTCGAGCCACGCCGACGCCCCAATACAGCGCCATGCCGCCGAACAGGAAGAGGGCCAATCCAAGCGTCGCGATGGCGCGTACCACCCGGTCGCGATGCGCCAAGCGGGGGGCGAAGACGCGGCCGTAGCCATAGGCGATGCCGGTCGATACGACAATGCCCGCGATCCAACCGAGCGGCGCCGGAACGCCGTCTTGCGCCAATTGCCAGGCCAGGAATGCGGAAACGCCGCCGAACGCGCCGAAGGCGAAATTCAGCGTGCCCGACGCCCGGTAGAGAATCACCAGACCCACGCTGGATAGGGCATAAACGGCGCCGAGCCCGATTCCGGAGGCGATGAAAGGCAGCAAATTCATGTCGAACGCAAACCAATCTTCATCGGGAGACCATTCCCGCCGGGCGCTCGAACTTTTGCCTCGCCGGCGATCCTATAGCTGTTGTTGCGCGGCGTCAGGGATCTTAAGAACGGCCGTGATGTCGGTAATCTTGGATTGTTTGCAATAAAGGTCGGCAAAAGCCGCCGCGAAACGACACGTCATTGTTTCCCCCTGTTCCAGTTTTGAATCTTTGGGCCGACTTCACGGCCGATGTCTCGTTGCCGGAGCGGCCACGCGCTCGATCCGTTCGGACCGAACGTTGCGGCCGATTGCGCGCGCCGATATAATTCCCCTTGCTGAGAATTTTGCAATGGGCGATTCAAGGATTGGAAGGACCGCATTGGCGTTCGGCCGCCGACCGGCCGCGCCGCCGCGCAGTTTTTCGCTTGCGGGGACTTCTGAATTCCTTCTGGGCGAACAAATCCGGTATGGTGTAGTTTAAGTACGACCTGATGCGACCGGCACCGCCGGCCGCACCGCTTCGAGACGCTCAAACTGCCGAAACCGCCGAAATGGGCTAGAGACCGCCTGCGTGCGGCGGCGATGAAGGAGAGGAGGCCCCAATGAGTGGCAACATCCGTTTCGACTTCATGCATTTCATGCCCTATATCCACTTGCCGCCGAACCAAAAGGAACACCATTCGCTCTGGGTCGACTTCCCCAACAAGTATTACGATCCCGAACGCGGGCGTGAGCTTTACCAGCGCTACCTTGCCGAGCTTGTGCTTGCGGACAAGCTCGGCTTCGACGCCGTCGTCGTCAACGAGCATCACAATACGGCCTACAGCATGATGGCGGCGCCGAACCTGATCGCCGCCGCGATCATCCCGCAAACCAGGAACGCCAAGATCTGCGTCTGGGGCACGCCGCCCAATCTCGAATATCCGAACCGCCTGGCGGAAGAATACGCCATGCTCGACGTGCTCTCGCAGGGCCGGCTGGAGGTCGCCTTCCCGCTCGGCACCGGCATGGAATACTGGGCCAATCCGATCAGTCCGGCGACCGCGCGTGACCGCTTCCGGGAATCGATCGACATCATCCTGCAGGCGTGGACGCAGGACGGCCCGACCACCTATTACGGCGACTTCTACACCTACCGCTACCTCAATCCGTGGCCGCGGCCTTATCAGAAGCCATACCCGCCCTGCTACATCGTCGGCACCGGCAGTCCGGAGACCGTCGAGCTCGCGGGCAAGCTCGGTTTCGGTTATGCATCCGTGTTCGTCACCAAGCCGCGGGCGCTCGAGCTCAATCAGCAACTGCGCCGCAGCGCCGCCCAGCACGGCCACCAGCTCCGGCCGGAGCAGTTGCCGCTGCAGGTGATCACCTATGTCGCCGAGACCCAGGACAAAGCCGAGCAAGAGGCCATCGAGCATATCCGCTTCTTCTTCGAGGACGCGTTGCGCACCACGCCGACGTTCCTCGCGCCGCCCGGCTATCTCTCGGTCGACCAGTTGAAGAAGCGCGCGGCGCTCGCCGACAAGCTGCACGGCGGCTTCAATTTCGAGGCCATCAATGAGGCGTTCTTCGTCGCCGTCGGCACAGCCGAGCAAGTGGTCGAACGGATCGAGGAATGGGGCGAGCGGATGGGCACCAATCATTTCAACATCCTCGGCGCCATCGGCAACATGCCGCATTGGAAGGTGGTGAAGAACCTGAGCTTTTTCGCCGAGGACGTGATGCCGCGCCTGCGCCGCGGCGCCGGCCTCGAACGCCGCGCCGCGGCCGAGTAGCGAGGGAGAACGCGCATGGCAGCGGTCGAACCCTTCGCGCACTTCGAACGCGAAACTCATACCGTCAACGGCGTGAAGACGGTCGTGCTCACGGCCGGCCGCGGACAGCCTCTCGTCTTCTTTCACGGCGCCGGAATCTGGCACGGGCTCAAGTTCGCGCTGCCGTGGACGGAGCGTTTCCGCGTCATCGTGCCCATGCATCCGGGCATCGGCGAGTCCGGCGACGATCCGGCGATGACCGACATCCACGACTATGTCATGCATTATCTCGACCTGTTCGACGCATTGCGGCTCGACAAGTTCCATCTCGTCGGGTTCTCGCTCGGCGGTTGGCTCGCTGCCAACTTCGCTGTCGAGCATGGGCACCGCGTGGAGCGCCTCGTATTGGTCGGATCCGCCGGCTTGCGCGGCAAGGAGCGACCCAAGGGCGACTTTTTCAGTCTTCCGCCCGAGCAGATTCCGTCGCTGCTAGTTTCGAATTTCGATGTCATCAAGCCGTATTTGCCGGACAATCCCAAAGATCTCGACTTCATGGGCGAGCGCTATCGCGAAGGCGCAACGCTGGCACGGCTCCTATGGGAGCATCCCTACGACACGAAACTGCCGCGTTATCTGCACCGGCTGACCATGCCGACCATGCTGGTCTGGGGCGAAGAGGATAGGCTCCTCCCGGTGCAGAATGCCGAACTCTGGCGCCGCCACATTCCCAAGGCGCAACTTCAGACTTTCAAGGGCGCCGGCCACCTCGTGCTCGACGAGAAACGCGAGGCGGTGGACGCGGTGCAGCGGTTCTTGTCGTGAGCCGCCGCTATTTAATGATCGTCAGCCGCCAGACCGGATGTGAGTCTCTCCGGGTCGGCGGCAGAGAGCGCTGAACAGAAAACCTGGGGGAAACGTATCGTGAAGAAACATCAAGACATTTGGTCTCTCATCGCACGCATTCTATTGGCCGCCGGCTTCCTGTTGTTCGGCTGCACCAAGCTGTTCGTGTTCGGCCCGGGCGGGACGGCGCAGTATTTGGGCAGCGTATGGCACGCGCCACTTCCCGCCGTGGCGGCTTGGGTCGCCATTGTCATCGAAAATCTCGGCGCCTTGGCTATTCTCTTCGGTTTCAAGGCCCGATGGGCCGCGGCTGTGCTGGCCCTCTGGTGTCTGTTCACGGGCTTTGGCTTTCATTTGCCGGCGGGAGGCGCCGATAACCTGAGCAATTTGTACAAGAACCTGGTGATGGCGGGAGGCTTCCTGTACGTGGTGGCTTATGGCGCCGGCGCCCTGAGCATCGACGGCGCAGACAAAGCCTGATCGCGAACGACGTTAACCGCGGCCTACTGAAATTCAGCCACGGCGGCGGCGAGCCGCTCGATATCCTCGGGCCGCGACAGGCGGTGATCGCCGTCCTTGACCAGGGTGAGAACCACGTCGTCGCTGGCCAGCCGCGAGACCAGTTCCACGGTGTGGCGCCATGGCACATCGGCATCCGCAACGCCTTGCAGGACGCGCACCGGACATCCGGTCTCGATCATGCCGCCGAGGAGGAGGTGCTTTCGCCCCTCCTCGATCAGTCGCCGCGTGATCGGATAAGGCTCCGACGAATAGTCCGACGGCCGCAACCAGACACCCTTCTCCTCAAGTTCGCGTTTGATCGCCGGGCTGAATCGCTTCCACATCAGCTCCTCGGTGAAGTCGACCGCGGGCGCGACCAGCACCAGGCCGGCGGCCGAAGCCGGCGAGGTCGGTCCGCGCGCGCGCAAGGCGCGAACCATGAGCAAGGCGAGCCAGCCGCCCATCGAGGAGCCGACCACGATCTGCGGACCGCGGCAGCAGGCGTCGAAAACGGCGAGGCCGTCGGCGAGCCATCGGCCGATCGTGCCGTCGGTGAACGTGCCGCCGGATTCGCCGTGGCCGGAATAGTCGAAGCGCACGCACGCGCGTCCCGTCCGTTCGGCCCAATGCGCCAGCGCCGCCGCTTTGGTGCCTTTCATGTCGGACTTGTAGCCGGGCAGAAAGAACAGGCCGGGCGCCGCGCCGGGGCGCGCGCGCACCGCGAGGACGCGCCGCTCGCCGTCCGCTGCAATTTCCAGGAATTTCAGCCCGTTATCGTTCATGCGGTGGGTTGCGGCGGCGGCGCGGGGAGACGGGATTAAAGGATCGCCGGGGCATATTTCGCCGCAATAGCGTCCGTGCGCAAGTGAGTCCGCCGCTTCGACGTTGACTTCAACCCGAAAACTCCCGATCTTCTCGATTCACCGATCGGCACCGCGGATTTGTCCGGCGTGGTTCGCGCGGAGGCGAACGGCTCGTCGCAACGGCACAGGAGAGAAGGACCATTCGTCGTCCGATCAGAACCGCGCAACCCGCCGTCAAAGAGGGTCCGCGCATCAACGAGGAGATCCGCGTCCGCGAGGTCCAGCTCATTGACAAGGATGGCGCCAACAAGGGCGTCACGGAGATTGGCGCCGCCCTGGCCATGGCGCAGGAGGCCGGGCTCGATCTGGTGGAGATCGCGCCGAATTCAGCGCCGCCGGTCTGCAAGATTCTCGACTACGGCAAGTACAAATATCAGTCGCAGAAGAAAGCCGCCGAGGCGCGCAAGAAGCAGAAAATCGTCGAGATCAAGGAGATCAAGCTGCGGCCGATGATCGACGACCATGATTACGACGTGAAGATGCGCTCGATCCAGCGTTTTTTTCAGGACGGCGACAAGGTCAAGGTGACGTTGCGCTTTCGCGGCCGCGAAATGGCGCACCAGGAGCTGGGCTATAAGCTGCTCGACCGCGTCAAGGGCGACACGGCGAAGATCGCAAAGATCGAGCAGGAGCCGCGCTTCGAAGGCCGCCAAGTGGTGATGGTGCTGGCGCCGCGATGATTCCCGCCGGTTGGCGAATGCGGCGATATCGGCAATGATGCCGGCATGGCGTGGGATTCGTTCAAGAAGAGGAGACGATCATGCCGACGTTCATCACAATGCTGAACTGGACCGACCAGGGAATCCGCTCGGTCAAGGATTCGCCCAAGCGCACGCAAGCGGCGCGCGCGGCGGCAAAGAAGTTCGGCATCGAGTTCAAGCAGATATTCCTGACCTCGGGGGAATTCGACCTTCTGGCCATCGCCGAGGCGCCCAACGCCGACAGCGTCGCCAAGTTTGCCATAGTGACTGGCGCGCAGGGCAACGTGCGCACGCGAACCGTGCAGGCGTGGACCGAGTCGGAAATGGCCAAATTGATTTCCGAGCTTCCATAAAACGTCCGGAAAGTCCGATTTGATGAAAGCGCGCGACGGCGGCGTCGTGTGCCGCCGGCGGAATTTGCCATTCGCCGCCCGCTCTGCCATAACCGCGCCCTCCCGCCGCCCGGCTGACACGGGCTGCCGTGGCGGCGGCGAAGTGCTCATCAGCACGCGATCGTCGGATCGTTCGGCGCTCGGGCCGCAGCCCAGGCGCGCCGCCATCAAGGAGAGCCAAATGCCCAAGATCAAGACCAAGTCGGGCGCCAAGAAGCGCTTCAAGGTGACCGCCGGGGGCAAAGTCCTCTACCAGCAGTCGCGCAAGCGACACGGCATGATCAAGCGCACGAAGAAGCAGATCCGCCAATTGCGCGGCACCGCCGTGCTGTTCAAGACCGACGGCGACAACGTCAAGAAATATTTCTTGCCGAACGGTTGACCGCTTGGCCGGCCGTATGAGCTGGCCGAATCCGTTCGTCCCGTTCTGCAGAGGAGATCAGTCATGGCACGCGTCAAACGCGGCGTCACCGCCCATGCCAAGCATAAGAAGGTGCTCAAGGCCGCCAAGGGCTATTACGGACGGCGTAAGAACACAATCCGGATCGCCAAGCAGGCGGTGGAGAAAGCCAACCAATACGCCTACCGCGACCGCAAGCGAAGGAAGCGCACGTTCCGCGCTTTGTGGATCCAACGCCTCAACGCGGCGGTGCGACCGTTCGGCCTCAACTACAGCCGCTTCATCGCCGGCTTGAGCAAGGCCGGCATCGTGGTCGACCGCAAGGTGCTTTCCGACCTCGCCATCCGCGAGCCCGCGGCCTTCGCGGCGATCGTCGGCCAGGCCAAGTCGGCGCTGGCTTGACGGAGGAGGGGGGACGGACGACAGGCGGAGTCGTCGTCCGTTCGCCGACACCATGACCGATATCGCGCAGATCGAGCAACGAATTCTCGCCGACGTCGCCGCCGCGAGCGACGAGGCCGCGCTCGAAGCGGCGCGCGTGGCCGCGCTCGGCAAGAATGGCGCGATCACGGCTTTATTGAAGACGCTGGGCACCCTGCCGCCGGAAGAACGCAAAAGTCGGGGATCGCTGATCAACGGGCTCAAGGAGCGCGTTAATGCGGCGCTCGCCGCGCGCCGCGAAGCGCTCAAGGGCGCAGCGCTCAAGGCGCGGCTCGACACCGAGAGCCTTGATGTCACGCTGCCGGTGCGCGAGACGCCGGCCGAGGTTGGCCGCGTGCACCCGATCACCCAGGTGACCGACGAGCTGACCGCAATCTTCGCCGATATGGGCTTTGCAGTCGCCGAAGGGCCGGACATCGAGACCGACGATTACAACTTCACCAAGCTCAATTTTCCGCAGGACCATCCGGCGCGCGACATGCAGGACACGTTCTTCTTCAATCCGAAGCCGGACGGCTCGCGGCTCCTTCTGCGCACGCACACCTCGCCGGTGCAGGTGCGCACGATGCTCGCGCAAAAGCCGCCGATCCGCGTCATCATTCCCGGCCGCACCTATCGCAGCGACTCGGACCAGACGCATACGCCGATGTTCCATCAGGTCGAGGGCCTGGTCATCGACCGCAGCTCGCATCTCGGCCATCTGAAGTGGATCCTGGAGGAATTCTGCAAGGCCTTCTTCGAGGTCGATCGGGTCAAGATGCGCTTTCGCCCTTCCTTCTTCCCGTTCACCGAGCCCTCGCTCGAAGTCGACATCCAGTGCCGGCGCGAGAAGGACGAGATCCGCTTCGGCGAGGGCGACGACTGGCTGGAGATCCTCGGCTGCGGCATGGTGCATCCGAACGTGCTGCGAAATTGCGGGCTCGATCCCGACGACTTCCAGGGCTTTGCCTGGGGCATGGGCATCGACCGCATCGCTATGCTCAAATACGGCATGGCGGACCTGCGCGCCTTCTTCGAGGCCGACGTCCGCTGGCTTACCCATTACGGCTTCCGTCCGCTTGATTTTCCCACCTTGGCGGGGGGATTGAGTTCATGAGCGCAAAAGACTTGGTTTATGAGCGGAGATGCAAACGCTTCACCTTTCCCCGTGAGGAGGAGGCCGGACCGCGAAGCAAGACACGACACTCGGCCTGTTCCCTCCCCCCTTGTGGGGGAGGGTCAGGGAGGGGGGTGTAGGTGCCGCACGCGAAGGTCAGCGAGCAGCAGCGAAGCCGCGCCCGGCAGCTTCGTCGGACGATGACGCGCGCCGAGACTTTACTGTGGCGTTATCTGAAAGCGCACCACATTGATGGACTGCCTTTTCGCCGCCAAGCGCCAATGCGACAATTCATTGCTGACTTTGTTTGCCACTCGGCGCGGATCGTCGTGGAAGTCGACGGGGCAAGCCACGATTTTCATTCGCGGCTTCGCAACGATCGAAAACGCGACCAATGGTTCGGATCGCAGGGTTATGTTGTCCTTCGTTTTACCAACGAGCAGGTTCTGAAAAACCTGACCGGCGTGATTGAAGTCATTCGCAAGACCGCCTCCGCTCGTTCGCAAACGTTACCCCCCTCCCTGGCCCTCCTCCACAAGGGGGGAGGGAGCACGCATGCGCAAGCGGCCACGCGCTCTTTGGTACGCGGAGGCCGGGAATAATGAAGTTCACTCTCGCCTGGCTCAAGGAGCACCTCGACACCGACCGCACGCTCGCCGAGATCGCCGACAAGCTCACCATGATCGGACTCGAGGTCGAACGCATCGAGGATAGGGCCAAGCTGCTTGCCCCGTTCGTCATCGCGCGCGTCACCGAGGCGAAGCCGCATCCCAATGCCGATCGGCTGCGCGTGTGCCTGGTCGATACCGGCGACGGCAAGCCGGTCCAGGTGGTGTGCGGCGCGCCGAATGCGCGCGCCGGCATGAAGGGCGTGTTCGTGCCGCCCGGCGCCTTCATCCCCGGCAAGGCCGTGACGCTCGCCGTCGGCACCATCCGCGGCGTCGAGAGCCGCGGCATGCTGGTCTCCGAATTCGAGCTGCAGCTCTCCGACGATCACGAGGGCATCATCGAATTGCCCGACGATGCGCCGGTCGGGACGGGCTATGCGCAATGGGCCGGCCTCGACGACCCGGTGATCGAGATCAATCTGACTCCGAACCGGCCCGATTGCACCGGCGTGCACGGCATTGCCCGCGATCTCGCCGCCGCCGATATGGGACAGTTCAAGGACGCGGGCATCAAGGCGGTCAAAGGTGAATTCCCCTGCCCGGTGAATGTGGCGCTCGATTTCGGCGCCGCGCCGTCGCTGTGTCCCGCCTTCGCGCTGCGGCTCATCCGCGGCGTGAACAACGGGCCGTCCCCGGATTGGCTGCAAAGGCGGCTTGTCGCGATCGGGCTGCGCCCGATCAACGCGCTCGTCGACGTTACCAACTTCATCACCTACGACCGCGGCCGGCCGCTGCACGTGTTCGACGCCGCCAAGGTGCGCGGCAATCTTGTCGTGCGGCGCGCCCGGCCGGGCGAGACGCTCGCCGCGCTCGACGGCCGCACCTACGCGCTCGACGAGACGATGTGCGTCATCGCCGACGATAACGGCGTGGAATCGCTCTCCGGCGTCATCGGCGGCGAGAAGACCGGTTGCTCGGCGGCGACGACGGACGTGCTCATCGAATCGGCGCTATGGAATGCGGTCAACATCGCGCAGACCGGCCGCAAGCTCGGCATCAATTCCGACGCCCGCTACCGCTTCGAGCGCGGCGTCGATCCGGCCTTCACGCTGCCGGGGCTCGAACTGGCGACGCGCATGGTGCTTGACCTTTGCGGCGGCGCGCCGTCGCAGGTTTGCTTGGCCGGCAACCCTGAAGCGCCGGAGCGCATCATCGATTTTCCGCCGTCCGAGCTCAAACGGCTTGCTGGTCTCGCGGTGCCGCTGCCGGAGATGCGCGGCGTACTCAACCGTCTCGGCTTCTTCGTCGCCGGGCAGGGCGAGCGGGTGAAAGTCGCGGTGCCGTCGTGGCGGCCCGACGTGCAAGGCACGGCCGATATCGTCGAGGAAGTGGTGCGCATCCTCGGCGTCGAGCGCGTGCCGGCAACGGCGTTCGACCGCGGCGCGGCGCCGCGCAAGCCGGTGCTCACCGCGATCCAGTCGCGCACGCGCAAGGCCAAGCGGGCGCTCGCCGCGCGCAACCTCATCGAGGCGGTCACCTGGTCCTTCATCGCCAAGCGGCGGGCCGAACTGTTCGGCGGCGGCCAGCCGGAACTCGCGCTTGCCAATCCGATCGCGGCCGATCTCTCGGACATGCGTCCGAGCCTCATTCCCGGTCTCGTCGCCGCCGCGCAACGCAACGCGGACCGCGGCTTTGCCGATGTCGGCCTGTTCGAAGTGGGGCAGGTGTTTCGCGGCGAGGCGCCGCAGGATCAATTGACGGCCGCCGCCGCGATCCGCCGCGCGCTCGCCAAGCCCTCCGGCATCGGCCGTCATTGGAGCAAACGCGACGGCGCGGTCGATGCCTTCGACGCCAAGGCCGACGCACTCGCCGTGCTGGCGGCGGTCGGCGCGCCGGCGTCGGCGCTGCAGATCGCGGCGCATGCGCCCGCGTGGTTCCACCCCGGCCGTTCGGGAACGATCCAAATCGGTCCGCAGAACGTGCTCGGCTATTTCGGCGAACTGCATCCGAGCACGCTCGAGGCGCTGGAGGCGCAAGGCCCGCTCGTCGCCTTCGAAGTGATCCTGGAGCGAATTCCCGCGCCCAGAACGAAGGCGACGCGCGCCAAGCCTGCCCTTGAGCTTTCGCCGTTGCAGCCGGTCGAGCGCGACTTCGCTTTCGTGGTCGAGCGCAATGTGAAGGGGGCCGACATCGTGCGCGCCGCGATGTCGGCCGACCGCAAGCTGATCAGCGACGTCGGCGTGTTCGACGTTTACGAAGGCGCCGGCATCGCGGCGGGAAAAAAGTCGATCGCGATCGCGGTCACCATCCAGCCGCGCGACAAGACCATGACCGAGGCGGAGATCGAGACGCTGGCGGCGAAAATCGTCGCCGAGGTTGGCAAGCGCACCGGCGGCGTGCTGCGAGCGTGACCTTCGGCGTCAGTCCTCGCGCATGATGCCGGGCGTGGCCTCGTATCTCGGCGTCGGGCGCGGCGCCGCGCGCCTGTGCCTGGATCTGCCCTTGCGCGGCGCGGCGGCTTCGGCCGGCGCCGGCTCCTTCAATCCGGCGAGCCGGCGCAGCACCGCATCGGCGGCGCGCTCGCCCGATTCCCAGGCGCCGCCGACCGTGCCCCACAGGGTCTCGTGCGCGGCTTCGCCGGCGAACCAGACTGCGTCGCGCACCGGCTCCATGAGCGCGCGGCGTGCGCTCTCCCAGCCCGGCGCCGCGGCGGAGAAAGCGCCGCGCGTCAACGGATCATTGTTCCAGCGCGTGGCGTGCGAGCGCGTGATCGCCTTCTTCACATCCGCGCCGTAGAGGCCGGCCAGCCAGTCGGCGGCGAAATTGACCGTCGCGGCTTCGCCCTGCGCCGTGAGGTCGCGGCCGAACGTGCCGGCGACCTCGATCAGGCACAATGACGTGCCGGAGACGTTGGCGAGAATCGCGGCCGTGCGCGCGTCGGTCGATTTCTCGAACACCAGATCGTCGCTGTCGAGACCGAGCGGATTGTCCCGAAGCTCGAGCGCGACGTGATCGTAACTGCCGAGCGAGAGCCTGCTGAAAGCATCGAGCTGCCGATACGGAAGTTCGGGAGTGAACTTGATGGCGCCGGACGCGATGGCGTTGGTCGAGAGGGTGACGATGGCGGCGCGGGCGGCAATGGTGCCCCTCGGCGTCTCCACCGCGACATTGCGCCTGGTATCGATCGCGGTTGCCGGCGTCGACAGTTTGACGGCGATGCCGGAGGCGAGGGCGGCAAGGAGCGTGCCGAAGCCTTGCCGGCAGAACGCGTCCGCGTCGCGCTCGGCGGATTTTGCGAAATCCACGGCCGACACCTGCGCCAAGTCCTTGCCGCAGGCGAACGGCCCGAGCACGAATTCGACCGCCGGCCGCCAATCGCCGAGGTCGTTCGGCAACGCTTGGGCACAGGCCATGTCGGCTTTGCGCGCGGCCTCGGCGATGGCGCGATTGGCGCGCACTTGCAAAGTCAAGAAATCCTCGAGTTCGCCCTCGCGGGCGAAGCGCCGGCCGATGCGCACCTTTTGACTCGCCGGCGCCGGATAGACGTCGATCCCGGGTCCCGGCGCGAGTTTCGTCACCGGGTTGAGGTCGGGCATATGGATCCAATGGGCGCCGCGGTCGTAGGGCACTCGGAAGATGCTCGTGTCGGTGACGCAGCGTCCGCCGACATGGTCGGCGGCTTCGATGAGCACGAACTTGCGGCCGGCGGCGGCAATTCGCCGCGCGGCGGCGATGCCGGCCGCGCCGGCGCCGATGATGACCACGTCGATCGCGCTCGCCCGCGGTGCGCTGGCGCCGAATGCGCGGCGCGCCGCCAGCGCGGCCGAGGCGGCGAGGAACGAGCGGCGGCTCAGTCGCGGCATGGTTTCCGGATGTTTGCAGTCAATCGCAGATTGCCCGAACAGCGGTTGGTGCGCAAACTGGACCGCTTCATGGCCGCTTGTGCCAGTTGAGCCGCATCGTTACCTCCGCCGTTCTAAAGCGGGATGACTTAATCTTCGCATCGTCATCCCACTCCAAGCTTTTGTATTGTCGCGTGTCCGGACGGAAAACCGGTTCCCGCTTTTCCCCGACGCGCTCCAAGAGGACGACATGCTCGACGATACGGTCAAGGCGCTCGCGCAAATGGTCTCGCCGCCGTTACGCGCGGTGCTGTGGAAATCGATCGGGCTCGCTTTGGGGCTCATCATCGTGGTCGCCGTCTTGCTCGACCGGCTGATTTTCCGGCTGATCGAAACCGGCAGCGCGTCGATCGAGACGACGCTTGGGCCGCACGCGCACGCGCCGGCGAGCGCGCTCGCCTGGTTCCTCTCGGTCGCCGCCGGCTTCGGCATCCTCGTCGGCAGCGTCCTGCTCATGCCGGCAGTCACCGCCCTTGTCGCCGGCTTTTTCGCCGACCAGATCGCCGATGAGGTCGAGCGCGTGCATTATCCGGCCGATCCGCCCGGCGTTGCGCTGCCGCTGTCGCGCGCGGTTCTCGAAGGCGGCAAGACGGCGCTGCTCGCAATCGTGGTCTATTTATGCACCATGCCTTTGGTGCTGCTCGCTGGGTTCGGCGCGCTGATATTCTTTCTCGCCACCGCCTGGCTCCTCGGGCGCGAATATTTCGAGCTCGCCGCCATGCGCTTTCGACCGCCGGCGGAGACGAAGGCGCTGCGCCGGCGCAATGCCGTGAAAGTCTACGGCGGCGGATTGCTGATCGCGGCTTTCGTCACGATTCCGATCGTCAATCTGGCGACGCCGCTGTTCGCCATGGCGCTGATGGTGCACGTGCACAAGCGGCTCAGCGGGAGGACACCGCCGCTGATTGGGCATTCGCCGGGATAGCCGGGTCAGCGCCACACCTCCTCCGCCAGTTCGACGACCATCCGGAGCTTCGCCCATTGCTCATCCTCGGCGAGGACGTTGCCTTCCTCGGTCGAGGCGAAGCCGCATTGCGGCGACAGGCAAAGCTGGTCGAGGGCCGCATATTTGGTCGCTTCCTCAATGCGCCGCTTGATGTCGTCCTTCTTTTCCAGAGCGCCGCTCTTGGTGGTGATGAGGCCGAGCACCACGATCTTGTCGCCTTTGGGCAGGAAGCGCAGCGGCTCGAAGCCGCCGGCGCGCGTGGTGTCGTATTCGAGGAAATAGCCGTCATAGTTCAATTTGCCGAGCAGGGTTTCGGCGACCGGCTCGTAGCCGCCTTCGGAAATCCAGGTCGAGCGGAAATTGCCGCGGCATATGTGCGTCGTGATTACCATGTCGGCCGGCTTGCCTTCGAGCGCCCGGTTGATGACGCGGGCATAGTCCTGTTGCAGGCGATCGGCGTTCAAGCCGCGGTCGCGGGCCTTTTTCAGCTCAGCCTGCGAGCACAGATAGGCCCAGGCGGTGTCGTCGAATTGCAGGTAGCGGCAGCCGGCATCATAGAAGCCGCGGATCGCCTGGCGGTAGGTCTTGGCCAGGTCGTCGAAGATGGCGTCGCGGTCGGCATATTCCTTGGTGACGACCGCGTTCGGCTCCAGGCGGAAATGCAGCGTGGCCGGACTCGGTATGCACATTTTCGGGGTGACGCGCGTGTGCGCTTTGAGGAACTTGAAATGCGCGAGCATCGGATGATTGGAGAAGCCGAGCTTGCCCTTGATGCGGATGCTGCGCGGCTTGGTCTGCACCCCCTGGAACTGGATGCCGTGATCGAGCTCGTAGATCTCCACGCCGTCGAGCATGCCGTAGAAATCAAAGTGCCACCACGAGCGGCGGAACTCGCCGTCGGTCGCGACCTTGAGCCCCACGTCTTCCTGTTTTTTGATGATCTTCTCGATCTCGCGGTCCTCGACCTCCTTGAGCTGAGCCGCGCTGATCTTGCCCTTCTCGCGGTTCGCGCGCGCCTCCTTCAACGGCGCGGTGCGCAGCAGGCTGCCGACCACGTCGGCGCGAAACGGCGGCTTGTTTCTGGTCATTGGCACGATCCTCCGGCACAATCGTCCTGGCCCCGCCGGCAGTACCAAGCGGGCGCCGCGTGTCTGGTCAACGGCAAATCCTGACCACATGGCGCGCGGATTGGCAATTTCCCAATTCGCCTCGGCAAGGCGGTCGCCTGCACGTTTTCCGTGCGGCACAGGCAATAGGTATGATGGCGCACGCGCCGCTGATTCGGTGCGACGATGCGCACCTGTTGCTTGCAGTGCGTCTCCAACCCTAACGAGGATACGCATGTCCAGAAACCTTCTTGTGGCTCTTGCTGCGGCGACAATCCTGTCAGGCGCGATGCTCGGCAACAGCGCCGCGGCGATGGTGCCGGCCACGCCGTCCCCGCTTGGCGTCGCGGCCACGCATTCGGGCTTGGTCCGGCAGGTGACGGTCGTCTGCGGTTCGAACGGCTGCGTGCGGGTCCAAACGTCCCGCGTGCGGCGGCACAAGCGTCAGCCCCGCCCGATACGCTGAAGGATAAGGCGGTTTCCGCGGCACCGTGACCGGATGCGCCGTTTCGGCTAAGCTTGAAGCGAAATGCACCGATCGAGGCCTTTTGCCGCCGGAGCGCGCGGCATCCCGTAAAACGTCGGGCTGAGGGAGGACGACATGGCGGATATGGCCGCCGGTACGGCGCCTTGGTACCGGGCGCTGACCTTGAACCAATGGCGCACGCTCGCCGCGACCAATCTCGGCTGGCTGTTCGACGGGTTCGAAGCCTATGCGCTGTTCCTCACCGTCGGCCCGGCCATGCACACGCTGCTCGACCCGTCGCGGTTTTCGCGAATTCCCGCCTACGCCGGCATGGTGGTGGCGATCACGCTGCTCGGCTGGGGCGTCGGCGGGCTCTGCGGGGGAATTCTGGCCGACTATATCGGCCGCAAGCGGACGATGATCTACGCCATCCTCGCCTATTCGATCCTGACCGGGCTCACCGCGTTGTCGTTCGACTGGATTTCGTTTGCGCTGCTGCGCTTTCTCGTCGGCATGGCGATCGGTTCGGAATGGGCGACCGGATCGTCCATGATGGCTGAGCTGTGGCCGCAGAACGCGCGCGGCAAGGGCGCGGGCCTGATGCAATGCGGCCTCGGCTTCGGCTTCTTCCTCGCGTCGTTCGTCTGGCTGTTCATCGGCAGTCTCGGACCGGACGCGTGGCGATTGATGTTCCTCGTCGGCGTTCTCCCGGGCTTTTTGGCGCTGTGGATCAGGCGATCGATCGCGGAATCGCCGGCTTGGCAAGAGGTCGATGCCCAGCGGCGGCGAGCGCAGGATCGCAAGCAAAGCGGCGCGGCGCTGGCGGCGAATGACCGCGCGCTCACCCGCTTCACCATCGCCGACCTCTTCGCCGAGCCGGAAAGCCGCCGCCGCGCGATCCTGGTCTTTCTGCTGTCGCTCTCCACGACGCTTGCTTGGTGGGGCATCTCGTCCTGGGTGCCGCCCTATATCGCTTCGATTGCTGGCAAGGCCGGCCTGCCGGCGCGGCACTGGGCGAGCTACGCCGGCATGGCCTATAATGTCGGCGCCATTCTCGGTTACGTCGGTTTCGGATTTCTCGCCGACGGCCTCGGGCGCAAGCCGGTCGCCATGTTCTACTATGCGGCGGCTTTCCTGCTCACGCCGGCGCTGTTCCTGTGGACGCGGAACGTCAATCTGCTGCTCCTCGTCGCTGCCGCGAACGGGTTCTTCACGCTGGGCCAATATTGCTGGATGCCGGTGTGGCTGCCGGAACTCTTCCCGACGCGCTCGCGCGGAACGGGCATCGCGTTCGCCTTCAATGCGCCGCGTTTCATTGCCTTCCTCGGCCCGCTCTTCGCCGGGGCGTTGATCGTCGCATTCGGCGGTTACAGCCGCACCGCCATGATGTTCTCGTTCATCTACATCCTCGGCTTCTGCGTCGCTCCGTTCCTGCCGGAGACCAAGGGCAAGCCGCTGCCGGCGTGAATCGGGAGTGGCGCATAGCGGACGGAGCCGTTCTTCCTCTCTCCGCCGTTCGCTACCCGCTGTTCACCTTTCGCCGGGAAAATAGCGGTCCGCGCCCGCTGGGCAGGCGCCGGGGGTGTGGCCAAACAGCGCGCCCGGGCACCGTTGGCGCAGTACTCGCGCCCGGACCTGACATCTGCTAGTGGGGGCCGATTTGCGCTGGGTGGCGGGACGGAACGGTCAGTTGATGTACGAGCAGCCGATCTGGAGCGCAGCATGCTGACGAGATTGCGCGGCTCGGCGCGTTTATTGGAGCGACAGGTCGGGTTCAATCGACTGGGCGCGGCGGTCAGCCTCACCATCTTCATCGTCGCTGCGGCGGTGCTCTATCATATCCTGCGCGATATCGATCCCGATGAACTCCTCGATGCGCTTGAGGCGACCGACTGGCGGACCCTCGGCGTGGCCGGCCTCTTCGTCGCCGGCGGCTATTTGACGCTCACCTTTTACGACCTGTTCGCATTGCGCACGATCGGCCGCACCGAGTTGTCGTACCGCGTGGTGGCGCTGGCCGGCTTCACCAGCTATGCGGTCGGGCACAGCGTCGGCGCCAGCGTCTTCTCCGGCGGCGCGGTACGCTACCGAATTTATTCCGATTGGGGCTTGAGCGTGATCGAGGTCACCAAAATCTGCTTTGTCGCCGGGCTGACCTTTTGGCTCGGCAACGCCGCCGTGCTCGGCCTTGGCGTGCTCGACGCGCCGCAGGCCGCGCACGCCATCGACCAACTGCCGCCCTGGCTCAATCGCGTCATCGCGCTCGCGATTCTTGTCCTGCTCGGCGCTTACGTGGCGTGGGTCTGGGTCAAGCCCCGCGTGATCGGCCGCGCGGGCTGGCAACTGACCTTGCCCGGCGGCCCGTTCACGCTCCTTCAGATCGCCATCGGCATCCTCGATTTGTCGTGCTGTGCGCTCGCCATGTACATGCTGGTGCCCGACGAGCCCCATCTCGGCTTCGTCACCGTGGCGGTGATTTTCGTTACCGCCACGCTGCTCGGCTTCGCCAGCCACGCCCCCGGCGGCCTCGGCGTGTTCGACGCCGCCATGATGATTGCGCTGTGGCAGTTCGACAAAGAGGACCTGCTCGCGGGTTTGCTGCTGTTCCGCCTTCTTTATTACGTCATTCCGTTCGCGCTCGCATTGGTCGTCCTGGGAACGCGCGAAGCGCTGCTCAGTCGGACCGCGCGGCGCCTGGCGCAACAGGCGGCAACGCCGATGAGCGCCATGACCGAGCTTGCGCGGGAGAAGTCCGACGTGCCTTGATCGGCAAGATTGAGCCGGCGGCGGGCCGGATCCACGAGCGTGTCGGATGAGCTTGAACGAAGATCGCGTAGCGCCGCGAAACAACGGGTGGCGCGGCATGCGGTTGATGACCGCAGCCGCGGCGATCGTGTTCGCGGGATTGGCGATCCTCGGCTTCCTTGCGGTCGGCTATGCGCTGGCGGGCTTCGCCATCGTGACGGCGGCCGCTTTCCTCGCCACGCGCGGCGGCGAGGCGGTCGGCCGCCGGGCGCGGCCGACCTCCGTCTCCGAGCGCGCGGACGATCCGCTTCAGGTCGTGATCGCCAACCTGCCGGATCCGGTCATCGCGCTTGACGGCGACGGCCGCGTCCTCGCGCTCAACGAGCGCGCGCGCTCCCTGGCGCCGGCGCTGCGGCAGGGAGAGCCGGTCTCACTCGCTCTGCGGATGCCGGAGCTGATCGAGGCGATCGGCCGCGCCTATGCGCGAGGCGAGGAGCAGCGAATCGAATATTCCGATCATGTGCCGCTCGACCGCTGGTTCGAGACGGTCGTGGTGCCGGTCTCACGCAGGGCGAACCTCAACAAGCCCGATCTGATCCTGATGATCTTTCACGACCTGACGCCGTTGCGGCGCGTCGAGGAGATGCGCGCCGACTTCATCGCCAACGCCAGCCACGAGTTGCGCACGCCATTGGCGGCCCTTTCCGGCTTCATCGAGACTTTGCAAGGCTCGGCCCGCGACGACGCCAAGGCGCGCGAGCGCTTCCTCGCCATCATGCAGGAGCAGGCGCGGCGCATGGCGCGGCTCATCGACGACCTCTTGTCGCTGTCGCGCATCGAGCTCAACGCGCACCGCCGCCCGGATACGCCGGTCGACCTCGTTCCGATCGTCCGCCAGGTGGTGGACGGTCTCGAAACCTTGGCCCGCGACCGCGGCGTTACCGTTCACGTCGCGGCGGAGGGCGCGCTGACGGTCCTCGGCGACCGTGACGAGCTGGTCCGCGTATTCGAGAATTTGATCGAGAACGCGCTCAAATACGGCGCCGCCGGCAAGCGCGTCGATATCACCGTGACGCAGGCGGTGTCGACGGAAGGCGAGACCGAAGCGCTGATTGGCGTGCGCGATTACGGGCCGGGCATCGCGCCGGAGCACCTGCCGCGGCTGACCGAGCGCTTCTATCGCGTGGACGTCAGCGAAAGCCGCGCCCAGGGCGGAACCGGGCTCGGCTTGGCCCTGGTCAAGCATATCCTCAACCGCCACCGCGGCCGATTGTCCATCGAAAGCGTTCTGGGCGAAGGGGCCACTTTCACCGTTCACCTTCCCGCCCCCGGCACACCGCCCTAGCGGCAAATCTCTTGCCGGATCAAGCGGTTCCGTTGTCATCTGATTGTCATGCACGGCTCATAGAACGGTGACGTGCCGGATGTAAACATTGCGCCGCTGCAGGTCTCTGCTCCGATCGATCAATTCCGCACTGCAGCGCGTTGCATAAAGACATGAGACGGAGCGCGACGTCCCGAACGGGACCAAAACCGGCGTGTCGGCGACCTGCGCCGCGCGCAGTCCATGACAGGAGAACATCCGTGAAACACCTGAGAATGATTGCCGTTGCCGGCATCCTGGCCGCGACGGTTGTTCCCGCGGCCGCCGTCGAAATTTCCGGCGCCGGGGCGACGTTCCCCTATCCGATTTACGCCAAATGGGCCGATGCCTACAAAAAGCAGACCGGCGTCGGGCTCAATTATCAGTCGATCGGCTCAGGCGGAGGCATCAAGCAGATCGAAGCCAGGACCGTGACCTTCGGCGCGACCGACGCGCCGCTCAACGGCTCCGATCTCGACAAATACGGCCTCATGCAATTCCCGATGGTATTGGGCGGCATCGTTCCGGCGGTGAATGTCGAGGGTATCGCTGCCGGCGAGCTTGTCCTCGATGGGCCGACGCTTGCCGATATCTTCCTCGGCAAGGTCAAGACCTGGGACGATCCGGCGATCAAGAAGCTCAACCCCAATGTCAAGCTTCCGGCTGAGGCGATCGCGGTCGTCCATCGATCGGACGGTTCCGGCACCACCTTCAACTTCACCTATTATCTGGCCGAGGTCAGCCCCGATTGGAAATCGCAAGTCGGCGCCGCCACCTCGGTCGAATGGCCGGTCGGCCTCGGCGCCAAGGGCAATGAGGGCGTTTCCAACAATATAAACCAAACGAGGGGCGCGATCGGCTATGTCGAGTACGCCTACGCGCTGCAAAATAAACTGGTCTATACCAAGATGGTGAACAAGGACGGCAAGCCGGTCGCGCCCACCAGCGCAGCCTTCCAGTCCGCCGCCGCCAGCGCCGACTGGAATTCGGTGCCGGGCTACGGCGTAATCCTGGCCAATCAGCCGGGCGCGGCAACCTGGCCGATGACGGCCGCCACTTTCATCCTCATTCCGAAACAGCCGCCTGACCCGGCGGCGGCTGCCGAGGCGCTGAAGTTTTTTGCTTGGGCCTACGCCGACGGCGATAAAATGGCCGAGGCGCTCGATTACGTGCCAATGCCGAAAAAGGTCGTGGCCGAGATCGAGAAGGTCTGGGCGAGTGACATCAAGGACTCAAGCGGCAAGCCGCTCCACACTACCATGGCGCATTAGTTCAGTGCCGGACGGGCGCGGCGCCGCCGCCATTTTCGCGGGCCGCGCCTCTTGAACAGCGGTGCGCCGCGCGGGCATCTTGTGCCGCGGCCGGCGGATCATTTGTGGGGCGGGAGCGCCTTGATGGATTGGGCGCGGAGGCGTTCGGTGGTTGATGTCGCGCTGCAGGACGATGCGATGATATCCGTCGCGGGGACCGCGCGCGCCAAAGTGCTCGATCGGTTGCGCCTCGGCGACGCGGCGTTCCGCCATCTGACCCGCGCCGCGGCCGTCGGCGTGCTGTTGCTCTTGAGCGGCGTCATCGTCGCGCTGATCGACGGCTCGCTGCCGGCGCTCAGGACTTTCGGCTTCGGCTTCCTGGTGAGCACGCGGTGGAATCCAGTCACCGAGAAGTTCGGCGCGCTGGCGCCGATCTATGGGACGCTGGTCACGTCGTTCATTGCGATGCTGATCGCCGTGCCGGTGGGCTTGATGGTCGCCTTTTTCTTGACCGAGCTGTGCCCGCAATGGCTGCGGCGGCCGATCGGCATCGCCATCGAGCTGCTCGCCGGCGTCCCGAGCATCATCTATGGGATTTGGGGACTTTTCATCTTCGCACCGTTCCTGCAGGAGACGCTGCAGCCATTGCTGATCAGCACGTTCGGCGGGGTGCCAGGCATTGCGCTGCTGTTCTCCGGCCCGCCCTATGGCATCGGCATGCTCACCGCGGGGTTGATCCTCGCCATCATGGTGCTGCCGTTCGTGACTTCGATTTCGCGCGACGTGTTCGAGGCGGTGCCCGCCGTGCTCAAGGAGGCCGCCTACGGCGTCGGCTGCACGACCTGGGAAGTGATGCGCCACGTGGTGCTGCCCTATGCCAGAGTCGGCGTCATCGGCGGGATCATGCTCGGCCTCGGCCGGGCGCTGGGCGAGACCATGGCCGTGACCTTCGTCATCGGTAACGCTCACCGGGTCTCGGCGTCGTTGCTGGCGCCCGGCACCACCATCTCCGCCACCATCGCCAACGAGTTCACCGAGGCGGTGGGCGACCTCTATACCTCGGCCCTGATCGCGCTCGGTTTGATCCTGTTCGTCATCACCTTCATCGTCCTCGCGGCGGCGCGCTACATGCTGCTGCGCATCGAACGCCGGATCGGGTGACGCCGTGGCCGCCCGCTACGCTGTCCGCCGCCGCCGCAACGCCGTCGCCATGGCGCTGTCGCTTGCCGCCACGCTTTTTGGCTTGGGCTGGCTGGTGCTGATTTTGGGCGCATTGCTCTGGCACGGCTTCGGCGGTTTGTCGCCGGCGGTGTTCACGCAGATGACGCCGCCGCCCGGCGCCAATGGCGGGCTGCTCAATCCGATCATCGGCAGTCTTATCATCACCGCCCTTGCGGTCGCGATCGGCACGCCGGTCGGCATTCTCGCCGGCACTTACATGGCCGAATATGGCCGCCACGACCGCCTGACCAGCGTGGTGCGTTTCATCAATGATATCCTTTTGAGCGCGCCCTCGATCGTGGTCGGGTTGTTCATCTACGAGGTGATGGTCGCGCCGATGGGGCACTTCTCCGGCTGGGCCGGCGGCGTCGCGCTTGCCGTGATTGTCATACCGGTGATCGTGCGCACCACCGAGGACATGCTCACGCTCGTTCCCGACGCCTTGCGCGAGGCCGCCACCTCGATCGGCCTGCCGCGCTCGATGGCGATCACGCGCATCTGCTATCGCGCCGCGCGCGCCGGCATGGTGACCGGCGTCCTCCTCGCCGTCGCCCGCATCAGCGGCGAGACCGCGCCGCTTTTGTTCACCTCGCTCAATAACCAATTCTGGAGCTCGAACCTCAACGCGCCGATGGCGAGCCTCCCGGTCGTGATTTTCCAGTTCGCTCTCAGTCCGTACAAGGAGTGGCAGTCGCTGGCCTGGACCGGCGCTCTCGTCATCACTTTCGCCGTACTTGCCTTGAGCATCACCGCGCGCGCCCTGGTGGCGTCGAGAAGACAGTCATGAGCATCGCATCCGTTGCCGTTCCCAGCGTCGCCCACGCTCCCGTCGACCGGTCCGGCCTGGCCGAGAAAGTCACAATCCGCGACCTCGACTTCTTCTACGGCGAGGCCAGGGCGCTGAAGGCGATCAGCCTGCCGCTTTACGGGAACAAGGTCACCGCCTTCATCGGACCATCGGGTTGCGGCAAATCGACCTTGTTGCGCGTGCTCAATCGGATGTACGACCTCTATCCGAACCAGCGCGCATCGGGTGAAGTCATATTCGACGGCGCCAATATTCTCTCGCCGAAACAGGACCTCAATCTCCTGCGCGCGCGCATCGGCATGGTGTTTCAGAAGCCGACGCCGTTCCCGATGTCGATCTACGAGAACATCGCCTTCGGCATCAGGTTGTACGAACGTTTGCCACGGTCCGAGCTTGACGGCCGCGTCGAGACTTCGCTGCGCCGCGCCGCGCTCTGGGATGAAGTCAAGGACAAGCTCGGCGCCAACGGGCAGAGCCTGTCCGGCGGCCAGCAGCAGCGGCTGTGTATCGCGCGCACGATCGCCGTGCGCCCGGAAGTGCTTCTGTTCGACGAGCCCTGCTCGGCGCTCGATCCGATCTCGACCGCCAAGATCGAGGAGCTGATCGACGAGCTGACGGACGATTACACCATCGTGATCGTCACCCATAACATGCAGCAGGCGGCGCGCGTGTCCGAGTTCACCGCCTTCATGTATCTCGGCGAGCTGATCGAATTCGATTCGACGAGCAAAATGTTCACGGCGCCGCGCGATCAGCGTACGCAGGATTACATCACCGGCCGCTTCGGGTGACCACCATGACCGAACACAATACCAGGTTCGACCATACCGCCAAGGCTTTCGACACCGATCTGCAGGAGATCGCGCGCACGGTCGCCGAAATGGGCGGGCTGGTCGAGCGGCAGATCGCGGACGCCACCAAAGCGCTGGTCGAGCGCGACACGGAGGTTGCGGAGCGCGTGATCGCCGCGGATCCCCCGATCGACTCCCTGCAACGCGCGGTCGAGGAAAAAGCGGTTCTCACTATCGCCCGGCGCCAACCCATGGCCGTCGATCTGCGCGAGATCGTGGGCGCGATGCGCGTGTGCAACGATCTCGAGCGGATCGGCGACCATGCCAAGCACATCGGCAAGCGCGTGGTCGCGCTCGACGGCGACTTCTACCCGCAAAAGCTGATCCGCGGCGTCGAGCACATGGCCACGCTGGTATTGGCGCTGCTCAAGCAGGTGCTCGACGCCTATGCCGGCCGCGATCTACAGGCCGCGCTCGCGGTCTGGAACGGCGACGAGGAGGTCGACGCCCTCTGTACGTCGCTGTTCCGCGAATTGCTCACCTATATGATGGAGGATCCGCGCAATATCACCATCTGCATGCACCTCATGTTCTGCGCCAAGGACATCGAGCGCATGGGTGATCATGCCACCAACATCGCCGAGACCGTCTATTACATGATCGAAGGTCGTCCGATCACCGACCAGCGGCCGAAGGGCGACACCACGAGTTTTGGTGCGACGCTATTGCAGGAATGACGGAGGAGGATCCGTATGGGCGCCAACATCCTGATCGTGGAAGACGAGGAGCCGTTGACCACTTTGTTGCGCTACAACCTCGAGGCCGAAGGCTACGAGGTCGATGCCGTCGGCCGCGGCGACGAAGCCGACATGCGCCTGCGTGAGACCGCACCCGATCTGGTGGTGCTCGACTGGATGTTGCCCGGCCTGTCGGGCATCGAATTGTGCCGGCGGCTACGGGCGCGGCCGCAGACGCAGGGCTTGCCGATCATCATGCTGACCGCGCGCGGCGAGGAAAGCGAGCGGGTGCGCGGGCTCGCCACCGGCGCCGACGACTATATCGTCAAGCCGTTCTCGGTGCCGGAATTTCTTGCGCGCATTCGCGCGCTGCTGCGCCGCGCGAGTCCCGAACGCGTCGCCATGGTGCTGACGATCGGCGATCTCGAGCTCGATCGCGAGAGGAAGCGGGTGTCGCGCTCGAACCGCCCGGTCGATCTCGGGCCGACGGAGTTCCGCCTGCTCGAATTCCTCATGGAACGGCCGGGGCGGGTCTTTTCCCGCGAACAATTGCTCGACGGCGTGTGGGGCGACGAGGTCTATATCGACGAGCGCACGGTCGATGTGCATGTCGGCCGCCTGCGCAAGGCGCTCAACCGCGGCCATGCCGACGATCCGATCCGCACCGTGCGCGGCGCCGGCTACGCGCTCGACGATCGTTTTGGCCGGGCGGGGTAAACAGAGCGCCCCGGCTCTGTGCGCAATGACGAGCGTCACCGCGGCTGACGGCGGTCCCGGCGGCGATCGGCGGCCGCTTGATAGGCGATCCGGGAGTGGTAAGCGCAATAGGGCAGGCCGCTGACCGTATTGCCACCGCAGAAGAAGAACTCGCTGGTGCCGGGATCGCCGATCGGCCAGCGGCAGGTCTGCTCGGTCAGTTCGAGGATGGTGCGGCGCTGGCCGATCGGGATGATGTTCTCGATCAGCCCCGGGGCGGCCTCCGCTTCGAACTCGTAAGCGTGGGCGAGCGCGGTATTGCCGCGGATCGAAGCGCGCGCCATGCGCAACATATGCGAGGGCGAACGTGCCTTGCGCGCGCGCGGCGCGGCGGAGGCGCTCTTGGCGCGCCCCGACAACCCCAGCCGGTGCACCTTGCCGATCACCGCGTTGCGGGTAATGCCGCCGAGTTCGGCCGCGATCTGACTCGCCGAAAGGCCGTCGGACCAGAGCTTCTTCAACAGCTCGACCCGCTCCTCAGTCCACGACATGCCCAATCCTCCTCAAAGTGCGCTATCGCCCTTGATGGAATCCCCCGTCGCGTCAGGCGGCGCGGAGCCGCCCAACACGCACGCATCACCACCGCTGTAATAAGAACGTCCGCCGCACGAGATGTCGTACTCGACGATCAAAAGGTTACAATATGGCGGGAGTCGGGCGCAAGAGTCGCGCGCTGCGCGTCCACACATTCCTGCCGGTGTGGATGACAGCGGGGGCAAGCCGAGCTGCCGGCCGCATTTTTCCCGTGTTGACAGAAATTCACATCGACATAAAATGCTGATCGTGCCGCCCGGAGAGGCGGCACATTTCGTTTTGGCCGCGCAGATTGTTGCTGCGCGGCAGCCGCGGGCTGAGCCGTGACATCGCATCTGTTGCCGACCTACGCGCGCGTCAATCTCGCCTTCGAGCGAGGTGAGGGCGCGTGGCTGATCGCAGCCAACGGCGAACGCTATCTCGACTTTACCTCCGGCGTCGCGGTCAACGCGTTGGGTCACGCCCATCCGCGGCTCCTCGCCGCCCTCGCCGAGCAGGCGGGGAAGGTTTGGCACGTCTCCAACCTGTACGAAATTCCGCAGGCCGAGCGCGTGGCGCGGCGCCTGTGCCAGGCGAGTTTTGCCGACGTCGTCTTTTTCTGCAATTCCGGCGCCGAGGCGATGGAATGCGCGATCAAGACGGCGCGCAAATACCAGTCCGCGAACGACGCGCCGGAACGCTACCGCATCATCACCTTCGAGGGCGCCTTTCACGGCCGCACGCTGGCGACGCTCGCCGCCGGCGGTCAGAAAAAATACCTTGACGGTTTTGGGCCCGTGGTCGACGGCTTCGATCAGGTGCCGTTCGGCGATCTCGACGCGACCAAACGCGCGATCGGGAGCGAGACCGCGGCGATCCTGATCGAGCCGATCATGGGCGAGAGCGGCGTGCGCGTCGTCGCACTGTCGTTCCTGCGCGCCTTGCGCGCTCAGTGCGACCGGCACGGGCTGCTCTTGATCTTCGACGAGGTGCAGACCGGCATGGGGCGCACCGGCGAACTGTTCGCCTACCAGCGCGGCGACGTTAAGCCGGACATCATGGCGCTCGCCAAGGCGCTGGGCGGCGGCTTCCCGCTCGGCGCCTGCCTGGCGACCAGCGCGGCGGCCAAGGGAATGACCGTCGGGAGCCACGGCTCGACCTTCGGCGGCAATCCGCTGGCGATGAGCGTGGCGAACGCGGTGCTCGACGTGATGCTGGCGCCGGGCTTTCTCGACCATGTGCAACGCATCGCGCTCCTCTTCAAGCAGCGGCTCGCTGAAATCAAAGATCGCTACCCGGCGCTCATCGCCGAGGTGCGCGGGGAAGGGCTGCTGATCGGCTTGCGTGCTCTCGTTCCGGCCGGCAACCTTGTCGACGCGCTGCGCGCCGAGAAGATGATCGCGGTCGCCGCCGGCGACAATGTCGTGCGATTGCTGCCGCCGCTCATCGTCAGCGAGCAGGAGATCGCCGAGGGCATCGCCCGCCTCGACCGCGCCTGCGCGCGGCTGCAGCGCGCGGTCCCCGGCGACGCCGGCGTCGCCGCGGCCGCTGGAGAGCGGAACCGGGAGACGGCGCGATGAGC
This sequence comes from Xanthobacteraceae bacterium, assembly GCA_030037895.1. Classification (GTDB taxonomy): domain Bacteria; phylum Pseudomonadota; class Alphaproteobacteria; order Rhizobiales; family Xanthobacteraceae; genus BOG-931. The sequence goes on along the minus strand of JASHPW010000020.1, from coordinate 3,136 downwards.
GCCATCCGCCACTTCCTCGATTTGATCGATATCCCGGCGGCGGACTTGCGCGCCATCATCGCGGCCGCGCGCGCGCGCAAGACCAAGCGTGCGGACGACGACCGGCCGCTCGCCGGCAAGACGCTGGCGATGATCTTCGAGCGGCCGTCGACGCGCACCCGCGTGTCCTTCGAGGTCGGCATGCGCCAGCTTGGCGGCGATGCCATCATGCTGACCGCCGAGGAGATGCAGCTCGGCCGCGGCGAGACGCTGGCCGACACCGCGCGCGTGCTCTCGCGCTATATCGACGCCATCATGATCCGCGCGCTCGATCCCGAGGCCGTGGCCGAGCTGGCGCGCCATGCCACGGTGCCGGTGATCAACGGCCTCACGCGCCGCTCGCATCCGTGCCAGGTGCTGGCGGACGTGATGACGTTCGAGGAGCATCGCGGTCCGATCCGCGGCCGCACCGTGGCCTGGACCGGGGACGCCAACAACGTGCTCACGTCGTGGATGCACGCCGCCGAACGGTTCGCCTTCCGCCTGCGCGTCGCCACCCCGCCGGAGCTGGCGCCAAAAAAGCCGCTCCTCGACTGGATCAAATCCTCCGGTGCCGCGATCCGCGTCGGCACCGACCCGGACGAGGCGGCGAAGGGCGCCGATTGCGTCGTCACCGATACCTGGATCTCGATGGGCGACCGCAACGGCGCCCGCCGCCACAACCTGCTCAAGCGCTATCAGGTCAATGCGCGGCTCATGGCGCGGGCCAAGCCGGACGCCATCTTCATGCATTGCCTGCCCGCGCATCGCGGCCAGGAGGTGACCGACGAGGTCATGGACGGGCCGCATTCCGTGGTGTTCGACGAGGCCGAGAATCGCCTGCACGCACAGAAGGGAATCCTGACCTGGTGCCTGGCGGCCGACGGCCCTTGATGCCGGGGAGGCTCACAGTTCGCCCGTCATCGCCTATATTCGGTTACAATGAATGATCCCAATCTGGACATCCCGGTTCGCGCGCCGGCGAAGACCGGCCGCGACGACACCATTCTTCCGTTCGCGGTCAAGTCGCTCGACCTGCGCGGCCGCATCGTGCGGCTCGGGCCCGCGGTCGATGCCATCCTGACCAGTCACGACTACCCGGCGCCCGTGGCCAAGCTTCTCGGCGAGGCGATCGTGCTTGCCGTCATGCTCGGCTCGGCGCTCAAATTCGAAGGGCGCTTCATCCTGCAGACGCAGAGCGACGGTCCGGTACGCATGCTCGTCGTCGATTTCGCTTCGCCCGGCCGGGTGCGCGCCTGCGCCCGCTTCGACGCCGGCCGCGTTGCCGCCGCCATCGCCGCCAACGCGGCCGCGCCGGGGCGTCTGCTCGGCCATGGTCATCTCGCCATGACCATCGACCAGGGCCCCGACATGAGCCGCTATCAGGGGCTCGTCCCGCTCGACGGCGGAACTCTCGAACATGCGGCGCACGAATATTTTTCGCGCTCGGAGCAGATTCCGACCCGGGTGCGGCTCGTGGTCGCCGAGGAGTTTCGCGCCGGCGAGAACGGCGCGCGGCGGCGCTGGCGCGCCGGGGGCATTCTGCTCCAGTTCCTGCCCAAGTCGCTCGAACGCGCGCGTCAGGCGGACCTCGATCCCGGCGACGCGCCGCCGGGCACCGAGCCCCATGTGCTGCCCGAGGATGAAGCCTGGATCGAGGGCCGCTCTCTCCTCGCCACCGTCGAGGACGTCGAGCTGATCGACCCGGCGCTGTCGAGCGAGCGCCTGGCCTACAGTCTGTTCCATGAGCACGGCGTGCGCGTATTCCGCGCCGCGCCGGTCAACGCCCAGTGCTCGTGCTCGCGGCAGAGCGTCGAGGCCATGCTGCGCAGCTTTTCGCCAGCCGACCGCGACGACATGATCGAGAACGGCAAGATCACCGTGACCTGCGAATTCTGCAGCTCGACCTATGTATTCCAGCCGAATGAAATCGCGGCGTGAACGGCGCGCTCGCGCCGCCTGATTGGATTCGTCATTCCGGGTCCGAGCCGACGGGGCCGGCCTGAAGCGGCCAGTCCGGGACGCGATGAGCCGGCCTCCGTATCATTCCGTCGCCAATACATCGAAGGCCTGGTTGAATCCTCTGAACGACAGCGGAACGACGATCTCGTGGCCGCCGGAATCTTTGAACGAAAGCTTGCCGCGGGTCTTGGTGGCATGGAATTTCCTCAGCGCCTCGTCTTTGATTTCGAACTCGGCGAAACAGCCGGCGGGCACGCAACGCGCGAACGGCGCCGTCACGCCGGGATCGGAATCGCTCGTCTGGATGCGAACGTCGGCGGCCAACGAGACGTTGACGGGAACTTGCACCACGAGCCTGACCGGCTGCCCCTTAGTCGGATGCTGGACCTCGACGCGCGAGAACGGCAGGTTCTTGCCCTGGACCTGCGTGATCTGCGCCATGGCGCAGATCTTCTGTGCCGGGCTGGTTTCGATCCGGCACTGCACCACCCAATCGTCGTAGGTCGCGGTGGTACTCTCCTGGGCGACGCCGGTGCCGGACATCGCCGCGACCGCGGCGGACGCGAGGAGTCCTATCAGCGGCAGGCGGAAATCATGCATAAGAAGGGCCCGGATCGTATCGCCAGTGCGCCTGCGGCTGTCGCGCAAGGCGGCAAGGCGCCGGTTTCCTAGCATTGGCCGACGAACGATGGAAGTGAGCGGGTCCGGCCCGAAGCGGCCGCGCCCGTTGGCTCAACCAACCCGCCCTGCAAGACCTACAAGTTCACCACGTATAGCGGAGCGTGCCGGAGCCGGCGTAGATCTGCGAGCCGGGGGCAAACTCGCCGTCGAACTTGGCGAGCAGCGAGACGTGTGGCGTCAGGTAAAGCTCGGCGCCCGCCGAGGTCAGCGCCGAGTTCGGCGGCAGCGGCGCGCCGTTGACCACGAAGCTCGAGCCCGGAAGCGACTCGAACGCCGCGTCGAGCGCCGGGTTGCTGATCCAGTCATGCGCCCACGCCAGGCGCCCGCGCAGGATCAGCGGCATGCCGTCGACCAGCGTCGGCGCATCGAGGCGGGCGCCGAGTTCGCTGCGCACGTCCGTTGCGCTCATCGCCGCATAGGAGAGCCCGAAGCCGCCGCCGCCCACGTCGCTCTCGCTGTAGCCCGGCGTCTGGAA
>JASHPW010000146.1 GCA_030037895.1 Xanthobacteraceae bacterium | reverse complement strand
TGCAGCAGCACGTAGGCGTCCTCCAGCTCGGCGATCATCTTCTCGGCATTGGTGATGAAGTAGGGTGACAGATAGCCGCGGTCGAACTGCATGCCCTCGACGATCTCCACCTCGGTCTCGAGCGCCTTGGCTTCCTCGACGGTGATGACGCCCTCGTTGCCGACCTTCTGCATGGCATCGGCGATCATCTTGCCGACCTGGGCGTCGCCGTTGGCCGAAATGGTGCCAACCTGGGCGACTTCTGCAGACGAGCCGACCTTTTTCGAGCGCTTCTTGATGTCGTCGACCACGGCCTTCACCGCGAGGTCGATGCCGCGCTTGAGATCCATCGGGTTCATGCCGGCGGCGACGGACTTGGCGCCTTCCTTGACGATGGCGTAGGCCAAGACGGTCGCGGTCGTGGTGCCGTCGCCGGCCTGATCGTTGGTCTTTTGCGCCACCTCGCGCACCATCTGCGCGCCCATATTCTCGAACTTGTCCTCAAGCTCGATCTCCTTGGCGACGGTGACGCCGTCCTTGGTGATGCGCGGGGCGCCGAAGCTCTTCTCGATCACGACGTTGCGGCCCTTGGGGCCGAGCGTCACCCTCACGGCATTGGCGAGGGTTTCGACGCCGCGCAACATGCGCTCGCGCGCCTCGCCGGAGAATTGTACGTCTTTCGCAGCCATTTTTCGTTTCCTCGGATGTTAGATGTCGGAGCGCCGGACAGATCAGCGGAGAGGAGCCTCTCTTCTGTCCTCTGTCGTCCGTCCTGCGTGATCCGGCTAGGCGATCACGCCCATAATGTCGGATTCTTTCATGATCAGCAGTTCGTCGCCGTCGAGCTTGACCTCGGTGCCCGACCACTTGCCGAACAACACGCGGTCGCCGGCTTTGACGCCCATGGCGATGAGCTTGCCGTTCTCGTCGCGGCCGCCGGGACCGACGGCGACGACTTCGCCCTCTTGCGGCTTCTCCTTGGCCGTGTCGGGAATGATGATGCCGCCTTTGCTTTTTTCCTCGGCTTCGATCCGCTTGACGACCACGCGGTCATGCAGCGGCCGAAATCTGTGCTTCGCCATGATTATCCTCGTCGCCGCTGAAGAGCGGCCCTCCGTGTTGGACAAAAGCTCGTTATGTTACAGTATTTTAGCACTCATGATGAGTGAGTGCTAAGGACATAGGGTCTAGCCCAGCCCCTGTCAAGCGGTGTGCGCGGCGGCCCATGGTCGAACAAGCGGGCATCGCCAATCCGGGAAAGCCCGGCGAGGTCGCGTCCGCTCTGTCGCAACGCGAATTTGCAGCAAAGTCGAAAGTGCCAAGATGAGAGCGGCGGGTACGGACATCGACGCCGGCGGGCCGAAAAACGGTCACCATCCCGGCCAAATGTTTGGCCAAGAAGGCCGGGGCGTCTGGCTCGTGGTATATTTCGGGCCGAGCATTGGCTCGATTGGGTTGTGGAGGGCCTTCATGAGCGCGTCGCCTCGCCACCTTTGGGTCGTTGTTGGCGTCGCTGTGTGCGGGCTCGCGCTCTCCGACTGCGCGACCAATCCGCCGGCGGTCGAGGCGCCACCGCCGACGCCGGCCGTCGCGCCGGAGTTGCCGGCCTCGATCCGGCCGGAGGAGGTCGTCGGTCGCTGGGGCTACGGCGCCTATCACAGGGAGGCGGACCGCGCGCGCACGGAGGCCGCGGCGCGCCGCCAGTGCCTTCAGCCGGTGGTCATTAATCGCGGGCCGAACGGTGGGGTCATGATGTACCTCGCCGACAGCGCCCAGCTGCAAGAGCTGCATTTGAAGGGCAGCCCCGACGGCAGAAACTATATCGGCCCGCCCGGGCCGGCCGGCGGCATGAAGGATCGCGAAATCGTGTCGTTCGACGGTCGCACCATGGTGCTGCGCTGGATCGACCCGGAGGTCGCCGGCCGCTACGGCACGGGTGTCTATGTGCGCTGCCCGGCTGAGGGCATGGCGCATGCCGGCAAGCCGCCGCCCCCGTCCCGTTAGGCAGGTCAGGCCGAGCGAGCGCCGACGTCGAACATGATGTCGATATCGCTCTGCGAGACGTGGCCGCGGTCGTCCTCGAGTCGCGGACCATGCACGACCGGCGCGCCGCCGTCGGCCTGCATCACCGCATCGAGCGCGCGCGTGATTTGCTCCTCGATGTGATTGAGCGTCGCCAAGACTTTGGCCACGCGCTGGCTGGTGAGATCCTGGAAATTGCAAGCTTCGAAAATCTGGATCACCCGGTCCCGGATGTCCTGGGCGAGCCCTTGCTCGCTCTCGCCTTTGAGCGCGGCCGAAAGGTTGTTCGCCGCCTGATCGATATCCTCGGCCGCGGCAAGAATTTTCTGCGTCGCCTGCTCGCTGCTGATTATCACCGCGTCGAGTTCATGGGCGACGCGCATCATCTGCGCCGCATGCCCACGCGCCCCGGCGCGGCCGGCCTGCGTATGCGATGTTCCGCCGATGACCGCCTGGATTAGATGCAGTTCGGAAATGAGCCGCTCGATTTCGGCTTGCTGCGACGCGCCGGCGGCGGCCGATTGCCGACGCGCCGCCGGCTCCAGCATGGCGCGAAGCACGCCCAGTTCCTGCATGATTTCGGCGTGATTGAGCGCGGCCGACGCGTCCTCGACCTGCGGTTCGCGCCGCAGGGCGGCCATCTCTTCGATGCGGAAGACCTTGCGTGGCGCGGCCATATGCTCCACCGACCCAACTCCTCCGAGATTTAACGGTGGCCGCTTAATTCCGCGTTCACGGCGCAACGGCGGTTACGGTTTCCCGAGCGAGGCGAGGCGTACCGTCGATTAACCATAACGCCGAGCCGTTCACGCAAAATAAACTCTAACTTGATGAACAATGTACCAATAAGCCAAGCGCGAAAAACGCACGGCGCGAAATTTACCAAACAGTCGAGGTTTGCGCCTGTACTCCTCACGCGAGCCGTAACGGCTCGGCGTCAGAGTAGAGTACAGCAATGCGGCGTCTCCTTGTTTCAGCGCTGCTCGTCGGCGCGTCTTATCTGCCGGCGTGCGCCGATCCCCTGCGAATCACTCCGGATGCGTACACGGCAAGCCAAAGTCAGAATGCGGCCGACATTTCCGACCCGCGCGTCGCCGACGCCGGCAGGCGGCGCTACGCCGATGCCGGTCAGCCCAATCTCGGCGGCGGCTTCATCGAGTTTCTGTTCGGCGGCGCGGCGCGGCAGCCTTCGGTTCCGCGCCCCTACCAGCCGGCGCTTCCCGACTACCAGTCGCAACCGGCGCCGCAGCCGCGCGCGATGCGCGATGATCCGGCACAAAGCTACGCGCCCTCGTCAAGCGGCGACATGGCGCATCCGCCGCTCGACCCGAAATACGACCGTCAAGTCGTCGATTATGACGGTCACGAACAACCGGGCACGATCATCATCGATACCCCGGACAAATTTCTCTACCTGGTGGAGGAGGGCGGCAAGGCGCTGCGCTACGGCATCGGCGTCGGCCGTCCGGGATTCACCTGGGCCGGGGTGAAGACGATCTCCGCCAAGCGCGAGTGGCCGGACTGGTATCCGCCCGAGGACATGCTCAAGCGCCGGCCCGACCTGCCGCGCTACATGGCCGGCGGTCCGGAAAATCCGCTCGGCGCGCGCGCTCTCTATCTCGGCTCGACGCTTTATCGCATCCACGGCTCCAACGAACCGTGGACGATCGGCACGCAGGTGTCGTCGGGCTGCATCCGCATGCGCAACGCGGATGTCATCGACCTTTACGGCCGCGTAAAGGTCGGCACCAAGGTCGTGGTGATGTGATCCGCCGGATGACGTGATTACTGTTCGGCCGAGTCTATCGTGCGCCCAAGCTCGCCGGCGGCCGCTCGCGAAGCAGGAAGAGCGGGCTGGCGGAGGCCGGCGAACGTGATATGCGAAGCGGCCATGACCAGCCGCACGCGCTACGATACGGTTCGTGCCAAGCTCGAGGACGGCTGGCGCAATCGCGCGCTCAGCCTCAAGGCGCTCTCCTTTGGGCTCGTCGGCGTCGTCAATACCGTGGTCGATTACAGCGTGTTCCTGTTGGCGCGCGCGGCGCTGAGCCGATCCCCGGCGGCGCTCGCGGCGTTCGGCGCGCTGGCCGAGTCCTGTCACTGCAGCAATAAGACGACCGTTTCCTTGATCGCCGCGAACATGATGTCGTGGATGGTTGCCGTCACCGGCTCATACATCATGAACTCGTCGATCACCTTCGCCGCCGAGTCGGGACGCAAGCTGCATTGGCGTGCCTACCTCGCCTTCGTCGTCGCCAGCATCGCCGGATGGCTCGCCAATACCGCCGCCTTGGTCGCCGCCGCGGAGGTCCTGCTCTTGCCCATATGGGCGGCCAAGGCCGTCGCCGTCGTCGCGAGCTTCGGGGTGAACTTCGCGCTCTCGCACTTCGTCGTCTTCCGGGTACGCACTCCAGCGGGTGGCGACGCGCAAGAGGACTAGTGGTCCGATTCTAACATTCGCATCCGGGTTCGGCAGGCTCTTATGCGAATGTTAGAATCAAAGGACCACTAGCAAGTATCACTCGTAGTGGAGCTTTGGATTTGACATTCGCTTCACGAGTTCGCAGCTAGGTGGGTAGCGAATGTCAAATCCGCTCCACTAGGCGTGTGCGGGGCGATATGTATCCGCATTCGTCGTGAATTCAGCGCGCCCATAGCGCGTGAGCTGCTCGGTCAATTTGCGGACCAGCGATCGGTCCGCAACATCGCTGATGAGTGGTATGTGCGCGGCGATCGCGTAGGCCGTCATTGTGGAGGCGATCAGGATGCCCGCCGCCGCAGCGGCGACGTAGTCGGCCAAGCCCACTCGGACTCCGACCTTGGCCGCCGCGCTTTTGCCTCCGCGCATGAGGTTGGCGACGAAATATACCTTGGCGAATCCGCGCTCGAGCCAGGTGTGAAGGCGGCCGGGCAGGGAATGGTCCGACGTGAGGTCGGCCGTCAGCATGGCGCGAACGAGAGCGGCGCAATTGTCGTCGAATCCTTTTCGCAGCGTGGCGTGGCGTGTCAACAGGAGGTCCACAATGCTCTGCGGCGTATCCGCGAGCAGGTCTTGGGGCAGGCCGAGCAGAAAGCAGCGGTAACGGGCGAGTTCGGCGCGCGCGCGCTCGGCGGGCGTGAACGCCGTGCGGCCTTGGCGCAGCGCCTTTCGCGCAATGACGAAAATCGACATCAGGCCGGCCGGCATCTGGTCGACCTGCGGAATCGGAATGCCATAGGTCTTGACGTCCCAGCGATCGCCGCGGTGCAGGATGTTGAACCGGACCATCGAATGCATGAGGCGGACCATCGCCGCGGCTTTGAACGTGGCGCCGTGGCGATCGAGCACGTCGGGCATGACCGTCTGAGTGAAAAAGATTGCCGTCTCGTTCACCCGGTGTGCGGTCGATCCCTTCGACAGGCCGCCGGTCAA
>JASHPW010000145.1 GCA_030037895.1 Xanthobacteraceae bacterium | reverse complement strand
CGAAATTCCATTTCGCCGACGGGTTACGCGATTATTTGTCCGAGACGCTCTCGACTGCGACGCTGGTTCACCCCGACATTTTCACCGGCAGCGCCGGCAAGATCGGCGTGCATGGCGGCGTGCAGTGGGCGGTGGCGTGGACCGCCGACGCCGACGGCTTTCTCAACTCGTACTGCAACACGATTCCGACGCCCGATGGCGGCACCCACGAATCCGGCTTGCGCACCGCGCTCCTTCGCGGGCTGAAGGATCACGCCGAGCGGATCGGCCAGGGCAAGCGCGCCGCCGCGATCAGCAGCGATGACGTGATGACCGGCGCCGGCGCGCTGCTCTCGGTGTTCATCCGCGAGCCGGAATTCCAGGGCCAGACCAAGGACCGCCTGGCCACCGCCGAAGCGCAAAGAATCGTCGAGCAGGCGATCAAGGACCCGTTCGACCATTGGCTCGCCGGCAATCCGGCACAGGCCAACAAATTGTTCGACTTCGTGGTCGAGCGCGCCGAGGAGCGCCTGCGCCGCCGCCAGGAAAAGGACATTGCGCGCAAGACCGCGACGCGCAAGCTCCGTCTGCCGGGAAAACTCGCCGACTGCACCAACAGCGCCGCCGAAGGCTCCGAGATTTTCATCGTCGAAGGCGATTCCGCCGGCGGCTCGGCGAAACAAGCCCGCGACCGCGCCAGCCAGGCGGTGCTGCCGCTGCGTGGCAAAATCCTCAATGTCGCTTCCGCCGGCCAGGAAAAGCTGGCGCAGAACCAGCAGCTCGCCGATCTGGCGCAGGCGCTCGGCTGCGGCACCGGCGCCCATTACCGCGAGGAGGATTTGCGCTACGGCCGCGTCATCATCATGACCGACGCCGACGTCGACGGCGCCCATATCGCTTCGCTGCTGATCACCTTCTTCTACCGGCAGATGCCGGAATTGATCGGCAACGGACACCTCTATCTCGCGGTGCCGCCGCTCTATCGACTGAGCCACGGCGGCAAGATTTTCTATGCGCGCGACGAAGCGCACAAGGACGAGCTCCTGAGAAAGGAGTTCCACGGCAACGCCAAGGTCGAAGTGAGCCGCTTCAAGGGGCTCGGCGAGATGATGGCCTCGCAGCTCAAGGAGACCACCATGAACCCGAAAAAGCGCATGCTGCTGCGCGTCGTGCTCCTCGCCGACGCGCAAAACGATACCGACAAATCCGTCGAGCGGCTGATGGGCACCAAGCCCGAGGCGCGCTTCGCCTTTATCCAGGAGCGCGCCGAATTCGCCGATGAGGAATTGCTCGACGTTTGAACCGGCTCTTTATCCGCCGTCCGTGAACGGTTGCGCCCGCGGCTAAATTCGACACGGGACCCGCGTCGTGCCGATCAAGCGGTCGCGCCCGCGCCATCTTATGGTTAACGCACGCCGCGCGGCCAAGACCGCGAGGATCATTGAGCAGTCCTTAACGGAAAGCCACGCATTCTCGATTTATGTCGCGTGGCGTCCAGTGGTCGCTCTTTGGCTCCGTCGTCGTTGCCGCGCTGATCGTGCTCGCCGGCTGCAGCCATTATTATTGGTCCGGCGAGCGCGCGCCGTGGCGGCGCGAAGCGGAAGTCGCCTGCCTCAATTCCGGCGCCGTGACGGAATCGCCGGAACGCGTGCGCATCGCCACGATCAACGGACCGGGTATGTGCGGAATGGATTTTCCGCTGCGGGTGTCGGCGCTCGGCGACAGCGCCCCGCTCGGTTACGACGACGAGCCGTTGCGCCCGCCCGGTACCATACCCGACGCCGCGCTGCCGCCGCACTGGCCGGTGATCCAGTCGACCGCGCTGCCACCGCCTCAGGGCACTCCGCCGCCCGGCGGCGTGCCACAAACCGGGCCGCTGCAAGCTCCGCTATTGCCGGCCGCCGCGCCACAGGCCGGTGCGCCACTGTCGCTCAATCCTCCCGGAATTCCGCAGCCCGAGGAGGACGAAGCCGATTTCATGCCCGCCCCGCCGCATCCGTATGGCGGCGCGCCGCTTGCTCCCGCAGCGGAACCGCCGGTGGCGGCTTATCCGCCGTCGCCGCCGACTTACCCGCCGCCCACTGACCAGCCGGGCGCCGAACCCGCGCCGGCAGGACCGGAACAGCAGATACCGCTCGGTCCGCCGCGTGCGCCGACGGTGACCGGAACGGTCGGCCCGGTCGAGGTGAAACCGCCGGCGACGCTCGCCTGCCCCATCGTTTCCGCACTCGACCGTTGGGTCAGCGCCGCGGTCCAGCCCGCGGCGCTGCGCTGGTTTCAGCAGCCGGTCGTCGAGATCAAACAAATCTCCGCCTATTCCTGCCGCGGCATGAACGGCAATCCGAATGCGCATATTTCCGAGCACGCCTTCGGCAACGCGCTCGACATCGCCGAATTCGATCTCGCCGACGGCCACCGGATCAGCGTGCAGTACGGCTGGCGCGGAACGCCCGAAGAGCAGGGCTTTCTGCATGACGTGCAGGCCGCCGCCTGCGCCGAATTCTCAACCGTGCTCGCCCCCGGCGCCAACATCTATCACTACAATCACATTCACGTCGACCTGATGCGGAGGGCGAGCGGCCGCCGCATCTGCGAGCCGGCCGCAATCCCGGGCGAGGTGGCAGCCGAACGTGCGCGGGCGCGTTACGCCGCGCAGCATGACCGCGAACCGGGCATCACCGGTTCGATCGCGGGCAAGCCGAACCGGCGCACGCTCGGCTATTCCGACGAGGACGACGACGGCCTGCCGCTCGCCGTGCCGGGCGAGGATTGACCCCGGAAACGCCTCTCCGCTTCGTTGTTTCCGAAAACCGGTTCCGCTTATCGGGATCATGCTTCAGCGGCCGCCCGCTTCCATGCGCGCCAGCAGCGCGGCGCTCGGCCAGCAATCGACCTTGAGGCCGTTGCGCTTCTGATAGTCGCCGAGCGCGGCGCGCGTGAGCATGCCGGCTTTGCCGTCGACCTTGTCGTGGTAATAGCCGCGCGCGGTGAGAATGGTCTGCATCCGCGTCAGATCGCCGGTAGGCAGTTGCGCGACCTTGACCCACGGCGTCGCGAACGGCCGCGGGTCGAGGATGCGGTCGCTGAGATGGCCGACGAACAGCACGTAGAGATCGGAGAAATTGTATTCCTTGATGGCGAAATAATTTCCCGTCGCCAGGAACGACGGGCCGTAGAGGCCGGCCGGTTGCAGCAACGACGCGGGCTCGGCGGCTTCCGCGGCCGACAGCGAGCGCCCGTGAGCCGGCACGAAGCCGCGCTTGACCCATTCGCCGATCGGCAGCGTGTGCTCCGGAACACCGATCGTGCAATCGACGCTCGCCGGCGCGCGCACCTCGTAGGCCCAGCGCAGGCCGCGCCGCCAGCCCTTGTCGCGGAGTTGCTTGGCGGCAGAAGCGAGCGCGTCCGGCACCGAATTCCAGATATCGCGGCGGCCGTCGCCGTCGAAATCGACGGCGTATTTGAAGAAATCGGACGGCAGCAATTGCGTCAATCCCATGGCGCCGGCCCAGGAGCTCTTCATGTCGGCAAGCTTGATGTCGCCCTGGTCGAGAATTTTCAGCGCCAGCAAAAATTCCTCTCGGAACTTGTCCTTGCGGTTGCCGAGATAGGCTTGCGTCGCCAGCACGCGGATGGCGTTGCGGGTGTCCCGGGACCGGCCGAAATCGGTCTCGCGCCCAAAGATCGCCAGCAGGATGGTGGGCGGGACGCCGAATTGCCGCTCGATTCCCGCCAGCGGCGCGCGGTATTGATCGAGCAGCTTGCGGCCCTGCGCCGCGAGGCGATCAAATGTCGATTCCTTGAGGTAATCCGCCGGCGTCTCGACGAATTCCGCCTGGCCCGGCGGCGGTTTTTGCGGCCGGCCCGGCAGCACGAGATCGGGCAGCGAGAGATCGGGCTTAAGGCCGCGCGTGGCGTCGTCGAACGTCGCACGCGAGATTCCAAGCTCATGCGCCTGCGGCCACAGCGATTGCAGCCAGGCCTGGAACGCCGCATCGGCGGCGGCCGCGCCGTGAATAAAGGCCATGGCGAGCAAGGCAACGATGATCCGCGGCACGATTCTCATCGCACCGCCACGATGAACAGCCGCGGATACCGCAACAACACCTTGCCGTCCTGCCGGCGGGTATAGGCTTGCGCAATCCGCTTGGAATATGCGGCAAGAAACGTCTGCCGCTCGGCGGGCTCGAGCCGAGCCAAATACGGGCGCAATCCAGTGCCTTTGACCCATTCAACAATGGCGGCCGCATCGTCCAGCGGATGCTGGTAGACGGTAGACCAAATGTCGAGTTTGCGCGTGAGCGGAACCAGCCGGTCGTAATAGGCGCCGGCATCCGGCAATTGCTTGCGTTCCACGCTTGCCGTCGCAAACCGCGCAGCCCAAGGCCCTTCCGATGCGACCTCCCGCATGAGCCGATGATACGGCTCGCGCAAATTGTCCGGCATCTGGACGGCGAGCGCGGCGCCTTGCGGCAAGGTTTCCAGAAAACGGCACAGCAACGCCAGATGATCCGGCACCCATTGGAACACGGCGTTGGCGAATAAAAGGTCGGTGCGCGGGTCGGGCGTCCAAGTCGTCACGTCGGCTTCGATAAAGGAGCACTCAGGCAACCGCTCGCGCGCCTTGCGCAGCATATCGGGCGAGGAATCGAGGCCGATCACCTCGGTGTCGGGAAAGCGTTCGACCAGAAGCGCGGTCGAATTGCCCGGGCCGCAGCCGAGATCGGCCACGCGCTGCGGCCGCGCGAGCGGCACTTGCGCCAGGAGATCGCGCGCCGGGCGCGTGCGCTCGTCCTCGAACTTGAGATATTGCCCTGCGCTCCAGTCTTTCATCGCGCGCGTTCGCGTCACTCGGCGGGGGCCGCGTGCGCCGGCGGCGCGTCCGCCGAGTCGGCGACGACCGTCCGTTTGGAGCGGTCGGTCGCCAGCAGCATGTAGACCGCTGGCACCACGAACAGGGTGAACAGCGTGCCGATCGACAGGCCCGAAGCGATGACCAGACCCATCTGAAAGCGCGAGACGGCGCCGGCGCCGCCGGCCGTGATCAGCGGCAGCGCGCCGAGCACCATGGCGGCCGTCGTCATCAGGATCGGGCGCAGCCTTATTGCCGCGGCGCGTTCGACCGCCTCGCGTTTCGGCCGGCCTTCGGCCTGCAGATCGTTGGCAAACTGGACGATCAGGATGCCGTGCTTGCTGATCAGGCCCATCAGCGTCACCAAGCCGACCTCGGTGTAGATGTTGAGCGAGGCGCCGCCGATGCCGAGACTGACGAAAATCAGCGCGCCGGCGATCGACATCGGCACCGAAACCAGGATGATGACCGGGTCGCGGAAGCTTTCGAACAACGCGGCCAGCGCCAGGAAGACGATGATCAGCGCGAATCCGAACGTGGCGGCGAAACCGCTGGTCTCCTGGATGTATTGCCGGCTCAAGCCGCCGTAATCGATCGAATAGCCCGGCGGCAACGTGCGTGCCGCCAACTTTTGCAGATAGGCAAGGGCGTCGCCCTGGGAAACGCCGGGCATTTCGACGCCCTGGATCGTCGCGCTATTGAGCTGCTGGAAATGGTTGAGCGATTCCGGGACCGTCTTGGTCGAGACGGTGGCGATCGTCGACAACGGCACAAGCTCTCCGCTGGCGGTGCGGATGTGATAGTCGAGCAATTGCCGCGGGTTCAAGCGAAACCGCTGCTGCACCTGCGGGATGACCTTGTAGGAGCGTCCGCTCATGCTGAAATAGTTGACGTAGCCGCCGCCGAGCATGGCGGCGAGCGCGCCGCCGACGTCGCTCATCTTCAACCCGAGCTGGGCGGTCTTGTCGCGATCGATGGTCACGTTGGATTGCGGATTGTCGATCTTCAGATCGCAATCGAGGAAGATGAAATTTCCGCTCCGCTGCGCCTGCAGCAGGAATTGTAGCGCGATATGGTACAGGCGCTCGAACGGCTCGGTAGTGCCAATCACGAACTGAATGGGCAAGCCGATGCTTCCCGGCAGCGGCGGCGGTTGAAAAGCGACCACCCGAACGCCGGCAATCTTGCTCAACTCTCGTTGCACCGCCGGCTGCAGGGCGTTGGAAGACTTCGAGCGGAAGTCCCAAGGCTTCAACGCCATGCCCGAGACGACCTCGCCCGGCATGTCGATCTGAAAGACGTGCTCGGTCTCCGGATGGCGGAAGAAAATCTTGTATACTTCGCGCGCATAGAGTTGCCGTTGCTTGAGCGTGGCGTCCGGCGCGGCGATCGATTGCGCGAGGATGACGCCCTGGTCCTCCTGCGGCGCAAGCTCGGTCTTGGCGGTGATGAACAAAAAGTAGATGCTCGACAGCACGATCAAAGCGAATACCACCGTGACCGGCAGGTAGTTCAGGCTGCGATGCAAGCGGCGCTCATAGGCGCCCCGCAGCCGGGTGAAGCCGCGGTCGATGTAATAGGTGAGCTTGGCCTCCCAGCCCCGGCGCTCGGGATCGGGAGGCTTGAGCAGGCGCGAGCACAACATCGGCGACAGCGTCAGCGCCACGATGCCGGAAACGGTGACGGCGCCGACCAGCGCGAACGCGAATTCCGCGAACAGCGCGCCGGTGAGGCCGCTTTGAAAGCCGATCGGCACGTAAACGGCGCCGACGACGACGGTCATGGCGATGATCGGCCAGCCGAGCTCGCGCGCCGCCGCGATGGCGGCGGGAACGGGCCTCATCCCCTCATCGAGATGGCGGCTGACGTTCTCGACCACGATGATGGCGTCATCGACGACGAGGCCGATCGCCAGCACCAGCGCCAGCAATGTCAGCAGATTGATCGAATAGCCGAGCGCCAGGAGAATAATGAGCGTGCCGACGAGCGACAGCGGAATGGCGACGGTCGGAATCAGGGAGGAGCGCACCGAGCCCAGGAAAATGAACACGACCAGGGTGACGATGATCAATGCCTCGACCAGGCTGATGACGACCTCATAGATCGCGGCGTTCACGAATTCGGTTGAATCGTAGACGATCGCGCCGTTGAGCCCGCGCGGCAGTTGCGCCTTGATGTCCGGCCAGATGCGGCGCACGCCGCGCACCACCTCCAGGAGATTGGCCGCCGGCGCGATCTGGACGCCGATATAGACCGCCTGCTTGCCGTCGAAGCCGACCTCGGTTTCGTAGTCCTCGGCGCCGAGCGTGACGTTGGCGACGTCCTTCAATCGGACGACGGCGCCGTTCGACTGCTTGACGACCAGGTTGCGGAACTCGTCAGCCGAATGCAGTCCGGTGGACGCGGTCAGATTGACCTGCACCATCTGGCCCTTGGTGGTGCCGATGCCGGAAATGTAGTCGTTGGCGGCGAGCGCCAGACTGACGTCGGTCGCGGTCAACCCGAATGCCGCGAGCTTTTGCGGATCGAGCCAGGCGCGCAATGCGAACACCTTCTGGCCGAGCAACTCCGCGGTCTGCACGCCCGGCACGGTCTGCAGCTTGGGCTGCACCACGCGGGTGAGGTAGTCGGTGATCTGGTTGGCGGCGAGCGTATCGCTGTCGAAGCCGAGATACATGGCGTCGATGGTCTGGCCGATCTTGACGGTGAGGACCGGCTGCTGCGTGCCGGTCGGCAGTTGATTGAGGACCGACGCGATCTTGGTGTTGATCTCGGTCAGCGCCTTGTCGGGCTCGTAGTTGAGCCGTAGATAGATCGTAATCGTGCTGGTGTTGGTCTGGCTGGTCGACGTCATGTAGTCGATGCCGTAGGCCTGGGCGATGGCGATTTCGAGCGGCGTGGTGATGAAGCCGGCGACCACGTCGGGATCGGCGCCGTAATAGGTCGTAGTCACCGTCACCACCGCGTTTTCGGTGCGCGGGTATTGCAGCACCGGCAGCGCGTAATAGGCGCGCACGCCGAGCACCAGGATCAACAGGCTGATGACCGAAGCGAGCACCGGCCGGCGAATGAAGATGTCGGTGAAATTCATGGCGGCGCGCTTAGCGGTCGATCGGAACCGGCGCCGCGTCCGCCGTCGGCGTCACCGAATTGTCGATCAATACCGCCGATCCGTTGTGCAATTTGATCTGACCGGCGGTCACCACCATGTCGCCCTCCGCCACGCCCTTGAGCACGGCGACCTGATCGCCGCGCGTCGTCCCGGTGGTGATGAAGGTCTGGCGTGCGATCAATTGCGGCTTGCCGTCGACGCCGTCGCCTTTGCCTTTGCCGTCGCCTTTGCTTTTGCCGTCGACGACGACGTAGACCGTGTCGCCATAGGGATTGTAGGTGATCGCCGTCTGCGGCAGCGTGATGTAGTTCTGCGGCGCGCCGGTCGCGATATCCACGGTCGCGTACATTCCGGGCAGCAATTTGTGGTCCGGATTCTGCAACGTCGCGCGGATCTGCACGTTGCGGCTGCCGGTGTCGACCTTGGGGTTGATCGCCGAGATCCTGCCGGCAAAGGTCCGATCCTTGAATGCGTCGACGCGCGCCGTCACCGGTTGATTCAGGCGAATCTGATCGACCACCTGCTGCGGCACGAAGAAATCCAGGAAAATCGGATCGAGCTCCTGCAGCGTCACGATGACCGTTCCCGGACTCAGATATTGTCCGAGATCCACGGCGCGAATGCCGAGGTGGCCGGCAAACGGCGCGCGCAGAAACTTCTTGTCGAGGATGGCCTGCTGCTGCGCCACCTGCGCCTTGGCGTTTTTCAAATTCGCCGCGTCGGTATCCAGGGTGGCCTGGCTCACCGCCTGCAACTTGAACTGCTTCTGATCGCGCTCATAGGTGATTTCGCTCAATTCCGCCATCGCCTGCAACGATTCGAGCTTGGCGACATCGTCGGCGGCGCGCAGCTTGAGCAGCAACGCGCCCTTCTCCACGTCGTCGCCGGAATTGAATAAGATCGAATCGACGACGCCGGAGACTTCAAGCGACAGATCGGCGCCCTTGACCGCGCGCAACGAGCCGACCGCCTCGATCGTCGGTTGCCATTCGCTGTAGGCGGCCCGCGCGGCCGAGACGGTCTGCGGCGGCGAACTCGCGGCAGCGATGAATTTCCTGATCATGGCGGCCTTGAACGCCTGGAATCCGAAGATTGCGCCGAACACGATGGCGACCGCCACGAGCATGATCACCATGCGCTTGATCATTCATTGGACTCCGTTGTGGCGGATGGGAACGATGTCGCTGGCGGCCTGGACGATCTGCGGCTCGGGGCTCAGCGGATCGGGCTTAACGTCGATGCGGTTCCACCAGCCGCCGCCGAGCGCCTGGAACAGGGCCGCGGTGTCGGCAAAACGGGCGGCCTGGGCCTGCACCAAAGCGAGCCGCGCCTGCTCATAGCTGCGTTGCGCGTTGAGCAGGGTGAGATAGGCGATGGCGCCGAGGCGATACTGGCTGCGCGACAAATCAAACGTGGCCAATGCCGCGCTCACGGCGTGCTGCTGCGCCTTGAGCGTGGCGGCGTCCAATTGCAACGCGCGCAGCACGTCGGCGACGTTCTGAAAAGCCGCGAGCACCGTGTTGCGATATTGCCCTTGCGCCATGTCGAATGCCGCCTCGGCGGCGCGCTGCTGGTGCAGGAAAGTAAAGCCGTGGAAGATCGGCTGCGTGCCGCTCGCCGCGAGGCTCCAGATCATGGTGCCGGGCGTGAACAAGCTCGCCGTCGTCAGCGCGGCGGTGCCGTAATCCGCCGTGAGAGTGAATTGCGGCAGCCGCGCGGCGATGGCGACGCCGATTTGCGCGCTGGCCTGATGCAATTGCGCTTCGACGGCGCGCACGTCCGGACGTTGCTGCACGAGCTGCGAGGGCAGGCTGAGCGGAAGAGCGGTCGGCAGGCGGAACGAGGCGAGCGTCAAATGGTCGCCGCGCGCGTCGTTCGGGAAATGGCCGATCAACGCCAGCAGCACGTGGTGCTGCTGTTCGAGTTGCTTGCGCAGCGGCGGCAAGCTCGCCTGCGTCGTCGCCACTTCCGATTCCTGGGTGAGCACGTCGGCGCGGGTGGCGGCGCCGACTTCGAATTGATCGCGCACGACTTTGAGCTGGTCGCTCTCCGCCTTGATGATGTCCTCCGTCGCCCCGATCTGGCCGCGCAGCGAGGCTTCCTGAACCGCCGCCGTCACCACGTTCGCGGTGAGCGTCAGATATGTCGCCTCGAGTTCGAAACGCTGATATTCGGCGAGCGCAGCGCTGGCTTCGATCTGTCGCCGCTGTCCGCCGAAAACATCCGGCGCGTAAGAGACGTTCACGGTGGCCTGATAGAGATTGAAGGTCTCCGGGCCGCCGGGCAGGCCGAATTCCGCCAACGAGAATTGCTGGCGCGTCGCCGACGCATTGGCATCGACGCTCGGCAACAGCTTGCCGCCGGCGGCGTAAAGGTTCTCCTTCGCCTGCCACAACGCCGCTTGCGCCGCTTGCAGGCTTGGATTGGCGCGCAAGGCTTCGGCGATCAAGCTGTCGAGCTCCTTCGAATGAAACACCTTCCACCACTCGGCCGGGATGTCGCGACCGGCGACGAACTTTTGCGCCGCGCCCCCGGCCACGGGGACCGACACGGTCGCCGCCGGTTGGGCCTCGGGGGTATAGCCGGCGCCGGTCGGAGCCGCGGGCGGGTGAAAGTCAGGACCGACCGCGCAGGCCGATAAGGCGACCACCGCCGACGCCGTGCCGGCCGCCCTCACAGCGAAAAAGCCAAAATGAGCCAAAAGCTTGGCTTCCCGTGCGCCGGCCGGCCAGCGACGGCGCCACCACAACTGCCCCAACCGGATTCGCACGTGTCCACCCTTAACAAAGCGAGACTAGTTATTTACTATCCAGTTAGTCAATAACTTGACTTTCTGTGCCGGCGGAGCCTTGTCGCCTCATGACCGACCTGATCGAAGCGCGCACGGAAACGCGGCGTCGGCGCAAGGCCGAGCGTCCGCAGGAAATCCTGGAAGCCGCGTTCCACCAGTTCTCGCGCAACGGCTACGCCATGACCACGCTCGATCAGATCGCCGAGCGCGCCGGCGTGACCAAGGGCACGATCTACGTCTATTTCGAGAACAAGGAGCATCTGTTCATTTCGATGGTGCGCGAGCTGATGAAGGCGACGCTCGACACCGTGCAGGACATGTTCGAGCGCCACGAAGGCTCGACCGCCGACCTGTTGCGCGCGCAGTTCAGCTTCATCTACGAGCACATCGTCGAGGACCGGCGCCGGCGCGAGGTGGTGCGCATGCTGATCGCCGAAGCCTCGCGCTTCCCGGCGCTGGCCGACCGGTATCACGAGGAAATCCATCGGCCGTGCATGGAGTTGCTCAAGCGGACGATCCGGCGCGGCATGGACCGCGGCGAGATCAGTCAATCGGCGGTGACCGAATGCCCGCTGGTGATCATCGCCCCCATTGCGCTGGTCGACCTGTGGATGATGATGTTCGATGAACGCCATCCGCTCGACCTGAAGGCGTACTTCCACGCCCATCTCGATCTGGTGATCAACGGATTGCTGACGAAGTAGCCTCGGCCCGCGCCCGACCGACCGGCGGACGGCCGCATTTCATATGGCTCCTCAGCTCCGAGGCGATGGCTGCTGTCTGCCGCCGCTCACGACCCCATCCATTCGATCAGCGCCCCGGCCACCGCCTGCGGCTGCTCCAGCGTGGTCAGGTGGCCGCATGCGGGCACGACGACGAGGCGCGCGTGGGGGATCGCGGCGGTGATCTCCCGCGACAGTGCCGGCGGCGTCAGTTCGTCGCCCTCCCCGACGAGAACGAGCGTCGGGCAGGCGATGGCGGAGAGGCCGGGACGCGAATCCGGCCGCCCTATGATCGCCTGCTCCTGGCGCAGGAACGCCTCCGGCCCGGTCTCCTGCGCCATGGTGCGCACGAGGCGTTTGAGCGCCGCGTCGCCGTGACGATCGCGGTGCACGAAGAGCGGAAACTGGAAGTCGGGAACTTCGGCGAAGCGGCCGCTCTTGGCGAGCTCGATGACGCGTCGCCGCCCTTGCGTCTGCTCCGGGCTTTCGGCATGCGGCCCGGTGTCGAGGAGCGCCAGTTTCGCCACCCGCTGCGGCGCCTGGCGCATGATCTCGAAACAGATATAGCCGCCCATCGACAGGCCGGCGAGCGCAAAGCGCGGCGGCGCGGCGGCCAAGATGCGCCGCGCGATCGCCGCCATGCTGTCGTCGCGCCTGTGATCCGCCACGCTCACCGGGCCGAACTGCCACAGGGCGGGAATTTGCTCGGCATAAAGGCGCGCCGAGCAGTTCAGCCCGGGAACAAGCACGCTCGGCAGCGCGTCGGTCAATCGCGATTCGCCTTCGGCATCGAAGAAAAGTGAAGGTCTCCGTTTAACTTACCGGAGAACGACAGGTTGACTTTCGCGCATTCGAACCTATGTTTCGCGCCAGAAGCAAGGCAGATTCGATACTGCTGCGTGTTTCCCCCGTTCAATCCATAGGTCTCCGCGCCCGGCGCGGGACGCCACCAGAGGGTGTATGTCCTTCTCCCATCTCGGCTTGTCCGATAAAGTTCTCGCTGCCGTTGCGGCAACCGGTTACAAAACTCCGACCCCCATCCAAGATCAGGCCATTCCCCACGTGCTTGCCCGGCGCGACGTGCTCGGCATCGCGCAGACCGGTACCGGCAAAACCGCGGCCTTCACGCTCCCCATGCTGACGCTGCTCGAGCAAGGCCGCGGCCGCGCGCGCATGCCGCGCACGCTGATCCTCGAGCCGACGCGCGAACTCGCCGCACAGGTGGAGCAAAGTTTCGCCAAATACGGCGCCAATCACAAGCTCAATGTCGCGCTGCTCATCGGCGGCGTCTCGTTCGGCGATCAGGATCTCAAGCTCACGCGCGGCGTGGACGTGCTGATCGCGACGCCCGGCCGCCTGCTCGACCATTTCGAGCGCGGACGGCTGCTGCTCAGCGGCGTCGAGCTCCTGGTCATCGACGAGGCCGACCGCATGCTCGACATGGGCTTCATCCCCGATATCGAGCGCATCGGCAAGCTCGTTCCGTTCACGCGCCAGACCCTGTTCTTCACCGCCACCATGCCGCCGGAGATCCGGCACATCACCGAACAATTCCTGCACAATCCGGTGCGCGTCGAGGTCGCCCGCCCGGCGACCACCGTCGCCACCACGACCCAGCTTTTGGTCAGGTCCGGCCGCGAGTCGCACGAGAAGCGCGACACCTTGCGCCGCCTCATTCGCGCCGCCGACGGACTGAAGAACGCCATCATCTTCTGTAACCGCAAGCGCGAGGTGGCCACGCTCTATCGTTCGCTCGTCCGCCACGGCTTTTCGGTGCAGGCGCTGCACGGCGACATGGACCAGCCCGCGCGCATGGCCGCGCTCGATGAGTTCCGCAGGGGCGAGGTGACGCTGCTCGTCGCCTCCGATGTCGCCGCCCGCGGCCTTAACATCGTCGATGTGAGCCACATCTACAATTTCGACGTGCCGCCTCATCCCGACGACTATGTGCACCGCATCGGCCGCACCAGCCGCGCCGGACGCAGCGGCACCGCGATCACCATCGTGGCCGGAGCGAGCGACGCCAAGGCGGTCGCCGCGATCGAGAAGCTGATCGGGCAGACAATCCCCTGGATGGACAAACAGCCGCAGCCCGACGACGCCATTGCGCCGTCCCGACATGCGGCGCCGCCGCCGGCGCAGGCAGCGCGGCAACGCCACCGCGGAAGAACTGACGCTCGTCACCAGTCGAATCGGCCAACCGGCCCGGTGAGGCGGATCGATGATGCGCGACCGCGCCGCGCTCCGCAGCCGGCGCCCGCTCGGGCCGACGACGGCGACGCGGCGCATCTGCCGGCCTTCCTGCTCCGTCCGGTGCCGCTCAAGGCGTAACCGCCCGCGCGCTTCGCCGCGCGCGTGACGACATCAAATCGGCGATGTTTGCTTACCGCTCCGCGACGCCGGTCTCGCCGCTTGCCGGTTCGAGCTGCACCGATTCGCCGCAGCCGCAGGCCGCGGTCTGGTTCGGATTATTGAAGACGAATTGCGCCGACAGCTTGTCGACCTTGTAGTCCATCTCGGTGCCGAGCAGAAACAGCACCGCCTTGGGATCGACGAGGATGCGAACGCCCTTGTCTTCGATCACCTCGTCGAGCGAATTGATTTTTTCGGCATATTCCATGAAGTAGCTCATGCCGGCGCAGCCGCCGTTCTTGACGCCGACGCGCACCGCCGCAATCGGGCGCTCGGCTTTCGCCATGACCGCCTTGATGCGTTCGGCGGCGGCTTGCGTGAGCCGCATCACTTGCGGTCTGGGCCGGGCAGCGGCCATCGCTCTCGTCTCCTGGCGCTCCCGGCAACGGGCCGCGCGCGACGGTTAGAATTGCAATAACTCAAGAATCCTAACGACTTCTCCGCAATTATGTAATGCACCGCGGCTGCGCCCGCAACTCGGCGTCCGGAGGACTCACCACATATTGAGCACCGTGCGGGCCTCGTCCGACATGCGGCTCGGCTCCCACGGCGGGTCCCAGACGACGTTGACCCTGGCCTCGCGCACGCCGGGGATACCGGCGACGGCGTTCTCCACCTGGGCCGGCAGGTCCGCGGCCGACGGGCAATTCGGCGTCGTCAGCGTCATGTCGATCTTGACCACGCGGTCATCGTCGATATCGACCTTGTAGATCAGGCCGAGCTCGTAGATGTCGGCGGGAATCTCCGGGTCGTACACGGTCTTGAGCGCGGCCACGATCTCGTCGGTCAGGCGCGCCATGTCCTCCGCTGGAACCGCGGAGGGCCGCTCGGCGACAGCGGCGGGCGCAGCCGGCGCGGCGGAGGCGGCGTCTCGATCGGGTTTCGGATCATCCATCATGTGAAAAAGTCCTGGGCTTTGAGCAGCGCCTGCGCAAGGACATCCACCTCGTCGCGCGTATTATACATGGCGAACGAGGCGCGGCACGTCGCCGTCACGCCGAAGCGCGCGAGCAAGGGCATGACGCAGTGGGTCCCGGCGCGCACCGCGACGCCCGAGCGATCGATGATCGTCGCCACGTCGTGCGGATGCGCGCCCTTCATCTCAAAGGAGAGGATTGGCCCCTTCTCCTTGGCCGTGCCGAAGATGCGCAACGAGTTGATTTCTCCCAAGCGGTCGTGGGCGTAGCGCACGAGGCCGCCCTCATGGGCGCGAATGCGCGCCTTGCCGACTGCGGCGACATAATCGAGCGCGGCGCCGAGCCCGATCGCTTGCACGATCGCCGGCGTGCCGGCCTCGAATTTGTGCGGCGGATCGCCGTAGCTGATGCGATCCTCGAACACCTCGCGGATCATCTCGCCGCCGCCGTTGAACGGCGGCATGGCGGCAAGGTGCGCGTATTTGCCGTAGAGCACGCCGATGCCGGTCGGGCCGTAAAGCTTGTGGCCGGTGAAGGCGTAGAAGTCGCAGTCGATGTCCCTGACATCGACCTCGACATGCACCGCCGCCTGGGCGCCGTCGATCAGCACCGGAACGCCGTGCGCGTGGGAGATGCGCACGACCTCTTTCACCGGCACCAGCGTGCCGAGCATGTTCGACATGTGGGTGATGGCGACAAGCTTGGTGCGCGGGCCGATGAGCTTCTCGAATTCGTCGATGAGGAAGCGCCCCTCGTCGTCGACCGGCGCCCATTTGATCACCGCGCCCTGGCGCTCGCGCAGGAAATGCCAGGGCACGATGTTGGAATGGTGTTCCATGATCGAGAGCACGATCTCGTCGCCCGCCTTTATGCGCTCGCGGCCGAACGTATAGGCGACGAGGTTGATGGCCTCGGTGGCGTTGCGGGTAAACACGATCTCTTCCTTGCGGCCGGCGTTGAGGAACGCCGCGACTTTTTCGCGCGCGGCCTCATAGGCCTCGGTCGCCTCGTTGGCGAGATAGTGCAGCCCGCGATGCACGTTGGCGTATTGCGTGGTGTAGGCGGCCCGCAGGCGATCGAGCACCGCTTGCGGCTTCTGCGCCGAGGCGGCGTTGTCGAGATAGACGAGCGGCTTGCCGTAGACCGTGGCGGCGAGGATCGGGAAATCCGCGCGGATGCGGTTCACGTCGTAGGCGCCGTTGGTCACCGCCTCATGCATGCTCGACCTCCGCGCCGGCCCGCGAACGCGTCTCGAGCCAATCGGCGACCACCTCCATCAGCGCCTCGCGCACACCGGCATGCTCGATGCCCTCGACCGCCTCGCCGAGGAAGGCCTGGATCAACAACGCTTCGGCCTCAGCCGGCGGAATGCCGCGCGCCATCAGATAGAATTTCAGCTCCCGATCCAGCGCGCCGGCGGTGGCGCCGTGGCCGCACTGCACGTCATCGGCGAAGATTTCCAGTTCGGGCTTGTTGTCCGCCTCGGCGCGCTCGGAGAGAAGCAGCGCCCGCGTCATCATCTTGGCGTCGGTCCGCTGCGCGCCGGGGCGCACGATGATGCGGCCTTGGAATACGCCATGGGCTTCGTCGTCGAGCACCGCCTTGAACACTTCCCGGCTCTGGCAGCCGCGCGCGATGTGGTTGACGACAAGCGTGGTGTCGGCGTGTTGTTTGCCCTTGAGGAGGGTCGCGCCGCGGATGGCGGCGACGGTGTCCTCGCCGTCGAACTTGACGAAAAGCTGGTTGCGGATGACGGCGCCGCCGGTCGTGAAGGTAAAGCCGTTGAAACGGGCTCCTCCGCCGATCGCCGCCGCCAGCGTCGAGACGTGCAGCGCCTCCGATCCTTCGCTGATGATCTTGACGTGATCGACATGGGCCTCGTCGCCGACGAACAATTCGAGCGCGGCATTGACCTGATAGTCGACGCCGGCGGGCCCTTCATGGCTCTCGATGAGCATCGCCCGCGCGCCCTGCTCCACGATCACGAGCGAGCGGACGAAGGTCGCGACCGGCTTCTCCGCGGCGACAAAGACGAGATGCAGCGGGCGCTCGATGGTCGAGCCGGCACCGACGCGGATCACGGCGCCGTCGCCCATCAGCGCGGTGTTGAGCGCGACGGCGACGTCGCTTCCCGACGCGAGCTTGCCGAGATGTCCGGCGAGAGCCGGGTCGTTGTCGGCAAGCGCCGCGGCGAGCGATGTGACTGCAAGCCCGCGCTCCAAGGCCGTCAGATCCGACAGGTCCGGCACGAACGCGCCGTCGACGAAGACGAGCCTCCGGCATTCGACGTCGCCGAGCAATTTTCCCGCCGCCTTGGCGCGCGCCTTGGCCGCGGCATCGGGCGGAGTCGCGAGCGGCTTGGCCTCGCGCATCAGCACGCGCAAGTCGGTGTACTTCCACTCCTCGATGCGGCGATGCGGCAGACCTTCCCTGGCGAAGAGATCGAAGGCGGCCTGGCGCTGCGCGGCGATCGCGCCGTCGCCGGGCAGCCCGGAGCGCGCCTGCGCGTAGGCGCGCGCCAAGGCGGTCTCCGCCGCGGTCTTCATCACCGTCACGTCAGCCATGACATTCATCGGTCACGCTGCGATCGGCCCAAGCCGGCGCCCGGCGCCGCTCACGCCACCGCCTCTTCCTGGTATTCGGCATAGCCACGCGCTTCGAGTTCGAGCGCCAATTCCTTGTCGCCGGTCTTCACGATGCGGCCGTGGGCGAGCACGTGCACCACGTCAGGCACGATGTAGTTGAGGAGCCGCTGGTAATGGGTGATGACGACAAAGGCGCGCTTTGGCGAACGCAGCCGGTTGACGCCGTCGGCGACGATTCTCAGCGCGTCGATATCGAGGCCGGAATCGGTCTCGTCGAGCACCGCGAGCCGCGGCTCGAACAGCGCCATCTGCAGGATCTCGTTGCGCTTCTTCTCGCCGCCGGAGAAGCCGACATTGACCGCGCGGCGCAGCATCTCCTGATCGACGCCGAGTTTTTTGGCGACTTCGCGCACCTTCTTCAGGAATTCCGGCGTCGAGAGTTCGGCCTCGCCGCGCTTCTTGCGCTGGGCGTTGAGCGCGGTGCGCAGGAAAGTCATGGTGGCGACGCCGGGAATTTCCAGCGGATACTGGAAGGCGAGGAACAGGCCGGCGGCGGCGCGCTCGTCCGGCGCCATGGCGAACAGATCCCTGCCGTCGAAGCGCACGGTCCCGGCCGTCGGCGCATAGTCCTCCTTGCCGGCGAGCACATAGGCGAGCGTCGATTTTCCCGAGCCGTTCGGGCCCATGATCGCGTGCACCTCGCCGGCGTTCACGGCGAGGTCGACGCCCTGCAAAATCTCTTTGCCGTCGATCACGACGTGCAGGTTCTCAACTTCCAACAAAGCCATCGGCAGTCCTACTCGTTTTCGCCGTCGTAATAGTCGGCGCTCTGCAAGCGATCGGTGCCGACAAAGGTGGCGGTCTTGAAATCCGCGGTTTTGATGCCGGCGCCCCGCCCGACGGGGTATTCGACGATATCGACGCCGTGCCGACGGCGAGCGCGCTTGGGCCTGAACCAATATTGGCCATCGCTCAGCCGACGCTCCCTTCGAGCGAGACCGA
>JASHPW010000144.1 GCA_030037895.1 Xanthobacteraceae bacterium | reverse complement strand
GCCTGCATTCCCGGCTGCGAGCAGCTCGACAAATTGTCGGATACCGAGTTCCAGGCGGTGGCCACGACCAGAATCGGACCGGTCAAGGCGACGTTCAAAGGCAAAGTGACCCTCTCCGATCTCGATCCGCCGAACGGATACAAGATTTCCGGTCAGGGCGACGGCGGCGTCGCCGGCTTTGCCCGGGGCGGGGCGACCGTCAAGCTCCTGCCGCAGGACGCCGGCACATTGCTCAGCTACGCGGTCGAGGCGCAGATCGGCGGCAAGCTCGCTCAGCTCGGCCAGCGCCTCGTCAACGGCGCCGCCAAGAAAATTGCCGACGAGTTTTTTGAGAAGTTCGCGGCTGCAGTCAATCCGAAAGAGTCCTGAGAAGGCCGCTTTCGCCCACGCGCGCCTATGCGGCGGCAAGGCATCTGTGTCGCGCGCGAACTCCCTTGACCGGAAGCCCGCCAGCGGTTCAGATTTACTATCGTTCCAAGCTGGAGTGTGGCCGAAACGCCGCGATTCCGCGTTGGAGGCAGCCAGCGGCCGCGAGCCGCCCTGCAAATAAGGCATTTGAGGGGATAGAGGAGGCGCTTATGGCAGCTGTTTCCCTGACGGTGAATGGCAGACCCGTCACCGCCGATGTCGATCCGCGCACGCTCCTGGTGCAATTGTTGCGCGAGCATCTGCGGCTCACCGGCACCCATGTCGGCTGCGACACCTCGCAATGCGGCGCCTGCGTCGTCCACATCAACGGCAAAGCGGTCAAGTCGTGCACCGTGCTCGCCTTGCAGCTCGAAGGCGCCGACGTGCTCACGATCGAAGGTCTGGCGCCGCCGGACGGCCCGCTGCATCCGATGCAGGAAGCCTTCCGCGAGAACCACGGACTGCAATGCGGCTATTGCACTCCCGGCATGATCATGACCGCGATCGATATGGTGCGCCGCAAGGGCCACGACCTCGACGAGCGCACCATCCGCGAGGAGCTCGAAGGCAACATCTGCCGTTGCACCGGTTATCACAATATCGTCAAGGCGATCGCCGCCGGCGCGCGCACCATGCGCGGTCCCGGCGTGGCGGCCGAGGCCGCGCAATAGACAGCGGCGTCGGCAACAAACCGCCGGAGGAGCACTCATGAGCGCGACCGGAATCGGCGCCGCGGTGCGCCGCAAGGAAGACCACCGTTTCATCACCGGCAAGGGCCATTATACCGACGACCTCAACCGGCCGGGCCAAGCCTACGCCTATTTTCTGCGCTCGCCGCACGCCCATGCGACGATCAAATCGATCGACAGCAAGGCCGCGGCCAAGATGCCGGGGGTATTGGCGGTGCTGACCGGCGCGGACGCCGCCGCCGACAAGGTCAGCGCCCACATTTGCGGCTGGACGGTCACGTCCAAGGACGGTTCGCCGATGAAGGCGGCGCCGAGCCCGGCGCTCGCGCACGGCAAGGTGCGCTATGTCGGCGACGAAGTGGCCGTCGTCATCGCCGAGAGCCGCGCTCAGGCGCGCGACGCCGCCGAGAAGATCATCGTCGATTATGGCGTGCTGCCTGCGGTCGTCGATCCGAAAGCAGCGGCCAAGCCGGGCGCGCCGCAGATTCACGACCTTGCGCCGAACAACACGGTGTTCAACTGGCACCTCGGCGACAAGACGGCAACCGACGGCTCCTTTGCCGCGGCGAGCCGCGTCACCAAGATCGACCTCGTCAACAACCGATTAATCCCGGCCGCGATCGAGCCACGCTGCGCGGTCGGCGAATACGATTCCGGCACGGAATCCTTCACGCTCTACACCACCAGTCAGAATCCGCATGCCGCGCGGCTCGTGCTCTCCGCCTTCGCCGGCATCGCGCCCGAGAACAAGCTGCGCGTCATCGCGCCCGACGTGGGCGGCGGCTTCGGCTCGAAAATCTACATCTACGCCGAAGAGACGGTTTGCCTTTGGGCCGCGAAAAAGATTGGCCGACCGGTGAAATGGACCGCCGACCGCAGCGAATCGTTCCTCGTCGATGCTCATGGCCGCGATCACGTCACCCACGCCGAACTCGCACTTGATGCCGGCGGCAAGATCACCGGCATGCGCGTGCACACCATTGCCAATATGGGCGCTTACCCTTCCTTGTTCTGGTCATGCGTTCCGACTTATTTGTACGCGCTGCTGTTGTCGGGGCAATACAACGTCCCCAACATTTACGCCGAAGTCGACGCGGTCTACACCAACACCGCGCCGGTTGACGCCCTTCGCGGCGCCGGGCGCCCGGAGGCGACCTTTGTCGTCGAGCGTCTCGTCGAACTTGCCGCCCGCGAGACCGGCAGCGATCCGGCGAGCTTCCGCCGCGCCAATTTTATCACCTCGTTTCCGCACCAGACGCCGGTCTTGCTCTGCTACGACGCTGGCGACTACGGCGCCTCGCTCGACAAGGCGTTGGCACTTGCCGACTACAAGGGTTTCGCCAAGCGCAAGCGCGAGGCCGCGCGCCACGGCAAGCTACGCGGCATCGGCTTCTCGACCTATATCGAAGCCTGCGGCCTTGCGCCCTCGCAGGCGGTCGGCTCGCTCGGCTGCGGCGTGGGCCTTTGGGAATCCGCCGAGGTGCGGGTCAACCCCGTCGGCACGGTGGAAATCCTCACCGGCACCCACAGCCACGGGCAGGGGCACGAGACGACCTTCGCGCAGGTCGTGTCCGACCGGCTCGGCATTCCGATCGAGAACGTCTCGGTCGTGCACGGCGACACCGACAAGGTGCAGTTCGGCATGGGCACTTACGGTTCCCGCTCCGGCGCGGTCGGCATCTCGGCGATCGTCAAGGCGCTCGACAAGGTCGAGGCCAAGGCGAAGAAGGTCGCCGCCCATCTACTGGAAGCGGCGGAGGGCGACATCGAGTTCAAGGACGGGAAGTTCAAGGTCGCCGGCACCGACAAGTCGGTCGAGTGGGGCGCGGTCGCGCTCAACGCCTATATCGCCCACAAGTTCTCCGGCCAGGAATTGGAGCCCGGACTCAAGGAGGGCGCGTTCTGGGATCCGATCAATTTCACCTTCCCCGCCGGCTGCCATATCTGCGAGGTCGAGGTCGATCCGGAGACCGGCAACACCGAGATCGTGGCCTGGACCGCGGTCGATGATTTCGGCGTGGTGGTCAACCCGATGATCGTCGCGGGCCAAGTGCATGGTGGCGTCGCCCACGGCGTCGGCCAGGCGCTGTGCGAGGGCGCGGTCTATGATCGGGACGGCCAGCTCGTCACCGGCTCGTTCATGGATTACTGCATGCCGCGCGCCGATCACCTGCCGGCGCTGAAGGTCGATACGACGGTCACCAAGTGCCCGTCCAATCCGATCGGCATCAAGGGCTGCGGTGAAGCCGGCGCAATTGCGGCGCCGGCCGCCGTCATCAACGCCATCACCGATGCGATCGGCACCGAAGACCTCGCCATGCCGGCGACGCCGCCGGCGGTGTGGGCGGCGCTGCAAAAGTCGGGCAGGTCGATGCCGCAAGCGGCGTGAACACGGAAATAAACGGAGCACTGTGATGTACAGCTTTACCTTCCATCGTCCGCAGACGCTGCGGCAGGCGATCAGCATGCTCGGCAAAGACGCGGATGCCAAGCTGCTCGCCGGCGGCCATACGCTGCTGCCGACGATGAAGCTGCGCCTCGCCAATCCGCCGCAATTGATCGACCTCTCCCGCGTCGAAGGATTGGCCGGCATCGAGGCGAGCGGCCGCGCCCTCACCATCGGGGCGATGACGCGCCATGCCGACGTGCACACCTCGCCGGTGGTGCAGCAGGCCATTCCGGCGCTGGCTGAGCTTGCCGGCATGATCGGCGATCCGGCGGTGCGCCACATGGGCACCATCGGCGGCTCGATCGCCAACAACGATCCGAGCGCCGACTATCCGGCCGCGTGTCTCGGGCTCAACGCCACCATCATCACCAACAAGCGCCGGATCAAGGCCGATGATTTCTTCACCGGCCTGTTCTCGACCGCGCTGGAGCCGGCGGAAATCGTCACCAAGGTGAGCTTCCCCATTCCGAAGAAAGCGGCCTACCAGAAATTCCGCAACCTAGCCTCGCGCTATGCCCTGGTCGGCGTGTTTGTGGCCAAGCGCGGCGGCGACGTCCGCGTCGCCGTCACCGGCGCGGGCGGCAACGGCGTGTTCCGGGTGACCGCCTTCGAAGCGGCGTTGAAGAAGCGATTTTCGCCAAAATCGCTCGAAGGCCTCACCGTCCCGGCCGACGGTCTCAACAGCGACATCCACGGCAGCGCCGAATACCGCGCCCACCTGATCGGCGTGCTCGCCCGGCGCGCGGTCGCCGCGGCGACGGAG
>JASHPW010000143.1 GCA_030037895.1 Xanthobacteraceae bacterium | reverse complement strand
CGCTTCCGCACCTGAGACGTTTGCCGCACCGATCGATGCGGGCGTGCGCATCGGCCACGTGCATCTGAGAGTCGCCGATCTCGACCGGGCGCTCAACTTCTATTGCGGCGTGCTCGGATTTGAGTTGACGCAGCGGCTCGGGCAGCAGGCGGCGTTCGTCTCCGCCGGCGGCTACCATCATCATATCGGGCTCAATACCTGGGAAAGCCGCGGCGGCCCGCCGCCGCCCGTTGGCACGACGGGTCTCTATCATCTCGCGATCCTCTATCCGACGCGGGCGAAACTTGCCGACGCCTTGCGCCGGCTCATCGCGGCCGGCGTTCCGCTCGAGGGCGCCTCCGATCACGGCGTGAGCGAGGCGCTCTATCTGCGCGATCCGGACGACAACGGCGTTGAGCTTTACTGGGACCGGCCGCGGGAAATTTGGCCGCGCACCGCGGACGGCAAGCTTGCCATGTTCACCCGTCGCCTCGATTTGATGGGCTTGCTCGCCGAGGCCGCCGAGCGACCGCATCCGCAAGTGGCGGAAAGAGCGCCGGAGCCGGTACGCGATCCGTGATCGGCTGCAGTCCTCAAGCGGCCGCGAAATCCGGAATGAGGCCGAAATCCGCGAGTGCGCCGGGCGTGCTCCGGATGGCGTTAAGCGCAATCCGGGCTAAGCATTTTCCCCCGGCGCGACGGCGTGGATCGCGAGCGCGTGCACGCCGCTTGCAAGCTCGCCCGCCAGCGCGGCGTTGATCATGCGGTGGCGTTCGAGCCGGCTCTTTCCGCGGAAGGCTTCCGCCACAATATAAAGTCGGAAATGAGTCTCCCCGCCCGGCCGGTGTCCGACGTGGCCTTCATGCAAGTGGGATTCATCCTCGACGCGCAGGCTTTCCGGGGCGAAAACCTTGCGCAGCTTTTCCGTGATGAGATCATGCGTCCGCATGGTGTGGGCCTTTTAGCCCGGATTGAGCATCGGCGAAATCCGGGATGGAACTGGACAAAATCGCAATCGCTTCGAGCGCGCAGCCCCGATTGCGCTTGACGCCATCCGGGCTGCGGCGGAGCTTAACGCCAATGGTCGCGAGGCGTGGTTTTACCTTCTGTCAAGACTTGAAGATGCCGTCGCCGCACCGGCATAATCGTGACGATGAGAGCGAATTCACCGTTGTTTGATCGGATCCGGGTCAAGCCCGACCGGAACCGCAGGCTCACCGCCGAGCTGCCGGGCTGCCAATGGCCGGGCTGCGACGCGCCGGCGACCCACCGCGCCCCCAAGGGCCGGCTGCGAGCGAGCGAATATTGGCGCTTCTGCCTCGAGCATGTGCGCGAATACAACAATTCGTACAATTTCTTCGCCGGAATGAGCGAGGATGCGATCGCGAAATATCAGAAGGAGGACGTCACCGGCCACCGCCCGACCTGGAAAATGGGCTCGATCGGCGGCGTCGGCGGCCGCCGCGCCGCCCGGCGCGGTTCCGGCGACTTCCGCGCCACCGGATGGGCGGCCGAGGACCCCTTCGTCCTGTTCGGCGAGGCCGCTGCCCGTTGGTCCGATCGCGCTCGGCGCCTGCCCGAGGGCCGCACTCTTCTCAACGCACAACGCCGGGCGTTCGACGTGCTCGGCCTTGAAGCCGACGCCAAACGTGCCGATATCAAAGCCAAGTTCAAGGTATTGGTGAAGCGGCATCACCCCGACGCCAATGGCGGCGACCGCACCTCTGAGGAGCGGCTGCGGGAGATCATCCAGGCCTACAATTACCTGAAATCGGCGGGTTTTTGCTGATCTTCCCAGTGGCTTCGCAGTCTCGTGCCCGTCTGCTAAATTCGGCGCGATACCCGACCGCCGGTGAGCCGATTCGCGCTTCGGACTCGCCAAGGCTACGGAGGTGCAATGAGTCTCGCGACAGATACGGAAGCCGGCTTGCCGGATATGAAAGTGTCGATCCGCCAATTGTTCGGCATCGACAGCGACCTGGAAGTGCCGGCCTATTCGGAGCCGGACGAGCACGTGCCCGATATCGATCCGGACTACCGCTTCGACAAGGCGACCACGCTTGCCATCCTCGCCGGCTTTGCCAAGAATCGCCGGGTCATCGTCACCGGCTATCACGGTACCGGCAAATCGACCCATGTCGAGCAGGTGGCGGCGCGGCTCAACTGGCCGTGCGTGCGCGTCAATCTCGACAGCCACATCAGCCGCGTCGATCTCATCGGCAAGGACGCCATCGTGATCCGCGACGGCATGCAGGTGACCGAATTCCGCGACGGCATCCTGCCCTGGGCGCTGCAGAACAATGTCGCGCTCTGCTTCGACGAGTACGATGCCGGCCGCCCCGACGTGATGTTCGTGATCCAGCGCGTGCTCGAATCGTCCGGCCGGCTGACGCTTCTTGACCAGAACAAGGTGATCAAGCCGCATCCCTCGTTCCGCCTGTTCGCGACCGCCAACACCGTCGGTCTCGGCGACACCTCCGGCCTCTATCACGGCACGCAGCAGATCAACCAGGGCCAGATGGACCGCTGGTCGATCGTCACCACGCTCAACTATCTGCCGCACGACAACGAGGTCGATATCGTGCTCGCCAAGGCGAAGCACTATCGCAACGCCGAGGGCCGCGACATCGTCTCGAAGATGGTGCGCGTGGCCGATCTCACCCGCAACGCCTTCATGAACGGCGACATCTCGACGGTCATGAGCCCGCGCACGGTGATCATGTGGGCGGAGAACGCCGAAATCTTCAGCGACATCGGGTTCGGCTTCCGGCTGACCTTCGTCAACAAATGCGACGAGCTGGAGCGGCCGCTGGTGGCCGAGTTCTATCAGCGCTGCTTCGGGCAGGAGCTGCCGGAATCGGCGGTGAACGTGGTGCTGTCATGATTGTCGTCCCCGCGAAAGCGGGGACCCAATGGTGACATGGTTGAACTGCGCAAGCCTCCCAATGTCCTCGAACATCAAACCCAAAAATCCCGCCAAGGAAGCGCCGAGCGAGCCGTTCAAGCGCGCGGTCGGCGTCTGCCTGCGCGCGCTCGCCGGCCGGGACGACGTCGAAGTTACCTTTGCCGCCGAGCGTCCGGGTTTTGCCGGCGCCAAGGCGCGGCTGCCGGAGCCGCCGCGTCGACTCAACGAGCGCGAGGCCGCCATCGTGCGCGGCCATTCCGATTCGATCGCCCTGCGCCTCGCCTGCCACGACCCGGCTGTGCATCGCAAGCTCGTGCCCGGCGGCCAGCAGGCGCGCGCGGTATTTGAAGCCATCGAGCAGGCCCGTGTCGAAGCGATCGGCTCGCGCCGCATGGGCGGGGTTAAAAAAAATCTCTCGGCCATGCTCGATGATCGCTTTCACCGCGGCAAATACGACGACATCACCGACCGCGCCGATGCGCCGATCGAGGACGCCATCGCCTTGATCGTGCGCGAACGGCTCACCGGCGAGCTGCCGCCGCCGGCGGCGCGCAAGCTGGTCGAGCTGTGGCGCTCGCTGATCGAGGAGCGCGCCGGCCGCAATCTCGATCGTCTTGAGCGCGTGCTCAACGATCAGCGGCGGTTCGGCGACGTCGTACACGACCTGCTCGATTGCCTGGATATGGGCGAGGATCGAACGAGCGAGGCAGACGAGGAAGAAGGCGAACAGGGGGACGAAGAGAACCGCCGGGACGAATCCGGGCAGGACGGCGAGGCCTCCGAGGCCACCGACAGCGAGCGCATGAGTCTGGAAGAGGCGGAGACCTCGGCCGATGATTTGTCGGACAGAGCCGCGGAGGCGGCGGATGCGCCGGCTTCCGAAATGGCGGACGACGCCGAGACGGACGATTCCGACACCGCGGCCGAGCCGTGGCGGCCGCGCCACGCGCGCAACGAGCCGCGCGGTCCGGACTATCGCCCCTTCACCCCCAAATTCGACGAGACGGTGGGAGCCGAGGAGCTGTGCGAGCCGGAAGAGCTCGATCGACTGCGCGGCTATCTCGACAAGCAGCTTTCGCATCTGCAAGGCGTGGTGGCACGGCTCGCCAACCGCCTGCAGCGGCTGTTGCTGGCGCAGCAAAATCGCGCCTGGGAATTCGACCTCGAAGAGGGCCTGCTCGATCCGGCGCGGCTGCCGCGCGTCATCGTTGATCCTTTGCGTCCGCTCTCGTTCAAGCGCGAGAAGGACATGCAATTCCGCGATACGGTGGTGACGTTGCTCCTTGACAATTCCGGCTCGATGCGCGGGCGCCCGATCACCGTGGCGGCGACTTGTGCCGACATTCTGGCGCGGACGCTGGAACGTTGCGGCGTCAAGGTGGAGATTCTCGGCTTCACCACCCGGGCGTGGAAGGGCGGGCAATCGCGCGAAGCTTGGCTCGCCCAGGGCAAACCGGCCAATCCGGGCCGTCTCAACGACCTGCGCCACATCGTCTACAAGTCGGCGGACGCGCCCTGGCGACGGTCGCGCAAGAATCTCGGACTGATGATGCGCGAGGGTCTGCTCAAGGAAAATATTGACGGCGAGGCACTCGACTGGGCGCACCGGCGCCTGCTCGGGCGCGCCGAGACGCGCAAAATCCTGATGATGATCTCCGATGGCGCGCCGGTTGATGATTCCACGCTTTCGGTCAATCCCGGCAATTACCTCGAGCGTCACCTGCGCTGGGTGATCGAGGACATCGAGACCCGATCGCCGGTCGAGCTGACCGCGATCGGCATCGGCCACGACGTGACGCGCTACTACCGCCGCGCCGTCACCATCGTCGATGCCGAGGAGCTCGGCGGCGTCATGACCGAGAAATTGGCCGAGCTGTTCGAGGAGCATTCAGGCGCGCAAGAACGGCGCCCCGTTCGGCCGCGTCGGTTACACTCCCAGAGCGCAATCCGTTCACATTGAATCGGATTGTGGCTCCAGGCTGTCGATGGAGCACGATCTTTTCGGAAAACCGGCTCCCACCCCGGATCAAATCCGCGGCAGGCTTTTTCCGGAACATACTCTAAGCGGTTGCCGCGCGCTTCTTGACGACTTGGCGCTTGATGTCCAGGGCGCGCGGCGACAGCTCGTTGTCCTTGGCCGCCAAAAGGAAGGCGTCGAGCCCGCCGCGATGATCGACGGTCTTGAGCGCGTTGGCCGAAATCCGCAAGCGCACCGAGCGGCCCAGCAATTCCGACGTGAGCGTGACGTTGAGCAGATTGGGCAGAAACCGCCGTTTGGTCTTGCGGTTCGAATGGCTCACCCGGTGCCCGATTTGCCGCGTCTTCCCGGTCAGCTCGCAACGCCGTGACATGATTGCAATCCTTCGTATTTTCCGCGCGTCCAGCGCCGATTGACGGACCATGTGGGCGAAGGGTCGCGGACCTATAATAAGCGCCCATAACAGCGTCAAGCGCAGTCTCCGATCGCGGCTGTAAGCCGTCCGTACAGACTGGGCAGCCGCAGAAACGACGCATTCGCAGACAAAACTTACACAGGTGTTTGTGCTTCGTTCGCAGTGGTCCGGACGGCATCCTCATACTTGCTTGTTGTGCCTGTGCCGCTGTCGAGCCTATCCTCGCGCCACAGGAGAACTACCGCCCGTGTGGGTATTGTCGAAACGGCTCGTTCGCAATGCACGAACCGCCGCATTCGCGGCGGTTTGCGTCACTGCGGCCTTGGCGGTCGATACGACCCATGTCGCCGCGGCGCAAGGGCGGCTCGAAGCCGAATATGTCGTGAGCCTCGCCGGCATTCCGATCGGGCGCGGCAATTGGGTCATTGAGATTTTTGACGACCAGTTCACCGCGGCGGCGAGCGGCAGGACGACCGGCCTCCTGCAGTTTTTTGCCGGCGGGCGGGGCACAAGCGCCGCGCGCGGCATCGTCCGCGGCGGACAACCGATGCCGACGAGCTACGCCATGACCGTCGCCACCAATCGCAAGGTGAGCAATGTTCGCATCGCGCTTTCCGGCGGCAACGTCAAAGACTACACGGTCGAGCCTCCGGTTCAGCCGCAACCCGATCGCATCCCGGTGAGCGAGGCGGATCGTCGTGGCGTGCTCGACCCCATGACCTCAACGCTCAATCCGGTGCCCGGCAACGGCGACCCGGTCTCACCGCAAGCCTGCAACCGCAAGGTCTCCGTGTTCGACGGCCGCATGCGTTATGACCTGCACAACGAATTCAAGCGCATCGAGATGGTCAAGGCGGAGCGCGGCTATCAGGGGCCGGCCGTAGTCTGCGCCGTGTATTTCACCCCCATTTCCGGCTACATACCGGATCGACGGGCCATCAAATATCTCGCCGCGCAGCGTGACGCCGAGATTTGGTTTGCGCCGATCGCGGGGACGCGCGTTTTGGTGCCTTACCGCTTTTCCCTCCCGACCCCGATCGGTCTCGGCTTGCTGCAGGCGACGCAATTCGTAACGGCGGCGTATCCACGGCGGTCCAATACGGCCGCAAAGACGGAGTGACCGACGTCGACCTTTGCGGCGGCGACGCGTCGCTGATGCCAAACAGGAAGCGCCCGGCTTTGCGCTCCAGGGGCGGCCGCGATGTCGCCGCGGTGTTCCCCGTAATCCACAGGAGGTTTCCTCTTGACTCACACCAGAATCGTGATCGGGTGCGCCGTTAACGCGTCGGCCGCCAAACCAATGTCCGCAAACGGCACAATACCCCCGATCTTGTATTGCATCTCCGGCCCGGCGCCATATGTCGCGGTGAACGAACTCGAACAGACCGCGAGTCGCCGATTCGGCCGTGATTCGTTCCAGACTCGTTCCACACCTTAAACACAGCCCTATCCAACGTCATCTGTGATACAGATCAGCCGCTGCTCAGCCGCTGCGCCGGCGCGGGCAGCTCGGGCTCTCGATGCCGATTTCCTTTTCTCCGTCCGCCAAAGGTGAACTGCGCGTCCGCGGCGCCGGTGTTACCGCCGTGCTGGGTCCGACCAATACCGGTAAGACGCACCTCGCCATCGAGCGGATGCTGGCGCACTCCTCCGGCCTGATCGGCTTGCCGCTGCGACTCTTGGCACGGGAGGTCTATAACCGCGCGGTCGAGCGGGTGGGTGCCGACGCGGTGGCGCTCATCACCGGCGAGGAGAAGATCAAGCCGCCAAATCCCCGCTTCTGGGTCGCCACCGTCGAGGCAATGCCGCGCGACCTCGATGTCGCGTTCCTCGCGGTGGACGAGATTCAACTTGCCGCCGATTTCGAGCGCGGCCACGTCTTCACCGACCGCATGTTGCACCGGCGCGGGCGCGAGGAGACGCTGGTGCTCGGCGCTGCCACGATGCGGCCGATCGTCGAACGGCTCCTGCCCGGCGCCAGCATCGTAAGCCGTCCGCGGCTGTCGCAATTGAGCTTTGCCGGCGAGAAGAAGCTGACACGGTTGCCGCGGCGCTCGGCCATCGTCGCCTTCTCCGCCGAGGAGGTCTATGCGATCGCGGAGTTGATCCGCCGCCAGCACGGCGGCGCCGCGGTCGTGCTCGGCGCGCTGTCGCCGCGCACGCGCAATGCGCAGGTCGCTCTCTATCAATCCGGCGAGGTCGGTTACATGGTGGCGACCGACGCCATCGGCATGGGGCTCAATCTCGACGTCGATCACATCGCATTTGCCTCCGACCGCAAATTCGACGGCTACCAGTTCCGCAGGCTCAATCCGTCGGAACTCGCCCAGATCGCCGGCCGCGCCGGGCGCGCCACCCGCGACGGCACCTTCGGCACCACCGGACGCTGTCCGCCGTTCGAAACCGAACTGGCGCAGGCGCTTGAATCGCACATTTTCGAGCCGGTGAAGATCGCGCAGTGGCGCAATACCGATCTCGACTTCTCCTCGATCGGCGCCTTGCAGGCGACGCTGGCGGCAGCGCCCACCGAAAGTGCGCTCACCCGCGCGCCCATCGCCGACGATATCCTCGCGCTCGAACACGCTGCGCGCGACGAGGAGGTGCGCGCCCTGACCAGGACGGGAGCCGATGTCGAGCGATTGTGGGACGTGTGCCAGGTTCCCGATTACCGCAAGATCGCGCCGGCGACGCACGCCGAGCTCGTGGTCGCGCTCTATAGCTTTCTCATGCGCGAGGGGGCGATTCCCACCGATTGGTTCGCCCGCCAGGTCGCGCAAGCCGACCGCATCGACGGCGACATCGATACGCTCTCGACGCGTATCGCCCATATCAGGACCTGGACCTTCGCGGCCAACCGCCCCGATTGGCTCGCCGACCCCGAACATTGGCAAGAGGTGACGCGCGGCGTGGAGGACAGGCTCTCCGACGCTTTGCATGAGCGGCTCGCCGAGCGCTTCGTCGACCGCCGCACCAGCGTGTTGATG
>JASHPW010000142.1 GCA_030037895.1 Xanthobacteraceae bacterium | reverse complement strand
CCGCGCCGGTGATCTCCTCGATGGTCTCCCCGCGCACCCGCAGCGCCATCAACAGCGCGCCCATCTGCGCCGGCGTCGCCTCTCCCGACATCATCTGCTCGAAGGCGTCCGCCGCTTCCTCGCGCGTGAGCGCGGCGCCGGTCGCGACCTTGCCGACGAGCGCCCTGAAGCGGTCGGTCACGGCGAAATCCTCAATTTGCCCGCGCCGGCACGCCGTGCCTTTCCTCCCCGGCTTGCGGCGGAGGGAAGGACGGGGGCGCAGCCTCGCGGCGTCCGCTCGATGCGTTCCAGGACGCGGCGATGTCGATAAAGTTTTTCAGCATCAGGTGACCGTGCTCGGAGGCGATGCTTTCCGGATGGAATTGCACGCCGTGCACCGGCAGCCGCGCGTGCGCGAGCCCCATGACGAGGCCGTCCGCAGTGTCCGCGGTCACCGTCAGCTCGGCGGGCAGGCTCGTCCGCTCGACGACGAGAGAATGATAGCGCGTCGCCTTGAACGGCGCGTTGATGCCGCGGAAAACGCCGCCGCCATGGTGGCGGATCTCCGAGAGCTTGCCGTGCACCGGGGCGGGCGCCCGCACCACGCGGCCGCCAAAAGCCTGCCCGATAGCCTGGTGGCCGAGGCAGACCCCGAGGATCGGGATTTTCGTTGCCACTGCCGCGATCAGGTCGAGGCAGATGCCGGCTTCGTTCGGCGTGCAGGGGCCGGGCGAGAGCACGATCGCCTCGGGATCGGCGGCGGCGACGGCGGCGCTGGTGATCTTGTCGTTGCGATAGACGCGAACCTGCGTCCCCAATTCGCCGAGGAAATGCACCAGGTTGAAGGTGAAGCTGTCGTAATTGTCGATGAGCACAATCATGGCACGACAATAGCAGGTCTCGGGGCGGCATGCGGATGGAATTTTGCTCGCCCGGCGCGGTTCAACGGAGCGGGGCGATACAGAGTGGGATGATACGGAATCCGGTTGACCGGCGCGTTTTGCTCATAGCCTCTTGGCGATCTCTTCGGTCATCTTCTTGGCGTCGCCAAACAGCATCATCGTGTTGTCGCGATAGAACAGGCTGTTGTCGATGCCGGCATAGCCGGAGGAGAGCGAGCGCTTGACGAACATGACCGTGTTCGCCTTCCAGACTTCGAGCACCGGCATGCCGAAGATCGGCGAGGACGGGTTTTCCTTCGCCGCCGGATTGGTCACGTCGTTGGCGCCGATGACGAAGGCGACATCGGCCTGCGCGAATTCCGAGTTGATGTCGTCAAGCTCGAACACCTCGTCGTAAGGCACGTTGGCTTCCGCCAACAGCACGTTCATGTGGCCGGGCATGCGGCCGGCCACCGGATGGATCGCGTATTTGACCTCCACTCCGTCGGCTTTGAGCTTGTCCGTCATCTCGTGCAGCGCATGCTGCGCCTGCGCCACCGCCATGCCGTAGCCGGGCACGATGATCACTTTCGAGGCGTTCTTGAGGATGAAGGCGGCATCCTCCGCCGAGCCCTGCTTCACCGGCCGGTCCTCGCCGCCCGCCGCGGCCGTCGCCGTTTCGCCGCCGAAGCCGCCGAGGATGACGGAAATGAACGAGCGGTTCATGCCCTTGCACATGATGTAGGAGAGGATCGCGCCCGAGGAGCCAACCAGCGCGCCGGTGATGATCAAGGCCGAATTCCCGAGCGTGAAGCCGATGCCCGCCGCCGCCCATCCGGAATAGGAATTGAGCATCGAGATCACCACCGGCATGTCGGCGCCGCCGATCGGGACGATGATCAGGCCGCCGAGCAGGAACGCCGTGAGCGCCAGCAGCCAGAACGCCAGATGACGCTCGCCGCTCGCAAACCAGACGATCAGCAGGACGATCGCTACCCCGAGCGCGATATTGATGGCGTGCCGCCCGGGCAGGATGATCGGCTTGCCGCTCATGCGGCCGTCCAACTTGAGGAAGGCGATGACCGAGCCGGTGAAGGTGACGGCGCCGATCGCCACCCCGAGCGACATCTCGATCAAGCTCTGGGTATGGATATTGCCGACCACGCCGATGCCGAAGGCGGCCGGCGCATAGAGCGCCCCCGCCGCGACCAGCACCGCGGCCATGCCGACCAGCGAGTGGAAGGCGGCGACGAGCTGCGGCATCGCCGTGATCGACACCCGCCGCGCCACCACCGCCCCGGTGCCGCCGCCGAGCGCCACGCCGGCGACCACCAATCCCCAGGCGCCCAGGCCCTGCGGCGGATGCGCGGCGAGCGTCGTCAGCACGGCGATCGCCATGCCGATCATTCCGAGCCTATTGCCGCGCCGGCTCGTCTCCGGACTCGACAGGCCGCGCAGCGCCAGGATGAACAGGGCGCCGGCGACCAGGTAGAGGACCGCGACCAGGCTCGCGTTCATCGCCGTTACTTCTGCCGCTTGCGGTACATGCCGAGCATGCGCTGGGTCACCAGAAAGCCGCCGAAGATGTTCACCGAGGCGAAGCTGAGCGCGACGAAGCCGAACGCGCGCGCCCAGATCGGTCCCGCATCGTCGGCGATGAGCCCGACGCCGACCGCTAGCAGCGCGCCCACCACGATCACTGAGGAGATGGCGTTGGTCACCGACATCAGCGGCGTGTGCAAAGCCGGCGTCACCGACCACACCACGTAGTAGCCGACGAATACCGCCAGCACGAAGATCGACAGCCGGAACACGAACGGATCGACCGTCGGGGCGACCGCATGGGCCGCACCGCCGCCCGCGGCGGCGATGATGTCGAGCTGGCCGAGGACGGAGAGAGTCACCATCGCGAGTCTCCTGCGTTTCTGTTCCTCTTACCCGCAAGGGCAGGGCCATCGCATGTGTCTTTTCCCTCCCCTGAAAGGGGAGGGTCGGCGCGCGGCGCGCGCCGGGGAGGGGTCATTGCGCCGATAGCCGCGCTGACCCCCACCCGGCGGCCTCCGGCCGCCGACCTCCCCCTTTCAGGGGGAGGAAAGGACATAATGTCCGACATGCAATCGCCCTTAATCAGCAAGGGGAGAGGAAAAATAAAGATCACGCCGCGCTCTTCGGCTTGAAGTTGGGGTGCACGATCGCGCCGTCGCGGGTGAGCACCGTGCTCTTGACGATGTCGTCGTCCCAGTTCACCGCCAGCGTTTTTGTCTTCTTGTCGATCAGGATATCCAGGAAGGCGAAAAGGTTCTTCGCGTACAGCGCCGAGGCCGAAGCCGCGAGCCGCGCCGCCATGTTGGCGTAGCCCACGATCTTGACGCCGTCGACCGGCACGACCGCGTCCGCCCGCGAGCCTTCGACGTTGCCGCCGCGCTCGACCGCAAGATCGACGATGACCGAGCCCGGCTTCATCGACGCCACCATGGCATGGGAGATCAGCCGCGGCGCCGGCCGGCCGGGAATGAGCGCGGTGGTGATGACGATGTCCTGCTTCTTGATGTGCTCGGCGACCAGCGCCGCCTGCTTGGCCTGATAGTCCTTGGACATCTCCTTGGCGTAGCCCGACGCCGTCTCCGCCTGCTTGAACTCGTCGTCCTCGACGGCGATGAACTTGGCGCCCAGGCTCTCCACCTGCTCCTTGGCGGCCGGCCGCACGTCGGTCGCGGTGACGATGGCGCCGAGCCGCCGTGCCGTCGCGATCGCCTGCAGGCCGGCGACGCCGGCTCCCATCACGAACAGCTTGGCCGCCGGCACCGTGCCCGCCGCCGTCATCATCATCGGAAAGGCGCGGCCGAATTCCGCCGCCGCGTCGATCACCGCCCGATAACCGGCGAGATTGGCCTGCGAGGAGAGCACGTCCATCGCCTGCGCGCGGCTGATGCGCGGCATCAATTCCATGGCAAACGCCGTGA
>JASHPW010000141.1 GCA_030037895.1 Xanthobacteraceae bacterium | reverse complement strand
CCGTTGATCGTCACGTAGTCCTTGGTGAGGTCGCAGGTGAGCACGCGGTCGCGCCCCTTGCCGAGGCCAAGCGCGACTTTGAGCGTGATCTCCGGCTTCTTCATCGCGGCGGAGACGGCGGCCTCGTCATAGGCCGGATCGCGCGCGCCCTTGTGGGCGACGCGGATGCCGCCGAACCAGATCGAGAGGCGATCGCGGTTGGCGGGCTCGCCGGCCTTGCCCACCGCCATGACCACGCGGCCCCAATTGGCGTCCTCGCCGGCGATTGCGGTCTTGACCAGCGGCGAATTGGCGATCGACAGCGCGATGCGGCGTGCCGATTTTTTCGACGCCGCGCCTTCGACCACGATCTCGACCAGCTTGCGCGCGCCTTCGCCGTCGCGCGCGATCTGCTCGGCGAGATCGGCGAGCACGGCGTCGAAACCCTTGCGGAAGGCGGCGACCCGCGGATCGGAGCGACGCGTAATTTTCGCCACGCGGCGCGCGGCAGCGGCACCGGTGGCGAAGGCGAGCACGGTGTCCGAAGTCGAGGTGTCGCCGTCCACCGTGATGGCGTTGAAGGTAGTCTCGACGCCCTGCCGCAGCAGCGATTGCAGAATTGCGGACGCGATCGGCGCGTCGGTGAAGACGAAGGCGAGCATCGTTCCCATGTCGGGCGCGATCATGCCGGCGCCCTTGGCGATGCCGCAGATGGTCACCACGCTCGTACCCAGCCGCACCAAGGCGGCCGCGCCCTTGGCGAAGGTGTCCGTGGTGGTGATCGCCTGGGCCGCCTCGTGCCAGCCGCCGGGCGCGGCGTCGGCGACGAGCCGGTCGATGACGGCGGCAAATTTCG
This sequence comes from Xanthobacteraceae bacterium, assembly GCA_030037895.1. Classification (GTDB taxonomy): domain Bacteria; phylum Pseudomonadota; class Alphaproteobacteria; order Rhizobiales; family Xanthobacteraceae; genus BOG-931. Next base: position 12,758 of record JASHPW010000141.1, on the reverse strand, counting down.
TCGCATCGAGCGGCTCGCCGATCACGCCGGTCGCGGCGAGGAACACTTCGCCCGGCTTGCAACCCGCCGCCTGGGCGACGATTTCGGCAGTGAGCTTGGTCGCCACCCGGCCGGATTTCCCGGTGAACGCGTTGGCGTTGCCTGAATTGACGATCAGCGCCCGCGCGCCGCCGCGCTTGAGCCTGGCGCGGCACCAATCGACCGGCGCCGACGGACACTTCGAGCGCGTGAATACGCCGGCGACCGCGGTGTCGGCGTCGAACAGGGCCAGCAGCACGTCGGTGCGTCCGGCATGACGGATGCCGGCCGCCGCGGTCGCGAATCGCACGCCGGCAACAGGCGGCATTTCCGGAAAGGAGGCGGGTGCGAGCGGAGAAACGGCGGCGGACATGATCACACCGTCATGCGCGGATTCGCGTTGCGCATGCATACGGCGATTGAGTGTTCCGTTGGGTATGATGGATTGCCGGGGCCAGCCCGGCAACGACGATCAATGGGGCGATCGACCGCCTCATTTCTTTGCCGGCACGGCGGGATTGAGCGAGGGGTTTGCCGCCGGCGCCTCCGGCTTGTCGAAGCGCTCGATCTTGGCGGTGCTGCGCAACTTTTCGACGAGCGCCGCCTGCGCGCGATGGGCGACGTAGCTATCGATCTGCGGCTTGACCTGTTCGAACGTCGGGGTCGGCTTGATGCGCTTGTCCTCGACCTTGATGATGTGCCAGCCGAACCGCGTCTTCACCGGGTCGGAAATCTGCCCCTTGTCGAGCTTGAAGGCGGCTTCGGCGAATTCGGGCACCATCTGGTCCTTGGTGAAATATCCGAGGTCGCCGCCGTTGGCCGCGCCCGGATCCTTCGATTTTTCCTTGGCGAGCGTGGCGAAATCGGCGCCGTTCTTCAGTTCGGCGACGATCGCCTTGGCTTCCTCCTCGGTCGGAACGAGGATGTGACGGGCGTGCACCTCCTCCTCGCTCGCCATCTGCTTGACCGCCTCGTCATAGACCTTGTGCTCTTCCTCATCCGACTGCGCCGCCTGGCCCACGTCCTGCAGCAGCGATTCCATCAGCAGCCGGTTGTGATCGAAGGCGAGCCGGCGCTTGACGTCCGCACGATCGCCGAGCTTCTTTTGCTCGGCCGCCTGCGACAGTATGATCACGTCGGTCAGATAGGAGATGAGATAGTCGCGCTTCTGCGCCGGAGGTATGTCCGGCATGTTGGCGCCGATCTCCTCTTCGGCATAAGCGATTTCGCTTTCATGGATATCGACGCCGTTGGCGCGCGCAACCACCGGATCGGAGTCTTGCGCCCGCAGAGCCGTGATCGGCGCGGATAGGAATGCGGCGAAGGCGAGTGCGCCAAGCGCGCGACAGACCGATAGGCGGGTGAAGGCCATGGAACACGATCCTTTGGACAGCGGGGTCGTCGCCTTTCTCAGGCGCCAAGTCAACGACACTCGCCGAATCGCCTGCTCTTGGCAATGGCAGACTCGCGCCGCCTCCTGACGAGCGCGTGAACCGGAGGTCGCATTGACAGAAAAGCGACCCCCTCCTATGTCTCGACCGGAGTCCACGGGTCTCATGCCGCCTTGCATAAATCCCAATAGCGCCGCATTTTCCGTCGGTTGGACTCGCGCCGTTGGCGAGGAGCCGAGCACGAAATCGCCGGGCATGATGCCGAAAAGCGGGCGTCTTTTTTCGGATAAAGATAAAGATCATGCGCAAGCACACAGCATCGTGGCGCGGTTCCAATTTGGAAGGATGATGCGATGATCGGCGCCGTCGCCCGCAAGCTGTTCGGTTCCGCCAACGACCGGCGCATCCGCTCCTATCGGCCTCGCGTCGAGGCGATCAATGCCCTGGAAGAGGAGCTGGAGCAGCTCTCCGACGAGGCGTTACGCGCCCGGACCGACGAGTTCAAGAAACAACTCGCCGAAGGGGCGACGCTCGACGACATCCTGGTGCCGGCTTTCGCCTCCGTGCGCGAGGCCGGCAAGCGCACGCTCGGCCAGCGCCATTTCGATGTGCAGCTCGTCGGCGGCATGGTGCTGCACGAAGGCAAGATCGCCGAGATGAAGACCGGCGAAGGCAAGACGCTGGTCGCCACTCTTCCGGTCTATCTCAACGCCCTTGCCGGCCGCGGCGTCCACGTCGTCACCGTCAACGATTACCTCGCCAAGCGCGACGCCGAATGGATGGGGCAGATCTACAAATTCCTCGGCCTCACCGTCGGCGTCATCGTCCACGGCCTCGACGACGATGAGCGCAAGAAGCAATACGACTGCGACGTCACCTACGGTACCAACAACGAGCTCGGCTTCGACTATCTGCGCGACAATATGAAGTACCGGGTGGAGGACATGGTGCAGCGCGGCCACATCTACGCCATCGTCGACGAGGTCGACTCGATCCTGATCGACGAAGCGCGCACTCCGCTGATCATTTCCGGCCCGCTCGACGACCGCTCCGAGTTCTACAACACGATCGACGCCTATATCCCCAGGCTCGACAAGACCGACTACGAGGTCGACGAGAAGCAGCGCACCGTCAATCTGACCGAGGTCGGCATGGAACGGATGGAGCAATGGCTGCGCGACGCCGGCCTGCTCAAGTCCGATTCGCTCTACGATGTCGAGAACGTCTCCGTCGTGCATCACGTCAACCAGGCGCTGCGCGCCCACAAGCTGTTTGCCCGCGACAAGGACTACATCGTGCGCAACGGCGAGGTCGTCATCATCGATGAGTTCACCGGTCGCATGATGCCGGGCCGGCGCTACTCGGAAGGCCTGCACCAGGCGCTCGAGGCCAAGGAGCGCCAGCCGATCCAGCCGGAGAACCAGACGCTCGCTTCGATCACCTTCCAGAACTATTTCCGCATGTATGAGAAACTCGCCGGCATGACCGGCACGGCGGTGACCGAGGCGGACGAGTTCCTCGACATCTACAATCTCGAGGTCCTGGAAATCCCCACCAACATGCCGATGATCCGCGTCGATGACGACGACGAGGTCTATCGCACGGCGGCGGAGAAGTTCCGCGCGATTTTGGCGCTGATCGAGGACTGCAAGGCGCGCGGCCAGCCGGTCCTGGTCGGCACCACCTCGATCGAGAAATCCGAGCAGCTCGCCGAAATGCTGCGCAAGCAGGGCTGGGAGCAGCACGATTTCTCCGATCCTAACGCCTTCGCCGCGCTCTATTCCGGCGACGAGGGAGCCTCCAAGGCCAAGGTATTTGCCATTCTCAACGCCCGCTATCACGAGCAGGAGGCCTATATCGTCGCCCAGGCCGGCGTGCCCGGCGCCATCACCATCGCCACCAACATGGCCGGCCGTGGCACCGACATCCAACTCGGCGGCAACGCCGATATGCGCATCCGCCAGGAGCTTGCCGATATCGAGGATTGGCGCGAGCGCGATACTTCGCCGCGCGCCGCCGAGATTCGCGCCCAGATCGCGCGCTTGAAGGAGAAGGCGATCGGCGCCGGCGGCCTTTACGTGCTCGGCACCGAACGGCACGAGAGCCGCCGCATCGACAATCAGTTGCGCGGCCGTTCCGGCCGCCAGGGCGATCCCGGCCATTCCAAGTTCTTCCTGTCGCTCGAAGACGACCTGATGCGCATCTTCGGCACCGACAAGCTCGACGGCATGCTGCAGAAGCTCGGACTGAAGGAGAACGAGGCGATCATCCATCCGTGGATCAACAAGGCATTGGAGAAGGCGCAGCAGAAGGTCGAGGCGCGCAACTTCGACATCCGCAAGAATATCCTCAAATTCGACAACGTGATGAACGATCAGCGCAAGGTCATCTTCGACCAGCGTGTCGAATGGATGGACGACCGCGCCACCGCGGAGATCGTCGCCGACATGCGCCGCAACGCGATCGACGATCTCGTCGCCAAGCACGTGCCGGAGAACGCCTATCCGGAGCAGTGGGACACAGCCGGTCTCCGGGAGGAACTCAAGCGCGTGCTCGGTCTCGACCTGCCGGTCGACGAATGGGCGAAGGAGGAGGGCATCGCCGACGAGGAGATCTTCGCCCGCGTCGAGCGCCGCGCCGACGAGCACATGGCGGCGAAGGTCGCGCAATGGGGCGCCGACGTCATCCGTTACATCGAGAAATCGATTCTGCTGCAGACGCTCGACCATCTCTGGCGCGAGCACCTGGTCATGCTCGACCATCTGCGCCAAGTGATCGGGCTGCGCGGCTACGGTCAGCGCGATCCGCTCAACGAGTATAAGGCGGAAGCCTTCAGTTTGTTCGAAAACATGAGCCAGAATCTGCGCGAGGCGGTCACCGCGCAGCTCATGCGGGTCGAAATCATGGCGGCGCCACCGCCGCCGGCGCCGCCGCCGACGGCACTACCGGCCATGGCGGCGCACAAGATCGATCCGACGACCGGCGAGGACGAGATGGCGCTGGCGATGGCTGGCGCCGAGACGCTGGCGCGTCACGGCATCGGCACTGCTGCCGGGGTCGCGGCGACCGCGGCGGCGCCGGCAGCAGTGGCCGCGCGCCTGCAATCGCCGGCGCGAAATCCGCACGACCCAACCAGTTGGGGTAAGGTGGGGCGCAACGAGCCCTGCCCCTGCGGCTCAGGCAAGAAATTCAAGCATTGCCACGGGCGGTACGTTTAGCGGACGACAGAGGACTGTGAGGACGGATAGAGAAAATCTTCCGTCGTCCGTCGTCGGTCTACTGCAGTGCGCTCCAGCGACTATCGAAGGTTCCGGCGGGCACCACGGGCTGCGCGCCATTCATCATCGCACCATTCGCGGCGGGCGGCGTTGCCGCGTTGGCTTCCTGCTGTGCAGTGGGTTTCGGCTTCGCCGCAGCCGTCTCCGGCGCCGCGCTCCTCGGCGGCTCGGCGTTACGCGGCTCGCCGGGCTTCGGCCGCGCGCCGCTCACGGAGGCGCTCTCGGTATGCATGGCGCGCTTGGACTTTTGCGCGGTGACTGTTCCGGACGCCGGCTCCGATCCGCGCAATCCGCCGCCGGCATTCGCCTGTTGAGTGCTGCCGCCGTTCGAGGAGAACAGGTTGTTGAAGAAGCCGCCGCCGCTGCGGCCGGCGCTGCCGCCGCCGTCCTGCGATCCCGAATCGGTGGCGGCGACTTGAGTTGACGCCGCAGGCTTCGATCCGAACAGGCCGCCGAACAAGCGGTTGGCGAACGTGGGCTGTGCCCCGCCATTGTCAACTGTAACGACGGGTGGCGGCTGCGGCGGCAAAGAAGAAGGATAGGGGACTCGCGCCGGCGGTATGCGGCCGCCGACTTGCGCCAGGAAGACTCTGTTCATGCCGCCGTCGAGGCCGGTCCTGATCGGCGCGACCGGGACATTGGCTTTGACCAATTGCGCGTAGCGGACTTCATCGCGGCGCTGCTTTTCCAGTGCCGGCCCGGCGATTTCCGGAGCTACCACGAAGGCCGGGCACCGGCCCGTCGGATTGAAGGCAAGAGGCTTGGTGGAATTGGGCGGCGGCTCGGCGTCGAACACATAGCGCCGATCGCACACGTCGACCTTTGGTTCGAGATGCGACACTTCGAAGTGGTCGTTGCCGACCTTGATCATTCTCCAGAAGGGCATGTTCGGGTTGGTGCGGTGCCGCGCCAGATTCGCCGGCGTCATGCGGAACGGATAGGCCTGGATCTGGAACGACTGCTGGCCGCCGAGGAGCGCTTCGCGGGCGAGCGAATAGATTTCGCCGATCTGCTCGTCGGTCATGGCGTAACAGCCGCGCGAGGAGCAGTCGCCATGGATCATCAGGAAAGCGCCGTGGCGATCGTTCGCCCGGTCGAAGGCGTTGGGGAAGCCGGTATTGATCGCGAGGTAGTAACTGGAATTGGGCTGCATCAGATCGGGGGTGATGGTGTAGAAGCCCTCGGGAGCTTGGCGGTCGCCCTCCCTGACTTTCGGCCCTAGGTCGCCCGACCAGCGGCAGATCGGATAGACCTTGAGCAACTGGAAGCGGCCGGTGGTATCCTGCTTCCAGACTTCGAGCTCCGATTCCTCCTTGAAAATACGGATGAGGATCGGCGAGTCCTTGGGCATGTGCTTCTCGTCGAGCAGAGCCAGCATCTGCGGCGACAATTCCTTCATCGCCCGCGTGGGCAGCTCGTAGCCGTCCTCGCCGAAACAGCCGGCAAGCGCCAAAGCTCCGGCAAGAACCGCCGACGCCGTGAGCGCGCGGACCAGGCTGGCGCCAATCAATTCATGCTCCCCGACTGATGGATCAACCCCGTGCCATCCATCACTGGCCCAATCGTTATCCTTAAGAAGTGGCTTCCGCAAGGCAGCCGAGGCGGCAATAGCCGGTTGACCATGCCAGTGATGAATGAAAGGTAAATTTTTCACGAATCTGAGCGAAGTCGCCCCCCGGAGCGGGAGCCGTTCCGGGCGAGATTGTGGCGGATAGATGGGACGCGCGCCGAGCTGCCGGCCGCGACGTCAGCCGAGCGTCCGCCCGATCGCCATGAACTTCTCGCGCCGCAGCCGCACGATGGTCGCCGGGTCGAGGCCCTGCAGTTCGGTCAAGGCGGCGGCGATCGCCTCGCCGGTTGCCGCAATGGCCGCGGCGGGATCGCGATGCGCGCCGCCGGTCGGTTCGGGCACGATGGTGTCGACGACGCCGAAACGCTGCATATCCTGGGCGGTGATCTTCATGCCGGCGGCGGCCTCTTGCGCCTTTGCCGTGTCGCGCCAGAGGATCGAAGCCGCGCCTTCCGGCGAAATCACGCCGTAAACCGCGTGCTCCAGCATGATGACGCGGTTCGCGGTCGCGATCGCGATCGCACCGCCCGAGCCGCCCTCGCCGATGATCGCCGCAACATTGGGCACGCCGATGCGCAGGCAAGCTTCGGTCGAGCGCGCGATGGCCTCCGCCTGGCCGCGTTCCTCGGCGCCGATTCCAGGGTAGGCGCCGGCGGTGTCGATGAGCGTGATGACCGGAATTTCGAAGCGGTCGGCAAGGCCCATGAGTCGCGTCGCCTTGCGGTAGCCTTCTGGGCGCGCCATGCCGAAATTGTGCTTGAGCCGGCTGTCGGTATCGGAGCCCTTTTCGTGGCCGATAACACAGACGCTCGCGCCGCGGAAGCGGCCGAACCCGCCGACGATGGCCGCATCCTCCCCATAGGTGCGGTCGCCGGCAAGCGGGACGAAATCGGCGATGAGCTGGGCGATGTAATCGAGGCAATGCGGCCGCTGCGGATGCCGCGCCACCTGAGTCTTCTGCCAGGGCGTCAACTCGGCATAAAGCTCCTTGAGCGCCTGGTCCGCCTTGAGTTCGATGCGGTTGATCTCTTCGCCGATCGCGATGGCGTCGCCGCCGGTCTCGAGCGCGCGCAGTTCCTCGATCTTGGCCTCGAGTTCGGCCACCGGCTTTTCAAAGTCGAGATAAGAGCGCATCGGGCGAGGATTTGGCACCAGCAAGATCGACGGCGGCCGCCGCACGCGCGGAAACTCGCCCGCAGAGCGCGCTCAAGTCAAGAAAGCTCCAGTTTCAATCATTTGCATCCCGCTCGAGGCCAGCTATTCCTCCGCCAGTGGGTGCAGATCGCGCACCAGGCTCTTGAGGCGCTCTTCCAGCACGTGGGTGTAAATCTGCGTGGTTGAGATGTCGGCATGGCCGAGCAACGTCTGCACGACGCGCAGGTCGGCGCCGTTGTGCAGGAGGTGGCTGGCGAAGGCGTGGCGCAGGACATGCGGGCTCAACTGCGCCGGCCGCAACCCGGCGGCGGCGGCGAGCGCCTTGAGCTCGCGGGCGAAATGCTGGCGGGTGAAATGACCGCTGCCGCCGAAGGACGGGAACAGCCATTCCCCCTCCCTCCCCCGCTTGCCGGGAAGAGGGCGGCGAGTGCTCGATCGTCCGCCGCCTCGGGCATCGCGCGCCTGCGCGACCAGCGCCAGGTAATGCGCCATTGCCTGCTTGGCGGCGTTGTTGAGCGGCACGAGCCGCTCCTTGTTGCCTTTGCCGCGCACGACGATGACGGGCGCGTCGAGACGGGCCGCCGACGCCGGCAAGGCTACAAGCTCGGAGACGCGCAGGCCGGTGGCATAAAGGAGTTCGACGACGCAGGCGAGCCGCGCCGCGCGGAGCCGCGCCGGCGAAGGGGCGGCCGGATCGAAGCTCGCCGCCGCGCGCAGCAGGCGATCGACTTCGGCAAGCGTCAGCGTTTTAGGGAGCGCGCGGACGCGCTTCGGACCTTCGAGCACGGCGGCGGGGTCGTCTCGGCGCAGCCCTTCCGCATAAAGGAAACGGTAGAGCTGCCGGATCGCCGAGAGGCGCCGGGCCGTTGTCGCCGGCCTTAGGCCGCGTTTCGCGAGCTCGCCGAGATAAGCGCGCAAATCCTCGGTCGCCGCCGCGGCGACCGAAAGTCCGGCGCCCGCGAGGTACGCCGTGAAATCGGTGAGGTCGCGGCCGTAAGCGGCGAGCGTGTTCCGTTCCGCGCCGCGCTCGGCGGCCAGCATATCGAGGAAAAGCGCGATCAGCCGGGGGTCGGACGGCCGTGCGGCCGGCGCCGTTCCGCGAGGCGTTCCGCGAACCACTTTGCGTCCCATTGGCCGACGCCCTCAGCGGTTCTTGAAAAATTTGTCGGGCGGAATCAATACGGTGATCTCGCGCGGTGTCGGGTGCACGAAATGCGCCAAAGCATACAGGCCGCCATAGACGGCCGCACACAGTAAGGCGATGACGGCGAGGAACCGCAATAGGCTCGGCATCGTCAGGCGCTCGCGCTTATCCCATTGGTGCCGGCAAACGGGACCGAGTACGATCATGTTCGGCCCGGCGTGGCAAGTCATCCGGGCGGGCTAGTCGGAAGCCTGGAGCGCCGGGCGGCCGATTGCGGGCTTGAATGGACCATGACCGATATTGCGTTACAAAATGACGCCAATGCGATGGCTGGCGCGGCGGCGATCCTGGCCCGTTTGGGACACCGCTCGATCGTGCTGGTCGGCATGATGGGGGTGGGGAAATCGTCGATCGGGCGCCGCCTTGCCGCTCGCCTGTCCATCCCGTTCGTCGATGCCGACGCGGAGATCGAGAAGGCCGCCGGTATGAGCATCGCGGATATTTTCGCCCACCACGGCGAGCCGGACTTCCGCAGCGGCGAGGCGCGCGTGATCGCGCGCCTGCTGGAAGGCGGGCCGCAGGTGTTGGCGACCGGCGGCGGCGCCTTCATGCATCCGGACACACGCAAGGCCGTCCGCGCCAGGGGCGTTTCCATTTGGCTCAGCGCCGAATTCGACGTGCTGATGCGGCGGATCAGCAAGCGCAAGAGCGAGCGGCCGTTGCTGCGGACCGCCGATCCGGCCGAAACGCTCCGGCGCCTGCTGGCGGAGCGCGAGCCGATCTACGCGCAGGCCGATCTTACGGTGCAATCGCGCGAGACGCCGCACGACACGATCGTCGCCGAGATCATGACGGCGCTCGCTTCGTTTCTTCAGGATGGCCAACTCATGACGGCGTCGCTTCGCGCCGATTCCCCGACCATCAAGGTCGCGCTCGGCGCGCGCAGCTACGACATCGTGATCGGGCGCGGCCTCCTCGCTTCGCTCGGCGCGCGCATCACGGCGCTGCGGCCGGGCGCCAAGGTGGCGATCGTCACCGACGAGACGGTCGCGCGTCATCATCTCGCCGCCGCCGAATCAGCGCTCGCCGATTCCGCCGTGGCGTCAAGCCGCGTCATCGTTCCCGCCGGGGAGGATTCGAAGACCTTTCGCGTCTTCGAGCAGGTCTGCGAGGCGATCATCGCGGCGCGCATCGAGCGCGGCGATCTCATCGTCGCGCTCGGCGGCGGCGTCATCGGCGATCTCGCCGGCTTTGTCGCCGCCGCGGTGCGGCGCGGGCTCGATTACGTGCAGGTGCCGACCACCCTGCTGGCGCAAGTCGATTCTTCGGTCGGCGGCAAGACCGCGATCAATTCCGTCCATGGCAAGAACCTCATCGGCGCTTTTCATCAGCCGATCCTGGTCGTCGCCGACACCGCCGTGCTTGACATGTTGCCGGTGCGCGAATTCCGCGCCGGCTACGCCGAAATCGCCAAGTACGGGCTCATCGGCGACGCCGCCTTCTTCTCTTGGCTGGAGGCGAACTGGCGCGGCGTCTTCGCCGGCGGCGCGGCGCGCGAGCAGGCCATCGCCGTGAGTTGCCGCGCCAAGGCCGCGATCGTCGAGCGCGACGAGCGGGAGACCGGAGAACGGGCCTTGCTCAATCTCGGTCACACATTCGGTCATGCGCTCGAAGCGGCCTGCGGCTTTTCCGACCGCTTGCTGCACGGCGAGGCGGTCGCCGCCGGCATGGCGCTCGCCTTCGCCTTCTCGGCGCGGCGGGGGCTGATGCCGGTCGCCGAGGCCGAGCGCGCCATCCGGCATCTGGCGGAAGTCGGATTGCCGACCCGCCTCAAGGATATTCCCGGCGAGCGCCCCTCCGTTGAGCGGTTGCTGGATTTGATCGCCCAGGACAAGAAAGTGAAGCGCGCAATGATTACCTTGATCCTTGCGCGCGGCATCGGCGCCGCTTTTATCGAGACCGGCGTCGATCAAGGCGACCTGTGCGCCTTTCTCGGCGAGAAGCTTGCGGAGCAATGAGCATTTTCGATTGGTTGACCGTCGCGGCGGTCGTGGTCTGCTTGGTGATGTCCGCGTTTTTTTCCGCCAGCGAGACGGCGCTGACCGCCTCCTCGCGGGCCGCCATGATGCGGCTGGAGAAGCAGGGCAACCGCGACGCGACCATTGTCAACCGGCTGTTGGCGCGGCGCGAGCGGCTCCTGGGCGCGCTCTTGTTCGGCAACAACCTGACCAATATCGCCGCCTCCACCTTGGCGACCGGCCTGTTGCTCGCCTTCTTCGGCCATGCCGGCGTGATCTATGCAACCTTGGCGATGACGCTGCTGATCTTCGTGGCCGCCGAAGTGCTGCCGAAGACCGCCGCCTTCAATACGCCCGATCGCATGGCGCTCGCGGTCGCCCAGCCGATCGATCGGATGGTGCGCTGGCTTGCGCCGATCTTGACGGCGGTCGAATGGCTGGTACGCGTCATTCTGCGCGCCGTGGGAATGCCGGTCGGCAAGATCCAGTCGATCCTGTCGCCGCGCGAGGAGCTGCGCGGCGCCGTCGATCTCCTCCACCGCGCCGGCATCGTGGAGAAGCTCGACCGCGACATGATGGGCGGCGTGCTCGACCTGCGCGAGCTCACCGTATCGGACGTGATGGTCCACCGCACCAAGATGGTGATGCTCGATGCCGACGATCCGCCGCGCGAGATCGTCGATACGGTGCTTGCCGCCGCGGTCAGCCGCTTGCCGCTGTGGCGCGGTTCGCCGGACAACATTCTCGGCGTGCTGCACGCCAAGGACCTGCTGCGCGCCCTGCACGCGGCCGGCGGCGACGTCGGCAAGATCGACGTTGTGTCGCTGGCGACGCCGCCCTGGTTCGTGCCGGACACCACGCCGCTCTACGAGCAGCTCAAGGCGTTTCGTCACCGCAAGACGCCGTTCGCGCTGGTGATCGACGAGTACGGCGAGCTGGAGGGCTTGGTGACGATCAAGGATATCGTCGAGGAGATCGTCGGCGACATCGCCAACGAACACGAGATGGCGATGCCCGGCGTGCGCGTGCTGCCGGACGGCTCGGTCAACGTCGATGGCGGGGTGCCGGTGCGCGATCTCAATCGGGCGATGGATTGGAACATCCCCGACGACGAGGCGACGACCATCGCCGGCGTCGTGATCCATGAGGCGCGCTCGATCCCGGAGCCGGGACAGAGTTTCACCTTCCACGGTTTTCGTTTCCATGTGCTGCGCAAGACGCGCAACCGCATCACGGCCTTGCGGGTGACGCCGCTCGCGCGCAAGGCGGCGGCGGCGCGGGCGGGCTAGCCGGCGACCTAACGCACGCGCGGCATGGAAAGACGGCGCCGGCGCACCTATGTACGGCGGAACTGGAGCACGGGTGATGGCAATACAAACGAAGGTCGCTTCCGCGCCTGAGACACCCGCCGCACCGATCGATGCGGGCGCGCGCATCGGCCACGTGCATCTCAAGGTCGCCGATCTCGACCGGGCGCTCCAGTTCTATTGCGGCGTGCTCGGATTTGAGTTGACTCAGCGGTACGGTCAGCAGGCGGCGTTCGTCTCCGCCGGCGGCTACCATCATCATATCGGGCTCAATACCTGGGAAAGCCGCGGCGGTCCGCCGCCGCCCGTCGGCACGACGGGTCTTTATCATCTCGCGATCCTTTATCCGACGCGGGCGAAGCTTGCCGACGCCTTGCGCCGGCTCATCGAGGCCGGCATTGCGCTCGAGGGCGCCTCCGATCACGGCGTGAGCGAGGCGCTCTATCTGCGCGATCCCGACGACAACGGCGTTGAGCTTTACTGGGACCGGCCGCGGGAAATTTGGCCGCGCACCGCGGACGGCAAGCTTGCCATGTTCACCCGTCGCCTCGATTTGATGGGCTTACTCGCCGAGGCCGCCGAGCGACCGCAGCCGCAAGTGGCGGAAAGAGCGCCGGAGCCGGTACGCGATCCGTGATCGGCTGCAGCCCTCAAGCGGCCGCGAAATCCGGGATGAGGCCGAAATCCGCGAGTGCGCCAGGTGTGCTCCGGATGGCGTTAAGCGCAATCCGGGCTAAGCATTTTCCCCCGGCGCGACGGCGTGGATCGCGAGCGCGTGCACGCCGCTTGCAAGCTCGCCTGCCAGCGCGGCGTTAATCATGCGGTGGCGTTCGAGCCGGCTCTTTCCGCGGAAGGCTTCCGCCACGATATAAAGTCG
>JASHPW010000140.1 GCA_030037895.1 Xanthobacteraceae bacterium | reverse complement strand
TATCGCGCCAAGCGCCACACCGCGGTCATCGAGGTCGAGCGCCGTGCCGCCTACGACGCGGCCGATTTTTGGGAACCGATCGCGGCGCGCGCCGACCAAAGCCTGATCCTCGATCCGGGCGAGTTTTATATCCTGGCCTCGACCGAGGCCGTGCAGGTGCCGCCCGATTATGCCGCCGCGATGGTGCCGTTCGATCCACTGGTCGGCGAATTCCGCGTGCATTACGCCGGCTTCTTCGATCCCGGCTTCGGTTACGCCGGCGCCGGCGGTCGCGGCTCGCGCGCGGTGCTGGAAGTGCGTTCGCGCGAAGTGCCGTTCATTCTCGAACACGGGCAGATCGTCGGCCGGCTCGTCTACCAGAAGATGCTGGCGCGTCCCGACCGGCTTTACGGCAGCGGCATCGGCTCGAACTACCAGGCGCAAGGTCTCCGGTTATCGAAACACTTCCGCGGTTGAGAGAGCTTGTCGCTCGCGCGCGAGGGGCTGCGCCATGCGACCGGCGCCACACCAGACCGCGATCCACTCCGCAAAAAGCGGCCGATCGGTTAAGATTCTTGTGGCATTTCGCGGGCAACAGCGTTTTTCTGTGCATGGGGCGCACGAGGCATTCGCCAGGAACCGAGGGCGGACGCATGGAGCGGGCACTCATCGTGGCCTTTGCCGTCTTGGTGTCCGCCACGACCTGGCTCGGCGCCGTGCCGGCCCTGGCGCAATCGGGCTACGATCGGCCGGGCGGCGATTACGCGAGTGCGGTGGTCGCGAACGGCGACCCGGCGGTGTGCGCGATGCGCTGCGAGCGCGATAAACTCTGCCGGTCGTGGAGCTTTTCCTATCCGTCGGCGTCCGGCAGTCCGGCCATGTGCCGGCTCAAGCGCGCGGTGGTGCCGCGCGTCAAGGCGAGCTGCTGCGTGTCGGGCGTGCGCGGCGCCGGCGTGATCGAGCCGCGGCTCGGCGAACTCGAATACTCAATCGATCGTGTCGGCGGCGATTATCGGTCCTTCGAAACCGCGGCCGATCCGCGCGGCCGGGCCTGCGCCGAGGCCTGTCGCGCGGAATCGCATTGCCGCGCCTGGACCTACCGCCGGCCGGGCTACGGCACGGCGAGTGCCCGTTGCTACCTCAAGGAATCGATCAAGCCGCCGCGGCATCGGCCCTGTTGCATCTCCGGGGTGGTGCGGTAACGCCACCGCGCGAGATCATCCCGTCCCGCCGACGGTGATGCGGTCGATGCGCAGCGTCGGTTGACCGACGCCCACCGGCACGCCCTGACCGTTCTTGCCGCAAGTGCCGATGCCGTCGTCGAGCTTAAGGTCGTTGCCGACCATGGAGACGCGATGCAGGTCGGTCGGGCCGTTGCCGATCAGCATGGCGCCCTTGATCGGCGCCCCGCGCCTGCCGTTCTCGATGCGGTAGGCCTCGGTGCACTCGAACACGTATTTGCCCGATGTGATATCGACCTGCCCGCCGCCGAAATGCACGGCGTAGATGCCATTCTTCACCGCGGCGATGATCTCGTCGGGATCGCGGTCGCCGGCGAGCATGTAGGTGTTGGTCATGCGCGGCATTGGCACATGCGCGAAGCTCTCGCGCCGACCGTTGCCAGTCGGTCTCATGCCCATCAGCCGGGCATTCTGGCGATCCTGCATATAGCCGACGAGGATACCGTCCTCGATCAGCACGCTGCGGTTGGTCGGGGTGCCTTCGTCGTCGATCGAGAGCGAGCCGCGGCGCCGCGCCATGGTGCCGTCATCGACGACGGTGACTCCCTTGGCCGCGACCCGTTGCCCCATGAGCTCGGCGAAGGCCGAGGTCTTCTTGCGATTGAAATCGCCTTCGAGCCCGTGGCCGACCGCCTCGTGCAGCATGACCCCCGGCCAGCCCGGGCCGAGCACGACGTCCATCTCGCCGGCCGGCGCCGGCACCGCCTCAAGATTGATGAGCCCCTGGCGCACGGCGTCGTCGACCGCATTCCGCCATCTGTCGGCGGCGAGGAAGCGTTCGTAGCCCTCGCGTCCGCCATAACCGGCGCTGCCGGTCTCTTGCCGGTCGCCGTCGCCGACTACGACGGAGACGTTCACGCGCACGAGCGGGCGCATGTCGCGATAGGTCTCGCCGTCGCCGCGCACGATCTCGACCTCCTGCCAGGTGGCGCCGAGGCTGACCGCGACCTGGCGCACGCGCGGGTCTTTTGCGCGCGCGTAGGCGTCGATCGCTTCGAGCAATCGCGCCTTGGCCGCGAAAGCGGGGCTCGCGAGCGAACTCTCCTCGCCATAGAGCTTGACGTTGGTGCGCGCCGGCGGGCCGGCATAGCGGCCGGAATAGCCGCCCTTGACCGCGCGCACGGCGTCGGCGGCGCGCGCGATCGCCGCTTCGGACACGTCGGAGGCATGCGCATAGCCGACCGCCTCGTCCTTTACCGCGCGCAGGCCGAAGCCTTGCGAGGTGTCATAGGTCGCCTGCTTCAGCCGGCCATTGTCGAACACCAGCATCTCGGCCTGGCGATATTCAAGAAAGAGTTCGCCGTCGTCGGCGCCGTCGAGGCCGCGCGCGATGATCTTGGCAAGACGCGACCGGTCGAGGCCGGCGCGATCGACGAGCGAGGTCGGGGAGGAGGTCATACGGGGCTCCGGCGTTTTTGGTGGGCCGTTCGGCTTACAGATAAGCCACGCCGCGCCGCATTTCCACGTACCCGACGGCCGGCGCGGTCGTGCTATCCCGACAGCCGTTCGATGGCCGCCCCGCAGCGCGCGAGCTTGTCTTCCAGCCGCTCGAAACCGCGGTCGAGGTGATAGACCCGGTTGACGACGGTCTCGCCTTCGGCGGCGAGCGCGGCGATGACCAGCGAGACCGAGGCGCGCAGGTCCGTCGCCATCACCGGCGCGCCCGTGAGCCGCTCCACGCCTTCGATCGTCGCCCGCTCGCCGTCGAGCTGGATGCGGGCGCCGAGCCGCACCAGTTCCTGCACATGCATGAATCGATTCTCGAAGATGGTCTCGACGATGTGCGAGATGCCGCGCGCGCGCGTCATCAGCGCCATGAGCTGCGCCTGCAGATCGGTCGGGAATTCGGGGAACGGCGCGGTGGTCACTTCGACCGGCGCCAGATGCGCGCCGTTGCGCGCGACGCGGACGCCCTGGTTCGTCGACGAGACGGTGACGCCCGTTTCCCGCAGCACGTCGAGCGCGGCCTGCAGCAGTTCCGCGCGCGCGTTCTGCAACAGGATGTCGCCGCCGGCCATGGCCACCGCCATGGCGTAGGTTCCGGTCTCGATGCGGTCGGGCAGCACGGCATGGCGCGCGCCGCCGAGCTTGGCGACGCCCTCGATGACGATACGCCGGGTGCCGGCGCCGGAAATGCGCGCCCCCATCTTGTTGAGGCATTGGGCGACGTCGACGATCTCCGGCTCGCGCGCTGCGTTCTCGATCACGGTCGTGCCGTCGGCAAGCGCGGCCGCCATGATCGCGGTGTGCGTGCCGCCGACGGTAACTTTCGGAAAAACGATCTCGCCGCCGCGCAGTCCGCGCGGCGCCCGCGCCACCACGTAGCCGCCGTCGATGTCGATGTCGGCGCCGAGCCGCTTGAGCGCCATGATGAGCAGATCGACCGGCCGCGTGCCGATGGCGCAACCGCCGGGCATCGAGATCCGCGCCTCTCCCATGCGCGCGAGCAGCGGCGCGATCACCCAAAAACTCGCCCGCATCCTGGAGACCAGCTCGTAAGGAGCGGTGGTATCGACGATATGGGCGGCGGAAATGTGCAGCGTCTGGCCGTGATCGGCGGTTTCGCCTGGGCGCTTGCCGCCGACCATGATGTCAACGCCGTGGTTGCCGAGAATGCGCTGCAGCAAGCCGACATCGGCGAGCCGCGGCACGTTGTCGAGAACGAGAGTCTGGTCGGTGAGCAGGCTCGCGATCATCAGCGGCAGCGTGGCGTTCTTCGCCCCCGAGATCGGAATCGTGCCGCTAAGCCGACGGCCGCCGACGATGCGCATGCGATCCATCATCACCCCCGCAACACACCATCCCGGGACCGAAGTCCCTAATCGCTCCCCCGATTGCGGCGAAAGTCGGGAGCTGGCGATTCGGTTCCCGGATCGTCCTGCGCGGCGGCTTCGCCATCCACGCGGCTCCCGGCGCGGGCGCGCGCCTGCGCCTTGCGCCGCTTGAGGTTTTCGCGCAGCGCCGCAGCGAGCCGCTTGCCGCGCGCCACCTGCTGCTCCGCTTTGCCGTGTTTTTTTGTCATCGTTGCACCGCAACCTAAAGCAAAGGCAAAGCGTGCGGTGCAAACAGGCCGAGCGCCAGCACGGCAAGTCCGGCAACGCCGAGGACTCCGGCGAACCAGGCGAGCGCGATGATCCCGGTGATCACCGCCGCCGAGGCGAGCACGATGCCGATCTGAAACGCCGCCGAGGCGAGCTCGTAGTGATGATATTTTGCCAGCGCGAGGTCGCGGCTCCCCTCCGCATTCTTGGCGCGCGCGGCGAGTTCCTTACGGCCTTCATTGGTCTCCGGCTCGGAATCGTAGCGCGCAGCGGTCTGCCGCCAGGCGTCGATCTGCTTATCCATGGCCTCGCGCGCCGCCGGATCGCCCGCGGCCGCTTCCTCGAGCTTCAGCGCTTCGGCGGCGGTGCGGATCGTCGTCATGCGGATCGTCTTGGCCTGGAAGAACGCCCACAAATTGGCGGATTCGACGTTGGCGCCGATCGCTTCGGTCTGTGCGCTCTTGCCGAGCGTCTCCGCGAACGAAAGAAACAGCGCCAGGATCGCGATCACCAGCGCGATCTTCCGATTCGAGTGCGAAGCATGTTCGGCGTGCTCCGCGTGTTCCATCTGTTCGTGTGCTTCCGGCATCTCGCCCCCCGTACTTTGGCGTCGATGAGCATCGCTTCAGGTGTGATCGTTTTGCCGCACTCTTCCGATAATCGCCATCGTGCCGCCGCACTGCCGCAACAATGCCGCGTAAACGCCTTGATTTGCGGCCACGTGGCGGTTTTCACCACAGGAAGGGGTGTAGCGTGAAGTACCACATTGTGTTTGCAGCGGTCGTCGTCGCCGCGCTCGGCTCGCCGCTCGCGGCGAAGGCGCAGGGCATTCCCGACGGCGTAGCGCATGGAGTTTATGAGGGCAACCGCACGGCGGGACCGATCGGTGCGGTCGTCGGTGGAGCGGTCGGCGGCGTCATCGGCGGCTTCGACGGCTTGTTCGGAATCGGGCCCGTTTACTATGCCGCCTATTCGGGGGAACCGCGCTTCTATCACCACCACCACCACAGGCGGTGGGTCAGGCATTCCCGGCACCACGTTCGCCGCGCCCACAAAACCGGCTGAGTCGCAACGCGGTGGGCCTCGGGTCGCGCGCTGAATGCGCCCCGAGGCTCAATTCCGCGCAATGCAGGAAAAATGCAGGATCGGCTTGCGCGCGCCTCGGGCATTGCCCCGAGCCGAGAGCGCATTTCGATTCGACGTGATCGGATTACGCCCGTGCGTAAGCGAAGAATACCGATTGCCGGAAGCGCCGTTGCCGCTGAATAGGCCGATGCGACAGTGTAATACCAACGGCATTTAATTCTGACTCATGGGGGATTCCGTGGGCTGCTCGGATGTGATTCCTTGGCATTCTTGATTCGCGAGGAGGCTGGGATGGCGGCGGTTGCGATCACACGGAGGGATTACACGGCACAGGACCTGCGCGCGTGTGCGAAGCGGAGCGAGGATGTGGCGGCGGCGCGGCGAATGCTGGCCTT
>JASHPW010000019.1 GCA_030037895.1 Xanthobacteraceae bacterium | reverse complement strand
GGCGAGCTGTTGCGCCTTCTGCTCGAGCTGCTCGTTGGTCTGCTGCAGCTCCTTCTGCTGCGCCTGCAATTCGCCGGCGAGCTGCTGCGACTGCTTGAGCAGCCCTTCGGTCTGCATCGTCGCCTCGATCGAATTGAGCACGATGCCGATCGACGTGGTGAGCTGCTCGAGGAACATCGTTTGCAACGTCGTGAATTCATGGATCGAGGCCAGCTCGATCACCGCCTTGACCTGATTCTCGAACAGCACCGGCAGCACGATGATGTTCTTCGGCACCGCCTTGAACAACGCCGAGCCGATGGGAGTGGCGCCGTCGGGCATATCGGTGATCAGCATGCGCCGTTTGTCGAGCGCGCATTGGCCGATGAGCCTTTCGCCGAGCCGCAGCGTCGGAGCGTGACCGTCCGCGCCGTCGTCGGCATAGGCCGAGAGGAGGTTGAGGCCGTGCGTCTCCTCGTTCTCCATCTGATAGATGACGCCCTGGTGGGCGTTGACCAGCGGCGTGAGCTCGGAAAGGAGCAGCCGGCCGACGGTGGCGAGGTCGCGCTGCCCCTGCAGCATGTTGGTGAACTTCGCCAGGTTGGTCTTGAGCCAGTCCTGCTCGGTGTTGCGGTCGGTGGTGAGCCGCAAATTGTCGATCATCGTGTTGATGTTGTCCTTGAGCTCGGCCACCTCGCCGCGCGCATCCACCTGGATCGAGCGGGTGAGGTCGCCCTTGGTCACCGCGGTCGCCACTTCGGCGATGGCGCGAACCTGGGTGGTGAGGTTGGCGGCCAAGAGGTTGACGTTGCCGGTCAAGTCCTTCCACGTGCCGGCGGCGCCGGGCACGTTGGCCTGGCCGCCGAGGCGGCCTTCGACGCCGACCTCGCGCGCCACGGTGGTCACCTGGTCGGCGAAGGTCGCCAGCGTTTCGGTCATGTTGTTGATGGTCTCGGCCAGCGCCGCCACCTCGCCTTTCGATTTCACCGCGAGGTTCTGCTTGAGGTCGCCGTTGGCGACGGCGGTCACGACCTTGACGATGCCGCGCACCTGTTCGGTCAGGTTGGCGGCCATCACGTTCACGGTGTCGGTCAGGTCCTTCCAGGTGCCGGCGACGCCGGGCACCACCGCCTGGCCGCCGAGCAGGCCTTCGGTGCCGACCTCGCGGGCGACGCGGGTGACTTCCGAGGCGAAGCCGTTGAGCTGATCGACCATCGTGTTGATGGTGTTCTTGAGCTCCAGAATTTCGCCCTTCACGTCGACGGTGATCTTGCGCGACAGGTCGCCGCGGGCGACCGCGGTCGTCACCTCGGCGATGTTGCGCACCTGCGTGGTCAGGTTCGCCGCCAGGAGGTTGACGTTGTCGGTCAGGTCCTTCCAGGTGCCGGCGACGCCCGGCACCACCGCCTGGCCGCCGAGCCGGCCCTCGGTGCCGACTTCGCGGGCGACGCGCGTCACTTCCGCGGCAAAGGAGCGAAGCTGCTCGACCATCGTATTGAGCGTTTCCTTGAGCAGCAGGATTTCGCCGCGCACGTCGACGGTGATCTTCTTCGACAGGTCGCCGCCGGCGATGGCGGTCGCCACGTCGGCGATGTTGCGCACCTGCGCAGTCAGGTTGGACGCCATGAAGTTGACGTTGTCGGTCAAGTCCTTCCAGGTGCCGGCGACGCCCGATACCTGCGCCTGGCCGCCGAGCTTGCCTTCGGTGCCGACCTCGCGGGCGACGCGGGTGACTTCCGAGGCGAAGGCGTTGAGCTGATCGACCATCGTGTTGATGGTGTTCTTGAGCTCCAAAATTTCGCCCTTCACGTCGACGGTGATTTTCCGCGACAGGTCGCCGCGGGCGACCGCGGTCGTTACCTCGGCGATGTTGCGCACCTGCGCGGTGAGGTTGCCGGCCATGGAATTGACGCTGTCGGTCAGGTCTTTCCAGGTGCCGGCGACGCCCGGCACGTTGGCCTGGCCGCCGAGGCGGCCTTCGGTGCCGACCTCGCGGGCGACGCGGGTCACCTCGCCGGCGAAGCGGTTGAGCTGATCGACCATCGTGTTCAGCGTTTCCTTGAGCTGCAGGATTTCGCCGCGCACATCGACCGTGATCTTGCGCGAGAGGTCGCCGCCGGCGATGGCGGTCGCCACTTCGGCGATGTTGCGCACCTGCGCGGTGAGGTTGCCGGCCATCGAGTTGACGCTGTCGGTCAAGTCCTTCCAGGTGCCGGCGACGCCCGGCACCTCGGCCTGGCCGCCGAGCTTGCCTTCGGTGCCGACCTCGCGGGCGACGCGGGTGACCTCGGCGGCGAAGGCGTTGAGCTGATCGACCATCGTGTTCAGCGTTTCCTTGAGCTGCAGGATTTCGCCGCTGACGTTGACCGTGATCTTCTTCGACAGGTCGCCGCGGGCGACCGCGGTCGCCACATCGGCGATGTTGCGCACCTGGCCGGTGAGGTTCGAGGCCATGGAATTGACGCTGTCGGTCAAATCCTTCCAGGTGCCGGCGACGCCGCGCACCGTGGCCTGGCCGCCGAGCTTGCCTTCGGTGCCGACCTCGCGGGCGACGCGGGTGACCTCCGAGGCGAAAGCGTTGAGCTGATCGACCATCGTGTTGATGGTGTCCTTGAGCTCGAGAATCTCGCCGCGCACGTCGACCGTGATCTTCTTCGACAGGTCGCCGCTGGCGATCGCGGTCGAGACTTCGGCGATGTTGCGCACCTGCGCGGTCAGGTTCGAGGCCATGGAGTTGACGCTGTCGGTCAAATCCTTCCAGGTGCCGGCGACGCCGAGCACGTTGGCCTGGCCGCCGAGCCGGCCCTCGGTGCCGACCTCGCGGGCGACGCGCGTCACCTCGCCGGCAAAGGCGTTGAGCTGATCGACCATCGTGTTGATGGTCTCCTTGAGCTGCAGAATCTCGCCGCTGACGTTGACCGTGATCTTCTTCGACAGGTCGCCGCCGGCGATGGCCGTCGCCACGTCGGCGATGTTGCGCACCTGGGCGGTAAGGTTGAGCGCCATGAAGTTGACGCTGTCGGTCAAGTCCTTCCAGGTGCCGGCGACGCCCGGCACCTGCGCCTGGCCGCCGAGCTTGCCTTCGGTGCCGACCTCGCGGGCGACGCGGGTGACCTCCGAGGCGAAGGCATTGAGCTGATCGACCATCGTGTTGATGGTGTCCTTGAGCTCGAGAATCTCGCCGCGCACGTCGACCGTGATCTTGCGCGACAGGTCGCCGCGCGCCACGGCGGTGGTCACATGGGCGATGTTGCGCACCTGGTCGGTGAGGTTGCCGCACATCGCGTTCACCGAGTCGGTCAGGTCCTTCCAGGTGCCGGCGACGCCGGGCACGATCGCCTGGCCGCCGAGCTTGCCGTCGGTGCCGACCTCGCGGGCGACGCGGGTGACCTCCGAGGCGAACGAACGCAGCTGATCGACCATGGTGTTGATGGCTTCCTTGAGCTGCAGGATTTCGCCGCGCACGTCGACGGTGATCTTCTTCGACAGGTCGCCGTTTGCCACCGCGATCGTCACCTCGGCGATGTTGCGGACCTGAGCGGTGAGGTTCGAGGCCATCGAGTTGACGCTCTCGGTCAAGTCCTTCCACACGCCCGACACTTCGCGGACCTGCGCTTGGCCGCCGAGCTTGCCTCCGGTGCCGACCTCGCGGGCGACGCGCGTCACTTCGGAGGTGAACACGTTGAGCTGTTTGATCATCCTGTTGACGATCTCGGCCGAGCGTAGGAACTCGCCCTGCAGCGGGCGACCGTCGACATCGAGCCGCACGGTCTCCAGGAGATCGCCCTGCGCCACCGCGGCGATCGCGCGCGTCACTTCCGTGGTCGGCCACAACAGATCGTCGATGAGCGTATTGACGGAAGACTCCATCTCGCCCCACGCGCCCGTGGAAAGCCCAAAACGCACGCGGTGACGGGTCTTGCCTTCGCGGCCCACGACCTGGCCGACGCGTTCAAGCTGTTGGGATATGCGCTGGTTGGCGGCCACGATCTCGTTGAAGGTGTCGGCGACCTTGCCCATGATGCCGACCCGGTCGCCGGCCATGCGCACGGAGAAGTCGCCGACCCGCATGGCCTGGAGCGCATGCAGCAATTCGCGCAACTCGCCGCCGGCGCCGCCGTTGAGAGCGGACAAACCCGGGTCAAGCCGGGCCGCGGCGGAATCCTTTGCGTTCGCGGTGCCGGCGACATCTGGCGCGTGTTTCATGGAGATCTCCAAATCCAGCTAATACGCCGCAGCCGGAGGCGGACGAAGCGCCGGGCAACGAGCAAGGCTTTAAGGCTTTCAGGGGATGGCGCGAATTTCGTGGCGCGAGTGGCGGCTGACGCGCAAACCACTGCGACAGGATTGCGGCCAGGGAGACCGGCCCACCCCGGTTTCGCCGCCAGAGCGCGGCCGGACGCTCGCAACCAAACGGAAACTCCGGCGGGGAATGGGGCGCAAATGTTCGCCCTTGCGGCAGCCCTTGCACCGCGAGCGACATCGGGCATGGAGGCGAATTTCCCCCTCACATGGCTCCTCCTAAGCCATAAGCCGAACGCGCTCAGATGGGGGAAGGTTCCAGCCTCAACCATCCCGGAACAAAATTCTGGACGGCGGCAGGGTGCGTGGGTGAACCGAAGACTTCCACGGATCTGGATGGAACCTGAAGAAGGATCGGTCTTGGGCGCCGACCCGCTGCACGGTCTGCAAGCTTCGCAATCGTGCCTCTCTCTATATGTTATTGATAAATTTTACAATTCTGATCGCGACGCCGCGGATTATCGAACTCTTATCTTAGACGGCAGGCTCGGCGTGACCGCGGCGCCGGCAGGCGGCGATGAGCGTGTTGCGCAGCAAGCAGGCGATAGTCATCGGTCCGACGCCACCGGGGACCGGCGTGATCGCGGCGGCAATGCCCTGCGCTTCGGCATAGGCGACATCGCCGACCAACTTCGGTTTCCCGCCCGAGATCTCAACCCTGTTGATGCCAACGTCGATCACGGTGGCGCCTGGTCTGATCCAGTTGCCGCGCACGAATTCCGGTCGCCCCACGGCCGCGACCACGATATCGGCGCGGCGCAGGATGGCCGGGATGTCGCGGCTCTTCGAATGAACGAGCGTCACGGTACAATTCTCGGCCAGCAACAGCGCCGCCATCGGCTTGCCGACGATGTTGGATCGACCGAGCACGACCGCCTCGGCTCCGGCCAGAGCGGGCGAGGCGTCCCGCAGCAGCAGCAGGCAGCCATAGGGCGTGCACGGGACCAGGGCCCGCGCCCGGCCGCCGCTCCACAAGCGCCCGACGTTCTCGGCGTGAAATCCGTCAACGTCTTTCGCCGGATCGATCGCGTCGATGACGCGTTGCGGATCGATGTGTTTCGGCAACGGCAATTGCACCAGGATGCCGTCCACGCGGTCGTCGGCATTGAGCTTGCCGATCAGCGCCAGCAGTTCGGCTTCGCTGGTCGTCTCCGACAGACGGTGCTGAAAACTCTGAATGCCGGCGGCGACCGCGGCCTTGCCCTTGCTGCCGACATAGACCTGGCTTGCCGGATCGCTGCCCACGAGCACGGCGCAAAGTCCGGGGACAATACCGGGGCCGGCCTTGAGTGCCGCTGCCGCCGCCGCGACATCGGCAAGCAAACGCTTGGCGCGCGCTTTACCGTCGATCCGTTTCGTGAGCATGGACGCTGCAACTCCAGAGGCAAGTTTTGGAGGTCTTGGGAGGGTTCTACGGGCGAAGTGACGAAATCCGCAATGGCCGGCGAACGGCCATGCGCACGCAGGCGCAAGTAAAGCGGCGGCGCGGCGCGCAAATCAACTGCTGACTCGTCGCAGAAAAAGTGGGACATTGCCCCCGAACCTCGGCACCGGCCATGTTCCGGCGTGGCGCGGAAAATGAGGAGCGACGCTCACGCCGAGACGCCGCTCCTTCGGAGAGGAAACTGAAACCAGGGAGAACCGCCACCATGAAAATCATTGCCGCATTTGCAGCCACAGTGTTGGCGTCCTGTTGGGCGACGATGGCGAATGCGGAAACGGTCAAGATCGGCGTGGTGTTGCCGTATTCGGGCCCGATGTCCGATCTGGGCAATCAAGTCGACAAGGCGTTCGACCTCTACGTCAAGCTGCACGCCAAGGACCTCGGCGACAACAAGATCGAGCTGGTCAGGCGCGACGAAGGGCCGCCGTCGGGTGCCAATGCCAGGACCGTGGCGACCGAGCTGATCACCAACGACAAGGTGAAGCTGCTCACCGGCTTCGTCTTCTCGCCGTCGGCAATCGCGGTGGCGCCCCTGATGACCCAGGCCAAGATGCCGATGCTCATCGCCAATGCCGGAACGGCGTGGATCACGAATTTATCGCCCTACATCGTGCGCTTCTCCTTCAGCATGTGGGACCCGGCCTATCCGATGGGGACCTATGCGGCGAAAAAGCTCGACTGCAGGACCGCCGCTGCCGGATATACCGACTTTCCGCCCGGGCAGGACTCGACGCTCGCCTTCAAGACCGCTTTCGAAAAGGCCGGAGGCAAGCTGATCGATCAAATCCGCATGGGCGCCCCCGGGCCGGTGCCCGACTTCACGCCATTCTTCCAGCGGGTCAAGGACGAGCACCCCGATTGCTTCTACGTTTTCGTCCCATCCGGGGCGCACGCCGCCGGGGTGATGAAGACCTATGGCGAGCTTGGCATGCGGCAGGCCGGGGTTCGGCTCATCGGTCCCATGGACCTCATTCCCGACTACGAGCTTGCGCATATGAGCGACGCGGCCGTCGGTTTGATCGTGATGTCGAGTTATGCCGACGATTACGACACCCCCGTCAACACCGCCTTCGTCAAGGAATGGCACGCCGCCTATGGCCCGAACTCCTATCCCGATTTCATGTCCGCCGCGTCATGGGACACGATGGCCGGGATCTTCCACCTCATCAACGCGCTGCACGGCAACCTCGACGACGGCGCCAAGGTCGTCGATACGCTCAAGGGTTGGAAGCACGACGGGCCGCGCGGTCCGATCGAGATCGACCCGCAGACGCGCGACATCATCCAGAACGAGAACGCCGAAGAGGTCATCAAGAAGCCCGACAGCAAGCTCGGCATCAAAGTTCTGGAAACGTACCCGCAGGTGAAAGACGAGTGCAAGGTTCTCAAAGTCGGACGTTGCGCGTCATAGCGGCCTAAGGCAGTAAGCAAGCAGCGGCAAATGCACCCCCGCTCCGCGGGGCCGGATGCAAATAGCGCTGGAAGCGAACGTGGCGCCCGTGGTCAACACCATCGTCAGCATCCTGTTCGATGGTCTGGCCTGGGCCATGTTCCTGTTCATCATCTCCGTCGGGCTTTCCGTCACCATGGGATTGATGGGCGTCGTCAATCTGGCGCACGGCGCCTTCGCGATGGTCGGCGGCTATCTCGTGCTGACGGCAACCGCGAGCTGGGGCGTGCCGTTTCTGGCTTCGCTCGTCATCACCTTCGTGGTCGTCGGGTGCGTCAGCGTCCTGTTCGAGCGCACGCTCTATGCGCAACTCTATGGCGCGAGCGAACTCGACCAGGTGCTGTTGACGATCGGCCTCGCCTTCATGGCGATCGCGACCTTCACGTATTTCTATGGACCGCTGCCGCAGGGAATCCGCCTCCCCGATTACCTCTCCGGCGAGGTCCGCCTCGGCGCCCGCAGCTTTCCGACCTACCGGGTCTTTCTCATTGTCGTCGGAGCGGTGCTGGTCGCGGCGCTGTGGTACGGCTTCGAGCGCACCAATGTCGGGGCCAAGATTCGCGCCGCGGTCGACAACCGGCGCATGGCGCAATCGGTCGGCATCGACGTCGATCGTCTGTTCACGTTCACTTTTGCGATCGGCAGCGGGCTTGCCGCGCTCGGCGGCGGGCTTGCCATTCAGCTCCTCGGCCTCACGCCGAGCTTTGCCGTCATCTATCTGGTCTTTTTCCTGCTGGTCGTCGCCGTCGGCGGCTCCGGCACCATTTGGGGCACGCTCGTCGGCGCGTTGGTGCTCGGCGTCGGCGACACCGCGGGCAAATATCTCTTCGCCGACGCCGGGGGCTTAGTCATTTATGCCGTCGCGGTGCTGATCCTGCTGATAAAGCCTGCGGGACTCTATGGACGCGAGTAAATCGCCCCCGCCCGCCCTCGGCGGCGAGGTTGCCGACGAGCGCGCGCACGCCGTCAGCTTCCTGGCGCGGCGGGATCGTTTTGGCGCCGCCGAGGCGTTGCCTTGGCTTTTGGCCATAGCCGCCTATTTCGTCTTTCCCAACCAGATGATTCTGGGCGGCCAGACGCTGATCATGATCCTGTTCGCGTTGTCGCTCGATCTCATTCTCGGTTTTGCCGGAATCGTCACGCTCGGCCATGCGGCGTTCTTCGGCGTCGGCGCCTATGGCGCGGCTTTGCTGATTACCGACCTGAACTGGAACGAGCCTATTTCCGGGCTCGTTTGCGCGGGGGCGCTGGCGGCGATTGCAGGCTTCCTCTCCGGCTGGATCTTGTTGCGCTATCGCGGCCTGGCGCTCTTGGTGCTGACGCTGTCGACGACCATCATGCTGCAGCAATTGGGCAACCTGTTTCGCGACTTTACCGGCGGCTACGACGGCATTCCCGGCGTCAACATCGCGCCGCTGTTCGGATATTTCGGCTACGACCTCTACGGCCACACCTATTATCTGTATTGCCTCGCCGTGCTGTTCGTAGCGTTCTATGTGGTGCGCCGGATCGTCTATTCGCCGTTCGGACAATCGCTGGCCGGAATCCGTGAAAACGTCGCCCGCATGCACGCGCTCGGATCGCCGGTGCATTGGCGCCTCGTCATCGTCTATACGATCGCCGCCGGCCTCGCCGGTGTCGCCGGCGCGCTGTTTGCGCAGACCAATACCCTGGTGACGCTCGGCGTATTCGATTTCGATCAATCGGCCGCGGTGCTGATGATGCTCATCCTCGGCGGCGCCGGCTGGCTTTACGGCGCGTTTGTCGGCGCCGTGCTTTACATGGTGCTGCAAAACGAATTGGCGAAAGTCAGCCCGGAATTCTGGCAATTCGGCATCGGCCTCTTGTTGATCGTGGTGGTGCTGCTGGCGCGGCGCGGCGTGTTCGCCAGACTCGCGGGTATCGGCCGGCTCCTGCCGTGGGGAATGCGCCGATGACCATGACGAGCGCGGCGGCCGCACCGGCCCTGGAAATCAGAAACCTGCAGAAGAGCTTCGGCGCGATCCAGGTGGCCGACAATATCAATCTGTCGTTGCCGCGCGGCGCCCGCCATGCGCTGATCGGACCGAACGGCGCCGGCAAGACCAGCCTCGTCAATCTGATCACCGGCGTGCTGCGGCCGTCGGCGGGCGACGTGCGGCTCGACGGCGAGGAAATAACTCACCTGTCGCAAGCCGCCCGCACGCGGCGCGGGATCGCGCGCACGTTCCAGGTCAACCGGCTTTTTCGCGGCCTGACCGTCATCGAGAATGTCTATCTCGCGATCGCCGAGCGCACGCGCGCCGGTCACCGCCTGTGGCGATCGGCCGGCAGCGAGGTCGCGGTCATCGAGGAGGCGCTCGATCAACTGGAGGCGCTCGCGCTCCTCGCCGACGCCTGCAAGCCGGTGCGCGAGCTGCCCTACGGCCGGCAACGGCTGGTCGAGATCGCAATCGCGCTGGCGCAGCGGCCGAAGCTCCTGCTGCTCGACGAACCGGCGGCCGGCGTGCCGTCCTCGGAAAACCATCTGATCCTCGAGGTGATTTCCAGGCTCGATCCGGACATCACGGTCCTGATCATCGAGCACGATATGGACGTGGTGTTCCGCTTTGCGCAGCGGATCACAGTGATGGTCGCCGGCGCCGTGCTGACCGAAGGCACGCCGGAGGAGATCTCGGCCGACGAGCGCGTGCGCGCGGTCTATCTCGGCGAGGCGCAGAGGGACCGCCGTGACTGAGCGGGGATTGGCACTGGAACTCGACGGCGTGTCGGGCGGCTACGGCGAGACCGTCATCGTCGAGAACGTCCGGCTTGAAGTCAGAGCCGGGGAAACGCTCTCCATCATCGGCCGCAACGGCGTCGGCAAGACCACGCTGCTGGCGACGGTGATGGGACACACCACGCTGCACCGCGGCCGTGTCCGCTTGCTCGGGCGCGATATCTCGCAATTCGCGCCGCACCGGCGGGTCGCGGCCGGATTGGGATATGTGCCCCAGGAACGCGAGATATTCCCGTCGCTGACGCTGCGGGAAAATCTCGAAGTGGCGGCGCGGCCGGGGCCGTGGACCATCGACGCGGTCTTCGCGCTTTTCCCCAAGCTCAAGGAGCGGCAGCTCAACCGCGGCAGTCACCTCTCCGGCGGCGAGCAACAAATGCTGGCGATCGCCCGGGCGCTCGTCGGCAATCCTGAGGTGATCCTCATGGACGAGCCTTCGGAAGGCCTGGCGCCGGTCATCGTCGAGGAACTCACCCGCGCGGTGCGCCATCTGGCCGACACGCAAGGGCTGACGCTGGTCCTGGTGGAGCAGAACACGCGCCTGGCGCTCGACATCTCGCCGCGCACCGTGGTGATGAACCGCGGTCGGATCACCTACGACGGCTCGAGCGAACCGTTGCGGCAGAGCCGGGAAAAGCTCGATCGATTGATCGGCGTGGGGCGCCCGTCGGTCGCATGACGAGGCGGTCGCGTCTGCCGCCGCGAACGCGCTGATAAGTCATCCCGCTCAAGGCGCGGCTTAAGCTATGTCTCGCGCCGCGGCCCGCCCCGCCGCCCGACCGGAGAAGATGCAACCGCCGAGAAAGGTTCCTTCGAGCGCGGCATAGCCGTGAACGCCGCCGCCGCCGAAACCGGCCGCCTCGCCGGCGGCGTAAAGCCCCGGCACGGCTCGGCCGTCGGCGCCGAGCACGCGGCTGTCGAGATCGGTTTGCAGGCCGCCCAGAGTCTTGCGCGTCAAAATGTTGAGGCGAACCGCGATCAAAGGTCCGGCGGCGGGATCGAGCAGCCGATGCGGGCGCGCCGTGCGGATGAGCCGGTCGCCGAGATAACGACGCGCGCCGCGAATGGCCGTGATCTGCATGTCCTTGCAATAGGGATTGTCGAGTTGGCGATCGCGGGCGGCAATCTCGCGCTCGACGCTCGCCACGTTCAGCAAGGGCTCGCCGCCGGCGAGCGCATTCATGCGCTCGACCAGGACCGCAAGATCGCGCTCGACAATGAAGTCTTCGCCCTTGTCCATGAAGGCTTTGACCGGGCCGGGAATGCCCCCGGCCGCGCGGCTCAGAAGAACCCGGCGCCAGCTTTTGCCGGTCAAATCGGGATTTTGCTCCGAGCCGGACAGCGCGAATTCCTTTGCAATGATTTTTCGGGTGAGGATCAACCAGGAATAATCGTACCCGGTCTGCATGATGTATGTGAGGGTGCCGAGCGTATCGAAGCCCGGATAAAGCGGGGCCGGCAACCGTCGGCCGCGTGCGTCGAGCCACAGTGCGGATGGACCGGGCAGGATGCGAATGGCGTGCGCGGTCCAGATCGGATTCCAGTTCTTGACGCCTTCCACGTAATGCCACATGCGATCGCGATTGATGACCCGCCCGCCGGCCGCTTCGCTGACGGCCAACATGCGGCCGTCGACATGGTCGGGAACGCCGGTGATCATGCGTTGGGGCGGCGCCCCCAAACGCTGCGGCCAGTTCTGGCGAATAAGCTCGTGATTGGCGCCGATGCCGCCGGAAGCGACGATGACCGCCTGCACCTTCAGCGCGAATGATCCGACAATTTCGCGCGAGCTTTTCCGGCCGCGCTCGGCGTTCGACGGCGCGAGGATGTCGCCGCGCACGCCGTCGATAGCGCCGCCCGCCTTGGTCAGTTCGTTGACGCGATGCCGGAATCTCAGGGCGGCAAGCCCCCGCTCCGCCGCTTCGCGCACGCGCCGCGCGAACGGCGCGACGACGGCCGGCCCGGTTCCCCAGGTGACATGAAAGCGCGGCACCGAATTGCCGTGGCCGGTGGCGTTGCCGCCGCCGCGCTCGGCCCAGCCGACCACGGGAAAGAAGCGCACGCCGCGCTCGCGCAGCCACGAGCGCTTCTCGCCGGCGGCGAAGGCGACATAAGCCTGCGCCCATTGTCGCGGCCAGAAATCCTCGTCGCGATCGAACGCGGCCGTCCCCATCCAATCTTCGAGCGCGAGCGCATGCGAGTCGCGGATGCCCATGCGCCGTTGCTCCGGCGAATCGACGAGGAAAATGCCACCCAGCGACCAGAATGCCTGGCCGCCCAGCGACTGCTCGGGCTCCTGATCGAGGATGACGACCTTCTTGCCGGCCTCGATGAGTTCCGCCGCCGCAACGAGACCGGAAAGTCCCGCTCCAACGATGATCACGTCGGCGTCGTCGGCCATCGTTCCCCTCCTCATCTGGGCATCATTACCGTGAGCTTTGAAATAACAACCGCGAATTCAGCGACCGCGCAGGCGTGGGAAGGCGCGAAATGACCACCAACAAAGGCGAGAAGCGTGCTCGCCGAGCGCCCGGCCTCCGCCCTGTCCGGCGCGATGGCGCTTGCCGGTCCGATGTCCCGTAGCCGGGCGACGGCGACGCCGTCGTTCAGATGTAGTTCTTGGCGCGTATGCGGGCCACCGCCTCGAGATTGGCGCGATATTTCTTGCGCGCGTCTATCACCGCCTTTTTTGCCGTCACCCGGTACTCGTGTACGAGATGATATGTGTGCGCTTCCACAAATGACCGCAGGCTCATATTTGGCGGCGCCGGCCCGAGGTCGTTGATTTGCGGGGGGTTGGATGGATCGACCCAGAGGATTTGCTTCATCGCATCGGCCTGCGGATCGACCCAGGATATGTAGCCGCCGGGCAGGACCTGACGCGGAGCCTTGACCGCGCCGGTGAAGCTGTAGCGCGCGTTGGGCGAGTAAACGAGGTCGTAAAAATGCGGGGTAATGAAGTCTGACACCATGACGCCGTCGATCTGGTAGGCGTATCTGTTGGCCTCACAAGGATCGCAGGTCTCGACGAGATATTCGAACTTTCCCTCGGCGTCCTTGATGCGGCCCCCGGTTATCCCGATCGCGGTCGAAGTTTGCAGCCGGTTGCCGTAGGGGTCGACGAGCATCTCCACGGTTTCGTGGCTCGCGTCGATGGTCCACTCGTCGCTGCCGGGCGTGATGATGACCTTGGCGTAGGGCTGATTGTGCCTGGTCATGTGGAAGCCGCCTTCGCCGGGCGGCAACGACGTGACCAGTTGCACCGGCCACATGCCCTGCGGAACGCCGTGCGCATCAGGCCGATAGGAAACGGTCGCGCTGACGTTCCAGAATTGCGGCAGATCCCGCGTGACCTGGACGTTGAGCGCCTCGGCAGCCGCCGCCATCGTGTCGGTCTTGATCGTTTCCGTCGTATCGACGAGCACTACCTTGATTTGCAACATCGGAAGCCCCATGTCTTTGGATTCCGCCATCAAGGAAAGACCGATGGCGTCGATGATTTGCCTGTCATTCGCACTGTCGGCGCGCTGAAATCGCCGCCGATGCTCTGGATTACTATTTGTCAATATACACGCAACGATTGTTCATTGCCGGTGCCGGCTGTGCGCCGGGCGCGCTGGAGCGCATGGGCGCGCGCATCGATCGGCTGATCGAGCAGCGGGCTTGATCACCGTTGCTGAGCCCCCGTGTCAACCCATTGAGATGTTCGCTCGGGCATGGGAACGCAAGAGCTCGTCGGAAGGCTCGGCCTGCGGGGTCCGCACTTGCTCCGACAGTGGCATGTTCGCCCCCCTTTCGCATGCCGATCAAGCCACCGACGTTCTGCGCTCCCGGATGGAAGCCGGCCGCCAAGCGCAATGAAGTCCAGGACCCGTTCTATCAACCGCTGCTATGGAAGCGGTTGCGCGCGGCGTGCCTGGCGCGTGACGACTATCAATGCACGATAGCCGACTGCCCGACGCCGGATCGCGGGCGTGGTGGCGTGCTGATCGCCGACCACATCAAGCCACGCCGGGAGGGTGGTCCGGTCACTCCGGAGGGCAACGCAACAGCTTACCAAAGCCGATTTTTGGCAAAGGCTCTGCCGGAATGCGACTTTAGATATCGCTCGAATGCAAGCGCTTTGTATTTGTTGGTAAAGGCGCAATACCAGAGCAATTCCCATGGAAGATATTTGGCAGTGTACGGTGATTTCCCTGCGTTATGATCGGCAATTCGCCGCCTCAGGTCTGCGGTGGCGCCAGTATATTCACGATCTGGAAAAGCTCGACTGCGAATGATGTAGACATATCACACGGCTCAGTCCGTCTACGCTTTCGCTTCGCTCAAGCTACGCCGGACACGCTTCGCCCTTTCGGACTTGCGTGGCTGCGCCACGCGTAGCCCGCAAGGGCGAAGCGTGGTGGGCGCACAAGGACTCGAACCTTGGACCCGCTGATTAAGAGTCAGCTGCTCTACCAACTGAGCTATGCGCCCCAACCGAGGAACGACGAGAGGCCCGGCCGTTCCACCGATTGTCGTGACGCCACCGGCGCCAGCCGAAGCTCGCGTTCCCCTCCTGCGTCGAGGCAACGCCGCGACCGGGAGAGCAACGCGC
>JASHPW010000139.1 GCA_030037895.1 Xanthobacteraceae bacterium | reverse complement strand
CATGAGCCGATCGCCCGCGGCGAAGCTGCGCGCGCACCGGCGCGCGCGCTCGCGAGCTTCGCGGATCTGGTCGCGCTCGCCGCCGAGAAGCGCGACCTCGCGCTCAAAAGCGCGCTCGAACGCGACGTGCGGCTGGTGCGCTTCGAGGACGGCCGGCTGGAGATCGGCCTCGAAGCGAGCGCGCCGAAGACGCTGGTCGGCGAACTCGCAAAGAAACTCGGCGATTGGACCGGCCGGCGCTGGATGGTCATCGTCTCCGCCGAGCCGGGCATGGCGAGCCTGCGAGCGCAGGCGGACATGCGCCAAGCCGCGCTGAAGGACGGAGTGCGCGGCGATCCGCTGGTGCAGGCGGTGCTCGTGCGCTTTCCCGGCGCCGAGATCGTCGATGTGCGCCCGCCCGCCGGCGCGCCGGCGCCCGCCGCAGTAGACGGCGCGTCGTTCGATGCGCCCGCCGACACCGGCCGCGCCGACGACGAACCATAAACAGGTGCCGCGATGGCCGATTTTCTCGGTCTGATGAAACAGGCCGCCGAACTCAAATCCAAGATGGAGGCGATGCAGGCCGAGCTTGACCGCATCGAGGTCGAAGGTACCGCCGGCGGCGGGCTCTTGACGTTGAAGCTTTCCGGCAAGGGCGAGGTCAAAGCCGCGCACGTCGAGGAGTCGCTGCTCAAAGCCGATCAGCGCGAGATCGTCGAAGACCTCATCGTCGCCGCCCACGCCGACGCGCGCCGCAAGCTCGAAGCCGTGCTGCAGGACAAGATGCAGGCGCTCACCGGCGGTCTGCCGCTGCCGCCGGGGCTGAAACTGTTCTGATGATTGTTTTGATGATCCAATCTCCTGCAACGGACGCTGAATGCAGCGGCCGGGGTTTCTGCGTCCCCTCCCCCCTTGTGGAGGAGGGAACGGAGCGGGGGCGGGAGACGAGGCGAGAGCGAGGGCGCCCGCGCTGGAACCATGCATTGGCGAGACGGCACTTGCACGGCCTCTCGACCCCCACGCCTGATCCCTCCCCACAAGGGGGAGGGGAACAATAGCCATGCCCGCCGTCGCCGCCGGCCCCGAGATCGAACGTCTGATCCAGCTCCTCGCGCGCCTGCCGGGGCTGGGGCCGCGCTCGGCGCGGCGCGCGGCTTTGTTTCTCATCAAGAAGCGCGAGACGCTGATGGCACCGCTCGCCGCCGCCTTGCAGACCGCGATCGAGAAGATCGAGGTGTGCCGCGTCTGCGGCAACATCGACACGCAAAATCCCTGCACGGTGTGCACCGATGCGCGGCGCGACCCCGCCGCCATCGTGGTCGTGGCCGACGTCGCCGATTTGTGGGCGCTCGAACGCGCGCGCGCCATCAACGCCCGCTACCACGTGCTCGGCGGCACGTTGTCGCCGCTCGACGGCGTCGGGCCGGACGATCTCTCGATCGCCGCGCTGGTCAAGCGCGCGCACGATCCGGCGGTCAACGAAATCATCCTCGCGCTCAACGCCACGGTCGACGGCCAGAGCACGGCCCACTACATCACCGACCTGCTCCACGACGCCAAGGTCAAGGTGACGCGCCTGGCGCACGGCGTGCCGGTCGGCGGCGAACTCGATTATCTCGACGAAGGCACGTTGGCGGCAGCGATCCGCAGCCGCACGCCGTTTTGAGGCCCGCCGGAAAGCGCACCGGCGAATGGGGACTGCCTGTATTTTAGTCAGCGAGCGCCCGCTTCGCGATCAGAAGGTTCGCCCGCCCCGCCGCTTGAAACGTGAATCGACACCGTTTTGATACCTTGGATATTTGGCCCGTCGCTTGCATGACAATGGCCGGCGATCTCGGTCTCACCAGGCGTGCTGAATGAGATTGCTGGAGCCCCGGCGATCCCGGCACCGGGGCTCTATCAATTTTAGAATCAATCGCTTAGCGGAGTTATTGGCGACAGCCATTGGCGACAGGTTTGGGGCCAGTCCACCACTGACGGAACCGCGAATTTACGGGTCTGTTTTCGGCCGAAAATGACCCAACTGTGACAACAACGCGCATGTTTTGTTGTCTGCAGCACGACTCCCATCCCAGTGTCAGGCTATGATCGCGGCCTTGGGGGGTAGATGAAGCGACGTGAATTCATTTTGCTGTTTGCGGGCGTCGTGGCCGCCCCGCCGCGCACAACACGGGCGGACCCAGCGGGCCTTCGCACAACGCTATCGCTCACAGGTTTAATCTCAGCGGCATTCCAAAAGGCGCGGGGCCGTGCATTGTCGATCCAAAAACCGGCGAGGCGCGGC
This sequence comes from Xanthobacteraceae bacterium, assembly GCA_030037895.1. Classification (GTDB taxonomy): domain Bacteria; phylum Pseudomonadota; class Alphaproteobacteria; order Rhizobiales; family Xanthobacteraceae; genus BOG-931. The sequence goes on along the minus strand of JASHPW010000139.1, from coordinate 5,226 downwards.
GGATCATCCATTGCTCGTTTGAAGATAACCGCCTACTCAACCGCACGACCCCTAACTATCTCGCCAGCATTGAGCAAGCCTGCGAAGGCAACGAGCCGATGTTGCAAGCGTTCAAGTTTGGCAACTGGTCGATTGTTGCTGGCGGTGCGTTCGATTCGGTGTTCTTCAAATACGGCAAATACATCTTCGTCGATGACTTCGAAATCCCAGTCGGCTGGAAGACGTTCGGGTGCTATGACCACGGCAGTTCTCGGCCTTACGCTTATCTGGCATTCGCCGAGAGCGACGGTACCACGCTACAGTTCAAGAATGGCCGCACCATGCCGACGCTACCGGGAGACTTGTTCGTCATTGGTGAGGTCTACGGATGGTCCGGCACGCCTGACAAAGGAACGAACGAGCCTATTTCCGAAATCACAACTCGGATTCAATCCTACAAAATCAAACGCGGCTGGCGTCACCAAGATTTGCTTCAACCGACCAAATGGCATGACATGTTCCGGCGTAACTTTGCCGACGATGCCCTTGGGCAGGAAATGAATGAAAACTGTCCGCAGGAGGAGTTCAAGTTGCCGGTGACGATCAACGGCATCAAGCACCCCGGACTCAACTTCGAGCTGGTCTCGAAGCCGCAAGGTTCGCGTGAAAACGGCTACACGCTGGTACGCGAGCGGCTGGTGAACACTGGGCCGCGCGCCGATAGCAAGATCAGGGAAGGCAAGGGACTATTCATCGTGGGGGATCAGGCGCCGAATACGGCACGCACGTTGCCGGTTCTCAGCCGGAATCCGAAGAACATGGATGATGTGGACCCGGCCTCCGAGTCGCACATTTTCGACGCGATCAAATACGCATTAGCTGCGGATCGCTCTCCGCATGTCTCATTTCGTCGTAGACAAATGTGGTGACCGGGCGGTGCGTAGCTCGCGGGGGGTCTTTCAGAGAACGCGACGCTTATGGTTCGCGCATTGTGCTTTTTCGGGCCGATGTTGGCTGCTATCATTGTTCAAGTGCGGTGGCGGAGGACGGGGATGCGGGCGGCTAGTCCGCTCGTCCCCCGAAAGCGACTACGGGGGAAAAATGCCAGCCCAGTTTCTCTCGAATCCCGCGCACATTCGGGGCGCAATAGGGACACTTGCAAGGGAATCCAAACGCATGGATTTAGCAGTTGCATTTGTCGGACGAGACTGGAACGATTCACTTGCAAACTTCCAGGGCAATCTGCGCGTAATATGCTGGCTCTCCAGTACCAACACAAATCCACGCGCAGTACGACAGTTGATTAAGCGATCAAATACCAAGGTGCGTCAGCGCGACGGAATGCACGCCAAGGTCTATCTGACAAACTTAGGTGTAGTAGTGGGCTCGGCGAATCTGTCGGCCAAAGCGCTTTCAGAAATGGAACAAAATGGTCAGGACGAGGCGGCTGTATTACTAGAAGACAAGATCAGCCGCGATGCGATTGGCAAATGGTTTCGTACACTTTGGACAGCCGCAGACACCAGAAAGATTACCAAAAACGACCTTAACCGGGCAGAAGAAGCATACGACAAGGCCCGTAAAGGTAAAATGAGCGTCGGCGGGAAAGCGACCAAACAGAACTATGAGTTTGAGACCCTCAGCACGCGGGATCGCAAGGAACTGGCCGAATTGGCGCGGGCGGTGAAAAACCAGGATACTCAAACAGGTTTACCTTTAGAAGAAGAAGTCCCGCAGAAAATAAGCCGAGCAACGCTGCGGAAGCTCGCTGATTACTTAACAAAGTCTATGGGGAGAGCATACCTGTTCCAAAGAGCGCTTATTGAAAAAGACCTTTCTCACGTCCGCAGTGCACTCAAAACTCTTTTTGACGAATCTTTGGATATTGCCGAGCGGCTTAAAATGGTGCTTGAGTCCGGTTACATCTCCCCGCTCCGTATTCCAAGTTTAAGCGCAATACTGCAATGCCGCGCCCCTGATAAATATCCGCCGTTTAACAAGCGGACTAGACGGCTTTTAGAAGATTTTGGTCTAAAAAGATTTGGAGCTAGCAGTGCGAGTCCAGAATCGTATAAGCATTGGCTAGATCAAGCTGAGGCGCTGTCTCAGGAGCTTGACCTGCGTTCTCCCGGCCATGTTGATCGGGTCGTATGGCAATACACAAAGGATTTGCAGTTGTGATAGTGCTGCAACGAGCAAGTATCGACGCCGTCGTTCGCGAGCTTGTAGCCGCAGCATGACCTCCGGGCAGGTACTGTAAACTGATTGCGATTAAAAGAGCTGACGCCGCGAAGTCGAGATACGCGGTTCAAACGACTTGCCAAGGATATGCCTTGTCACGTCCGGCAAGTGATCCTCCACCCGCGCCGGGGAATGCTCTGGCTTCTTTGGATTGGGATCGCGGAGCAGTTCTTGAAGTGTCCGTAGAAGTTGGGGACAGAATCTCGTAACATCTTGCTCCAAGTGCAACCTCGGGAAAGGCGATATTGGCGCAACCTGAGCCGATTCACTTGTCGCCATTGGATGACGCCTTTGCCGCCATCAACTTGGAAATACACTAGCATCGTCAATGGTGTGGTTCCGGGCACCGGGGCTCTATCAATTTTAGAATCAATTGCTCAGCGGAGTTGTTGGCGGCAGTGGCGACAGTCATTGGCGGCAGGTTGCAAACCGATTTCAATCGAAAGTCCGGCGGGAGCCATGCAATGCGTAGGGGCGGTGGTCCTCGCCCATGTCCGGTATGCGCCGAAAGCGACGCCTCGAGTGCAGATCATTGCGCGACGCCTTGTGCCAAGAACAGACATGCCAGGAACAGATATTGCGCTTGTGTTTAGAGATTCGCGTGAAGCGGCGTGTCCGTTCAGTCGGACGTAGACCGCGCCTGACTTTCATCCGACAACCCGGCCTTTTTGAAGCCCTCTTTAATCCTCTCAGCGTCGGCGGGGTTGGCGAATGGCAGCCGCGCCAGATGGTCGGCGTAGGTGTATTTCGAATTGAGCGCTTTCGCGGTCGAGGTCCTTCTTCCAGATCGCCACGATTGCCGCTATCCAGCCCGTAGGATGGGTTGAGCGGAGCGAAACCCATCCATCGGCGACGCCAAGAAGCGATGGGTGCGAAGCGGCTCAACCCATCCTCCTATGCTATGCTTGCTCGGTGAGAAACTATCGGCGAAACTTCATCTGTGGCGGCAGCTACTTCTTCACGGCTAATGGGGCTGAGCGCCGCTTGAGTCTCCTCGTCGATTACATCGATCTCTTGCGCCAAGCGTTCCGCTGTGTTCGGCGGCGCCACCCATTCGATATCGAAGCCATCGTCATTCTGCCGGACCATCTGCATGCGATCTGGACGTTGCCAGCACCCGCTCGATTGGGCGGGCGATGCGATCGACGATCGCTTGAGTTTCGGCGAAAGATGATGGGTTTTGCTGCGCTCAACCCATCCTACGCACTGTCACCCGCATGAACGACGACATCCCTTACAACAAGACTTTCGATTTAATGCCCGGCCAAGCGGAGGAGGTCGCCCCGCGCGTGCGCGCGATCGTCGCCGATAATCCCGGGCCGTTCACCTTCAAGGGTACGGTGAGCTACATCATCGGCCGCGGCAAGGTGGCGATCCTCGATCCCGGCCCCGATGACGAGGCGCATGTGGCGGCGTTGCTCGATGCCGTGCGCGGCGAGACGGTCACGCACATTTTCGTCACCCACACCCATCGCGACCATTCTCCCGCGGTGCCCAGGATCAAGGCGGCGACCGGCGCCACGGTCTACGCGGAGGGACCGCACCGCCCGGCGCGGCCGCTCCATATCGGCGAAACCAACCGGCTCGACGCCAGCGCCGACCTCGAATTCCGCCCCGACGTCGCGCTCGCCGACGGCGACGTCGTGACCGGCGACGGCTGGACCATCGAAGCGGTGGCGACGCCGGGGCACACGGCGAACCACATGGCCTATGCGTTCAAGGAGAGCGATCTCCTTTTCTCCGGCGACCATGTGATGGCCTGGGCGACCACGATCGTGGCGCCGCCCGACGGCGCCATGAGCGATTACATGGCCTCGCTCGCCAAGCTCGCGCGGCGGAGCGAGCCGGTCTACCTGCCCGGCCATGGCGGCCCGGTGCGCGAGGCGCCGCGCTTCGTGGAGCGCCTCATCATCCATCGGCGCCGACGCGAGGCGTCGATCCTGCGTCGCCTCGGCGAGGGCGCGGCCGATATTCCGACGCTGGTCAGGGCCATCTATATCGGGCTCGATCCGCGCCTCGTCGGTGCGGCCGCGCTCTCCGTCCTCGCTCACCTCGAGGACCTTTTCGCCCGCGGGCTGGTCGCCACCGACGGCGCGCCCGCGATCGGCGGCACCTACCGCCTCGCCGAATTTCCCTTGCCCGCCGCCTGAGCGCGGTTGGGCACCGGCGCCTTTTTTTCCGGCCCCGGCGCGGAGAGCACATCGTCGATGTCGTCGATCAACGCGCGCACCCGCGCGGCGTTGGCGCCGAGATCGTGGCGGCCGTAGCGCGAGGCCGAGCGCACATCGATGCGCGCGCCGTCCGGCGTCGCGCGCACACGCACCACCACGTCTTCGCGGAAGCCGAGGATCATGGTGCGGGCGATCGCCTCGATGCGGCCATCGCGCGGCGCGACGGCCTGCGGCGGACGCGCATCGACGATGTGCCACTTGCGCTTGGCGATGACCTTGAGCGCGGCGGCGTAGGCCTCCTGCGGCGACGCATCGGTGAGATAGGGCTCGATATCGGAATAGGCCGCGTGCTGCTGCTCCGCCGTGTAGAGGCCGGCATAAGCGACCGAATTGGCATCGCGCGGCCGCAGCCGCGCGATCGCCTCGAACCGCGGCGGGTCGATCGGGTCCGTGGTGATGTCATAGATCGCCGGCAGCCGGTAGGCCATAATGCCGAGATAGAGCGGATAGGCGATGAGCGCGAAGCCGATGACGAGCGCGGTGACGGCTTGCCGCAGCCCGCCGATCCCCTCCATCCAGATGACGATCCCGGCGGCGAAGGCGAGCAGGATCGCGACCACCGCGAGCACCAGCGCGCCGGCGAGCGTCGACAGCGCCGGCACGATCTCGAGCGCTCCCGAACGCACGATGATGATGGCGATCAGCGTCGCCGCGAGCGAAAACAGCGCGATGCGCCGCGCCCAGACGGCGAGCCGCGACGTGGGCTGTTCAGCGATGCGACGCCGCACCATCGTCATACGCTCTCATGCTCGGCGTCCCGCCGCCGCGCCGGCGG
>JASHPW010000018.1 GCA_030037895.1 Xanthobacteraceae bacterium | reverse complement strand
CGGGTCTTCACTTGCTCGTCGAGCGCCGTGATCGCCTCCTCCATCGCGCGCAGAGGATCGAGCGGGGCCGGCGACATCACCTTGTCCATCCGCTCGTAGAAATCCTCGGCGCCGAGCCGCGACTGTTCGAGCGAGTAATCGCCGTACTGCGGATTTTTCGCGATTTCGTCGTTGGTCAGCCGGCGCAAGGCGCCGTTTGCCTCGCGCACGATCGGCCGGAAGCGCTTGAAACCGGGGCCGCCGAGCGCGGGATCGTGCACGAACAGGAAGTTGCCGCGCCAAAAGCGCTTGCGTGTGACCGTCCCGTCGGGCTCGGCGTCGACGGCGAGGAACACGCCCGCGGCGCCGCCGGACTGCGGCACGCGCCGCACCAGCATCAGGATGTGTCCGTATGGGTCGGCGTAGATGGTCCCCGGGCGCAGCGTCTCCTGAGTGAGCGGCACGGGATAGAAATCGCTGTTTTCGTCGTTCGCCGCCGTGCGGCCGGCGCCCGATTGCACGGCGTCGGCGAGGACCGGCAGGAAACGGCCGAACGAGGCGGCGAGCCCGCGCTGCGGCGCCACCGCGGCGTTAAGAATGCTGAACCACTGATAGCACTTCGGCGGCCTGCCGCCGCCGCCGCGCGAGCACTTCGAGTAGCCGAACGGCAGCCCCATCTTGAAGGCGAAATAGGCGCGCAGAAAGTACGGGAGGTCGGCGCAGTCGGGATGAAGGACGATCTTCATCTGGTCTTCGCCGAGGCCCAGATAGTCGAACAGGAAATTGCGCGCGCGGTCGCGCAGCACGTTTTGCAGCGCCGGCCACGACGGCTCGGTGTCGAGCGGTGCGTCGAAGAGCTTCTCGAGCCATGCCGAATACAGGTTTTCCGTCGCGCGATTCCAGCTATTGCGCAACGGCCAGATGCTCCCCGCGGTCGGACGCGGCGGCGACGGCGCGTCCGCGCCCACGGCGATGTCGCGCGTGATCGTGCCGCACGCGCCCCCGCGCGCGAGCGTCGCGTGCCAAGTCCCCGCGGCCGGCGAAGCGACCTCGGCGAACCAGAAATAGGGCGGCCCGCCCTGCCGGGCGCGCGATTGGGCGGCGAGGCGTCCGTCGGGCGCGATCAGCTCAAGCTCGCCCGCGACCGGCCGCTCGGCGACGACGAGGACGCGCAAAGGCGCCCCCGTCCACGGCGCGATCGGTGCCGGCAGGACGGCGATCCCGGCCGCGCCTTCGCAGCCGCCGAGACCTTCGGCCCGCGCGTCCGCCACCGCGCCAAGCAGGACGGCGAATGCGCCTGCGATCGGCAACGATGCTCTCAAGGCATGAGCAAACGGGCGTGCTGGAAACAAATCGAGCCCCCTTCCCGAGCGACATTAAGCACTATTGCGACGGCTTTGGCACAATCATGGCAAAACGCCGCATCAGCCGACGAGCCGCAAGGCCCGCGTCGCACATGACTTCGCCGATTCCGCCCGGCTAGAGTGGGATGACTTCTCTTCGAGTCGTCATCCCGCTCTAGCTTCTTGGTGGAGCATGATCTTTTCGGAAAACCGGTTTCCACTTTTCCGGATCATGCTCTATTGCAGGATTGCGGCCCTGCCCGTTCATCCCGGGCCTTGCCCGCAAAAGGGTCACGAATACTGTAACACGTCCTGACGCCGGCGCGCCGTTTACCGACCCCTCCACCCTTCCACAAGGGAAGTGGGAAAGGCCAATTTGGGCGCGCCGTCATCATCAGAACAAAAAATAGCGCTGCGCCAGCGGCAGCGTCTGCGCCGGCGCGCAGGTCAAAAGTTCGCCGTCGGCGCGCACCTCGTAGGTTTCCGGATCGACTGCGATATCCGGCGTGGCGTCGTTGTGGATCATGTTCTTCTTGGAAATCTTGCCGCGTGTGTTCTCGACCGCGACCAGCTCCTTCTGGATACCGAGCTTCTTGCCGAGGCCCGCTTTCACCGCGGCCTTCGAGGCGAACACGACGGAAGAGGCAGTGCGCGCGCGCCCATAAGCGCCGAACATCGGGCGGTAATGGACCGGTTGCGGCGTCGGGATCGAGGCGTTGGGATCGCCCATCGGTGCGGCGATGATCGCGCCGCCCTTGATGATGCAGTCGGGCTTGACGCCGAAGAACGCCGGCGACCACAGCACCAGGTCGGCGAGCTTTCCTTTCTCCACCGAGCCGATGAGCTTCGATACGCCGTGGGTGATGGCGGGATTGATGGTGTACTTGGCGACGTAGCGCTTCACCCGGAAATTGTCGTTGTCGCCCTTCTCCTGAGGCAAGCGGCCGCGCTGCTTCTTCATCTTGTCGGCGGTCTGCCAGGTGCGGATGATGACCTCGCCGAGCCGGCCCATGGCCTGGCTGTCCGACGACATCATCGACAGCGCGCCGATGTCGTGCAGGATGTCCTCGGCCGCGATCGTCTCCTTGCGAATGCGGCTTTCGGCGAAGGCCAAATCCTCGGCGATCGACGGATCGAGGTGGTGGCACACCATCAGCATGTCGAGATGCTCGTCGATGGTGTTCTTCGTGTAAGGCTTGGTCGGATTGGTCGAGGACGGCAGCACGTTCTTCAGCCCCGCCACCTTGATGATGTCGGGCGCATGGCCGCCGCCGGCGCCCTCGGTGTGGAAGGCGTGAATGGTGCGGCCCTTGAACGCCTTGATCGTGTCCTCGACGAAGCCCGATTCGTTGAGCGTGTCGGTATGGATCATCACCTGGATGTCGTAGTCGTCGGCGACGGCGAGGCAGCAATCGATCGCCGCTGGCGTCGTGCCCCAATCCTCGTGCAGCTTGAGCGCGCAGGCTCCGGCCTTGATCATCTCCTCGAGCGCGGCCGGCCGCGAGGCGTTGCCCTTGCCGGCAAAGCCGAGATTGACCGGCAAGCCGTCGGCCGCCTGGATCATGCGCCCGATGTGCCAGGGACCGGGCGTGCAGGTGGTGGCGAAAGTGCCGTGCGCCGGCCCGGTGCCGCCGCCGAGCATCGAAGTGACGCCCGACATCAGCGCCTCCTCGACCTGCTGCGGGCAGATGAAGTGGATGTGGGTGTCGAAGCCGCCGGCGGTGAGGATTTTTCCTTCGCCGGCGATCACCTCGGTGCCGGGGCCGACGACGATGGTGACGTTGGGCTGGATATCCGGATTGCCGGCCTTGCCGACCGCGAAAATCTTCCCGTCCTTGAGGCCGACGTCGGCCTTGACGATTCCCCAATGGTCGAGGATGAGCGCGTTGGTGATGACGGTATCGACGGCGCCTTGCCGGTTGGTGATTTGGCTTTGGCCCATGCCGTCGCGGATGACCTTGCCGCCGCCGAACTTCACCTCCTCGCCATAGGTGCAGAAATCCTTCTCCACCTCGATGACGAGGTCGGTGTCGGCGAGCCGCACGCGGTCGCCGACGGTCGGCCCGAACATGTCGGCGTAGATGGAGCGGCGCATATGCGTTGGCATGGTTTCCTCCGGTTCCAACAAATCCCCGATGTTATCCCCACGGCCGCGCCGCGGCGCGCCGCCGCGCGCTTTCGCTTGCTTCGCGCCGCTTCCGCGGTATCCTCTTTCTCAGATCGCTCGCGTTTGGTTCTGCCAGATGAGAGAGATCGCCAAGATCGGATTGGCGTGGTGCTGAAGCCGCTACCGGCGTCGCGCCAATGACGATTTGATCCTGGTCCCAGCCGCGGTAGCAGCGCTGAGAACGTGACGGGCGGGCTTGCGCAAGCTCGCCCGTCATGATTTTTGCCGCCGTCTTTATCGGCCGGCCGGGACGGATCGTGCGGCGCATCGGTCCCGTCACAGTCTGCGGCCGTCGACTTTTTTCACCTTGAAGGAATCCGGGTCGATGCCGTCGAGGCAGCGGACGTTGACCGCATACTTGGTTGCGCCGTTCGGCGCCCGGCCGCGTGCATAGGACTCGATGCCGCAAGTCGAGCAGAACACATGGTGGACGTTGCGCTTGTGGAACTGAAAATCCGTGACCGCGTCGGCGCCGGACGTGAGCTTGAAATCCTCCGGGGGAACGAAGATCAGCAGCCAGCCGAGCTTGGCGCAACGCGAGCAATTGCACGACGCCACCTCGCCGATATCGGCCGTGACTTCATAACGAACCGCACCGCATTGGCATCCGCCGCTATATTTTTGTCGCATCGGAATCTCTTTTCATTGCGGTTGGGGATCGGCGCGTGCGGGCGCCCGCGCCGTCCAGCTTCCCCATAATGGCGTGGCGGAAGCCGTAAACGGTGCGCGTGCCGGACAGCGCCACCAGCGTGACCTCGCGCGTCTGCCCGGGCTCGAAACGAATGGCGGTGCCGGCGGGAATGTCGAGGCGCATGCCGCGGGTCTTTTTGCGTTCGAATTTCAGCGCCGGATTGGTCTCGAAGAAATGATAGTGCGAGCCGACCTGGATCGGACGGTCGCCGCTGTTCGAGACCGAGAGCGTCAGGCTCTTGCGGCCTTTGTTGAGCTCGATCTCGCCGTCCTTGATGAAGTATTCGCCGGGAATCATGTTCGGTCCTCTTCCACATTTTGTCATTCCGGAACGGCGCGAAGCGCCGCCGCGCGGAGATCCGGAACGACTCAACGTATCGGTTCATGCACGGTGACGAGCTTGGTGCCGTCGGGAAAGGTCGCTTCGACCTGGATTTCGTGAATCATCTCGGCGATGCCATCGATCACCTGCGCGCGCGTGAGCACGTGGGCGCCTTCCTCCATCAACTCGGCGACGCCGCGCCCGTCGCGCGCGCCTTCGAGGATGAAATCGGAAATGAGCGCGACCGCTTCCGGATGGTTGAGCCTGACCCCGCGCTCGAGCCGCCGCCGCGCCACCATCGCCGCCATGGCGATCAACAACTTGTCCTTCTCGCGCGGAGTGAGATGCATGATCGGTCCTTCAGGTCCTTCAGTTCAGCCAGAGCCGCGGCAGCGGCAAGGCGCCGAGCGCCGTGAGCACGCCGACGAGGTCGCGACGCAGCGCGGCGCCGTCGGCGGAGATAAGGCGCGCGAGCACGAGCCCGTTCCAGGCGGATACGCCGACCTCGCCGGCGAAACTTTTCGCCATCGCGCGAACCGCCGCGACGCCGGCATCGTCGCCGGGAAATTTGAGCACGCTCGCCGCGGCGACGCCGGCGCCGCCGCCCGCGCGCCGCGCCAGGCGCGGCGCGATCGCCTCGCCGAGGCGGATCGCTTCGGCGAAGACCAGCGTCCCGTCGACGCGCACGCGCCAGCGGTCGAAGAAATGTCCGGTGGTGACGGCCTCGCCCATGGCGGAGCGGCCGAACACGACGGCTTCGGCGAGGACGAGGCTCGCGTCGCCGGCGAGGTTGACGTCGATCGTGCGCCGCAGCCGCGCCCGATCGAAGAGGATCGTCTCCTGCGGCAGCCAGGCGAGCGCGCCGCCGCCGCCGATATCGAGCTTGACGCCGATCTGCGCGTCCGGCCCGAGCGAGCGGTAGATCTTTTCCGCCGCCGCGGTGGTGACGGTGAGTCGGGCGCCGGCGCCGACGGCGACGTCGATCTCGAAACGGTCGCCGCCAGTCATGCCGCCGGCGGTGTTGACGAGGACGGCGTCGAGCGCGCCTCTACTCGCGCCGTTCGGAAAGCGCACGCGCAGCGAGCCGGCCTCGTGCACCCGTCGGCGGCGGCTTCCGCCGCCAGCGGCGGCGACCGCCAGAGCGACGCGTCCGACCGCGCGATTGCCGGCGAAAATCTCGCTGTCTGCCGGCACTCTCGCCAACATTTTCGCTCCCCCCGCAACGACGACATTCAGCAAATCAAATCGCCATTGCCCGCCGCAGCGCCGCTTCGTCGAGGTTGTCGCGTCCGCAGGTATAGACGATGGCGCCGCGTTCCATGACGGCGAAATGGTCGCCCAGTTCGCGGGCAAAGTCGAGATATTGTTCGACCAGCACAATGGCGATCTTGCCGAGGGAGCGCAAATAGCCGATGGCGCGGCCGATATCCTTGATGATCGACGGCTGGATGCCCTCGGTCGGCTCGTCGAGCAGAAGAAGCCGCGGCCGCATCACCAGCGCGCGGCCGATGGCGAGCTGCTGCTGCTGCCCGCCCGAGAGATCGCCGCCGCGGCGGCGCAGCATGTCCTTGAGCACCGGGAACAGCGAGAACACGTCGTCGGGAATGCTGCGCTCGTCGCGCCGGAGCGGCGCAAAACCAGTCCTCAAATTCTCCTCGACCGTCAGCAGCGGAAAGATTTCGCGGCCTTGCGGGACGTAGGAGATGCCGCGCCGGGCGCGCTCCGGCGGCCGCAGCGCGGTGATGTCTTCGCCCTCCCAGGTGATCGTGCCGCGGCTCACCTGCTGCTGGCCGGCGAGCGCGTCGAGCAGGCTCGTCTTGCCGACCCCGTTGCGCCCGAGCACGCAGGTCACCCTTCCAGGCTCCGCCTTGAGCGAGACGGCGCGCAACGCCTGTGCCGCGCCGTAGTGGAGGTCGATGGCGTCAACGACGAGCATGACGCTCCTCAGCGAGTCATTCCGGGCGCCGCGCGGTGTCGATCCCGGACTCCATAATCACGATGCGTGGGTATGGATGCCGGCTATCTTCCCAGATAAACTTCCACCACCCGCTCGTTCGCCGAAACCTGGTCGATCGTGCCCTCGGCAAGCACGGAGCCCTCGTGCAGACAGGTGACCTTGACGTGGAGGTCGCGTACGAACGCCATGTCGTGTTCGACCACGACGACGGTGCGGTCGCGGTTGATCTCCTTGAGCAGCTCGGCCGTCTGCTGCGTTTCCGCATCGGTCATGCCGGCAACCGGCTCGTCGACCAGCAAGAGCTTCGGCTCCTGCGCCAGCAACATGCCGATCTCGAGCCATTGCTTCTGCCCATGCGACAGGCTGCCGGCGCGGCGGCCGCGCACCGCGGTCAGGCGAATGATCTCCATTATTTCGTCGATGCGGCGGCGCTCGCCGACGCTTTCCCGCCACCACAGCGCGGCGCTGGCGCGGCGGTCGGACTTGAGCGCCAGCTCGATATTGTCGAGGACGGTGTGACTGTCGAACACGGTCGGCTTCTGGAACTTGCGGCCGATTCCGAGTTCGGCGATCTCGGTCTCGTCGAGCCGCGTGAGGTTATGGCGGCCGTCAAATATGACGTCGCCCAGCTCAGGCCGGGTCTTGCCGGTGACAACGTCCATCATCGTGGTCTTGCCGGCGCCGTTCGGACCGATGATGGCGCGCATCTCGCCGGCCGCGATCGCGAAGGAGAGATTGTTGAGCGCCTTGAAGCCGTCGAACGAGACGGTGACGCCGTCGAGATAGAGGAGCGCGCTGGTCAGCGCTTTCATGGCCCGATCCTCATTCCGCCGGCAGCGGCTCGGTCACGCCGTCCTCGGCGGCGGCCGACGCCCGATCGCGCCACGGCGCCGTCCAATGCCGCAGCGTGCCGACCACGCCGCGCGGCAGCAGCAGCGTGACGGCGATGAACAGGCCGCCGAGCATGAACAACCAATAGGGCGCGAGCGCGCCCGTGGTGAAGAACGTCTTGGCGTAATTGACGAGCACGGCGCCGAGCACTGCGCCGGTGAGCGTGCCCCGACCGCCGACCGCGACCCAGATCACCGCCTCGATGGAGTTGGCGGGCGCGAATTCGCTCGGATTGATGATGCCGACCTGCGGCACGTAGAGCGCGCCGGCGATTCCGGCCATGCAGGCCGACAGCGTGAACACAAGGAGCTTGTAGGATTCGACGCGGTAACCGAGGAAGCGCGTGCGCGCTTCGGCGTCGCGGATCGCGATCAGCACCTTGCCGAATTTCGACGTGATGACGGCGCGGCAGAGCAGAAAGCCGAGCATGATCGCCACGCAGGACACGGAGAAGAGAGCGGCGCGCGTCGTCTTCGCCTCGACGTTGAAGCCGAGGATGTCCTTGAAATCGGTCAGCCCGTTGTTGCCGCCGAAGCCGAAATTGTTGCGGAAAAAGCCGAGCATGAGCGCAAAGGTGAGCGCTTGCGTGATGATCGACAGATAGACGCCGCTGACGCGGCTCCGAAACGCGAACCAGCCGAAGACGAAGGCGAGCACGCCCGGCACCAGCACCACCATGAGCGCGGCATAAGGAAAATGCTGGAATCCGTACCAATAGACCGGCAGGTGCTTCCAGTTCAGGAACACCATGAAATCCGGCAATAGCGGATCGGCATAGACGCCGCGGGTGCCGATCTGCCGCATCAGATACATGCCCATGGCGTAGCCGCCGAGCGCGAAGAACGCGCCGTGGCCGAGCGAAAGAATGCCGCAGAATCCCCAGACCAGGTCGATCGACAAAGCGAGCAGCGCATAGCAGGCGTATTTTCCGAACAGCGAGACCAGATAAGTCGGCACATGCAGCGCGGCGGAATCCGGCAACGCCAGATTGAGCACGGGCACTGCGATCGCGATGGCGGCGACGACGATCAAGAAGATCGTCGCGCCGCGGTCGAGCGAGCGGATGAGGATGTGCGTCATCGCGGATCGGCCCCGTGAGCTTTCTCTCGCCGCCGGGAGCGGCGACGTTGCGGCACCGCCGTCATGCCTCGACCGCCCGGCCCTTGAGGGCGAACAGGCCCCGCGGACGCTTCTGGATGAAAAGGATGATGAGCACGAGAATCGCGATCTTGCCGAGCACCGCGCCGGCATAAGGTTCGAGGAACTTGTTGGCGATGCCGAGCACGAAGGAGCCGACCAGCGTGCCCCATAGATTGCCGACGCCGCCGAACACCACCACCATGAAGCTGTCGACGATGTAGCCCTGACCGAGATTGGGGCTGACGTTGTCGATCTGCGACAGCGCCACGCCGGCCATGCCGGCGATGCCGGAGCCGAGCCCGAAGGTGAGCGCATCGACCCGGCTGGTGCGGATGCCCATCGAGGCGGCCATGGCGCGGTTCTGCGTCACCGCGCGCATTTCGAGCCCGAACCGCGTGAAGCGCAACAGCGCCAAGAGCGCGGCGAACACCGCCAGCGCGAAGCAGATGATCCAAAGCCGATTGTAGGTGACGGTGATGCCGCCGAGATCGAACGCGCCGCTCATCCATGACGGATTGCCGACCTCGCGATTGTTGGGGCCGAACAAGGTGCGCACGGCCTGCTGCAGGATCAGTGAAAGTCCCCAGGTCGCCAGCAGCGTCTCCAGCGGCCGGCCGTAGAGAAAGCGGATCAAGCAGCGTTCGATCAGCATGCCGATTCCGCCCGCGACCAGGAAGGAAAGCGGAATTGCGATCGCCAGCGAATAGTCGAACAGCTCCGGGTTTTTCGTGCGGATCGCCTCCTGCACGACGAAGGTGACATAGGCGCCGAGCATGACCATCTCGCCATGCGCCATGTTGATCACGCCCATCACGCCGAAGGTGATGGCAAGCCCGATGGCGGCAAGTAGCAGGACCGAGCCGAGCGAAATGCCGTACCAGGCGTTCTGCACCACGCTCCAGACGATGAGACGATTGTTGACGGCGGCGATTGCGGCGCTCGCGGCTTTCATAACGCGCGGCGAGGTACCGGCCGGCAGGCTGGAGAGCAGCCCGAGCGCGTCCTGGTCGCCGCGCTGACGGATGATGTCGACGGCGGCGAGCTTGTCTTCATCCTTGGCGTCGGCGACGGACAGGATGACGGCGGCGCGCGCCTCCATGAGCGCGCGTTTGACGCGCGGATCCTGCTCCTTGGCAATGGCGGTCTCGAGCGTCGGCAGCGTGCCCGCCGCGCGCGATTTGAACACCGCCTGTGCGGCCGCGAAGCGCGCGCCTGGATCGCTGGCCAATAGCGTCAGGCCGCCGAGCACGGCCTCGATCGCTCCCCGCAGCCGATTGTTGATGCGGACATTGTCGAGGTCGGCCGGCGCGGCGCCGACGACTGGTCGTCCGCTGGCGGCATCGGTCAACTTGCCGGCATCGTCCATGATGTAGACCGCCTTGCGCTCGGCGCTGAACATCAACTGGTCGTTCTGCAGGGCGCGAAGGATGATCTCGGCGCGCGGACTGCCGCCGGCGGCGACCTCGTTGATGCCTTCGACGGTCTCGCTGAAATCGTCGGCGGTAAAATGGGCGAGCGCTTCGTCGAGGCTTGCAGCCTCTGCGCTGGTGCCGCTCAGGGCGAAGCCGAGAGCGAACAGCAGAGCGACGAGCCAAGCTCGGCGGAAACACATCGCGAAACCCCGGACTTGCTGCGGGGAGGCGGCTGCGCCGCCTCCCCGCGCTGGCGTTATTGCGGCGTCGGCGCCGCCTTCACTACGCGCCGCCGCACTTCTGCGTCACTTTGTTGAAGTTGCCGCACTTGAGCTTGACCCAGTCGGCCACCAGGTCTTTCGACCCCGGCAAGTAAGGCGACCAGGCGGCGCCGGGAACGAGTCCTTTGGTCTTCCACACCACGTCGAACTGGCCGTCGGGGCGAATTTCGCCGATGTAGACCGGCTTGGTGATGTGATGATTGGGCAGCAACGTCGCGACGCCGCCGGTGAGGTTCGGCGCCTGCGTGCCCGGCAGCGCGTCGATCACTTTGTCGGGATCGGTCGATCCGACCTTCTCCACCGCCTTCACCCACATGTTGAAGCCGATGTAGTGCGCCTCCATCGGGTCGTTGGTGGTCCGCTTCGGGTTCTTGATGAACGCGTGCCACTCCTTGATGAAGGCCAGGTTCGCCGGCGTCCTGATCGACTCGAAATAGTTCCAGGCGGCGAGGTGGCCGACCAGCGGCTTGGTGTCGAGCCCGGCGAGCTCCTCTTCACCGACCGAGAAGGCGACGACCGGTATGTCGGTCGCCTTGATGCCCTGATTGCCGAGCTCCTTGTAGAACGGCACGTTGGCGTCGCCGTTGATGGTCGATACCACCGCCGTCTTCTTGCCGGCGGAGCCGAACGCCTTGATCTTGGAGACTTCGGTCTGCCAGTCGGAGAATCCGAACGGCGTATAGTTGATCATGATGTCCTCGTCCTTGACCCCTTTCTGCTTGAGGTAGGCTTCGAGGATCTTGTTGGTGGTGCGCGGATAGACGTAGTCGGTGCCTTCGAGCACCCAACGTTTCACCGACCCGCCTTCCGCGCTCATCAAATAGTCGACGGCGGGAATGGCCTGCTGGTTCGGCGCGGCGCCGGTGTAGAACACGTTGCGCTCGCTCTCTTCGCCTTCGTATTGCACCGGATAGAACAGGATGTTGTTGAGCTCCTTGAATACCGGGAGCACCGATTTGCGCGACACCGAGGTCCAGCAGCCGAAGACGACGGCGACGTGATCCTTGCTGATCAGCTCGCGGGCCTTTTCCGCGAACAACGGCCAGTTCGAGGCGGGATCGACCACGACCGGCTCGAGCTTCTTGCCGAGCAGGCCGCCTTTCTTGTTCTGCTGGTCGATGAGCATGAGCATCACGTCCTTCAGCGTCGTCTCGCTGATGGCCATGGTGCCGGAAAGCGAATGGAGAATGCCGACCTTGATCGTATCCTCGGCCCGGGCCGGTACCGACGCCGCGAGGCCGAAGGCAAGCCCCGCCGCGGCGGCGAGCCAACGGCGGCTTCGCGGTCGCCCGGCGACCGTGCCAATGAAGTTGAGCATCGTCATGTCCTCTGTCTTGACGCGGGACCGGCCCGGCACCGTCCGCATATGGACCGATTGGCAAGGAATGTGCCAACCGATGATGTCAATTAAGCCATTGATTCAGTAGTGTAATTTAATACAACGATTAAGGTCGTACGGCGCGGAGCGCCCATTTTGAATCCGTGTCTATGCCGTAGTCTGCCTAATTTTTAGGCGGCATCGCAAAATATCACAAAGACTGTGGCGCAACATTGGGCACTCGTTTTAGCTGGCCCGGCATTTGACATCGATCGCGGGGCCACGCTTCGGTGTCGCCGCGATCGAATCCGGAGACGCAATGGCCAACTTCGTCAGCCGGCGGCAATTCACCATCGAATGGGCGCATTGCGACCCGGCCGGGATCGTCTTCAACGGTCGCTTCTTTGAATTCTTCGACTGGGGCACATGGACTCTTTTCGGCGCGGCGCTCGGCATGCAGCCGTCCCGCCTCGCCGGTGCTTTTGGGATCATCGGAATGCCGCTGGTCGATGTCAGCGCGCGCTTCCTCGCCCCGGCACGATTCGGCGATGTCGTGGAACTGGCGTCGGAGGTGAGTGCATTCCGCCGCGCGAGCTTTGATGTCGACCATCGGCTGAGCGTCCGCGGCGAACTCGCGGTCGAGGGCCGCGAGACCCGCGTGTGGGCGCGCCGCGATGCGGCCGATCCGACGCGCATCAGGCCACAGCCCATACCGGAGGACATCGTCGCGCGCTTCCAGGTGCGGTGACGGCGTCACGACAAAGCCTGTTGCCGGGTGCCGCCGATGCGAACGGAGGCTCAGGTCTGGTGCTGAATCCCTTATAAACAGATAAAGACTGACCATTCTTCGCCGGGGAATTAACGACACTCCATGGAAAACGACGCCAGCGCTTGATCCGACGGCGGACATGATGACTACTCTCTCGCCAAACGCGCGGAGAGTGGATTTTGCACGGCTCGTTGCACTCAGGAACGTCCGGCTCAGTCCTTGCGGCGGTGATGCGCGCGTTCGAAGGCGGCGGTGCGCAGCGCGACATGATCCTGCTTTGCAACGCACTTGCCGCCAAGGGAATTGATGTCCGCATCCTGACCTTGCGCGACGAAGGTCCGCTGCGCCCCTTGCTCGATCCGGTTGTGCGGGTGGCCGAGATTCCGGGACGACAGCTCCGCTATGCCGTTCCCGGCCTGCGGCGGGCGATCCGCGCCCTGGCCCCGGACCTCGTCGTCAGCTCGGAAGCGAGCCTTAATCTTTGCACCTTGCTCGCGGTGCGGAGCCTGTCGCGGCGGCACCGGCCGAAACTCGTCTTGCGCGAGGTGGGCAGCCCGTCGATCGCGCAATACTGCGATCCTTACCGGCAGAACCGCATCGCCTACCGCATTCTGCGACGGCTCTACCGTCATGCCGACCGTATCGTCACGTTGACCGACGGCGCTCGGCGCGACCTCGCCGGGAATTTCTCCGTGCCCGAAACGATGATCGCCGTCATGCGCGCCAATGCGGTGATCCCTCCGACCATGGTAAAGCGGCTCGCGCAATGGGACGGCGAGTCCGGCCGCGAGCGGGATCTCATCGTGTGCGTCGGACGCCTGTCGCCGGAGAAGGATCATCGCACGCTCCTGCGCGCGTTGAGCCTGTTGCCGGCCGCGTGCCGGTGGCGGCTCGCCGTCGTCGGCGACGGCCCGGAACGGGCAGCGCTTGAGGATTTTGCGCGCCGCAGCGGCCTCGCCGGGCGGACGATCTTCACCGGTGAGGTCGCCGATCCGTTCGCGTGGATGATGCGGGCGCGCCTCGCCGTCTGCTCGTCGCTCTATGAAGGGCTCGGCAATGCCATCATCGAAGCGCTCGCCTGCGGCACCCCGGTGATTTCGACCGATTGCCCCTACGGGCCTCGGGAAATCCTGCAGGGCGGCCGTTTCGGCACGCTCGTTCCGGTCGGCGATGCCGCCGCCATGGCTGCGGCGATCGATGCCGCGCTGGAGCGGATACCGGATCGGCGGCTGCTGATGACGCGCGGATTGGAATACGCGGCCGCGGCCGCGGCCGAACGGTTCCTCGAAATCGTGGCGGAGCTCGATCCGCCGCCGCGCGGAGCGGGCCATCCGCGCGCGGTTGCTGCCGCGTCCTGAGGCCGGTCATGCTGCAGCTCCTTCTCGACGGCCTGTCGCGGAAAGCCGCGCGGCATCACCGCTCGAAGCCTTTCACCATGCGTAACGGCGCGCCGCTCGCGAGCTTCACCTTCGACGACGTTCCCGATACGGCCTACACGAACGGTGCCGCCGTCCTCGAGGCCTGCGGCCTGCGCGGCACGTTCTACGTCGCGGCCGGCACCTGCGGCCGCCGCGACACCCATTGGCGCGTGATCGGGCGCGATCAAGTCCGCGCCCTGCATGCACGCGGCCATGAGATCGGCTGCCACACCTTCTCGCACGTGCGCGTCGATCGGCTCGATGCGCGCGCACTCGAGGACGAGTGCCGGCGAAACCATGAACTCCTGGGCGGGCTGTGCGCCGGCGTGCGGCCGACCAACTTCTGTTATCCGTTCGGCGGCGTATCGCTGGCGCGCAAGCTGCAACTTCAGCAGCGCTTCGATAGCTGCCGCGGCATCTACGAAGGCATCAATGCCGGGATCGTCGATCTCGGCCTGCTCAGGGTGATCGAACTTTACGATCGGACGCTGACGCCCGATAAGCTGCGGCGCGTGCTGCGCGAAACGTGCGCGCGCAACGGCTGGCTGATCTTCTACACCCACGACGTGGCCGAAACGCCGAGTTGGATCGGCTGCTCGGCAACGCTGCTGCGGGCGACGGTTGCGGCGGTTCAGGCCGAAGGCATGGCCTGCCTGCCGGTCCGCGACGCGCTCACGGCGATCGGATACCGGACCGACGCAACCGCGTCCGCGCATGGCGCGCAATCCTGAGCCATTCGCGAAGGCCGGTGCCGGCGGCGAAGCGTCGGGCGCGGCGCATTTGCAAATAGAGCGCGCCGGCAACCGTCATGGGACGTTCGCAGGCGTACAGGGCCAAGTGATGCGTGGCCCATTTCTTCTTGTAGGAAAAATCACCCAAGCCCAGGTCGAAGGTGCTGAATTTTTGTTCAAGGGACAGGTCGATCAGATGCTGCAGCAAAAGATGGCCGACTTGGAACCGTTGGTATTCGGTGTCGTAGGCGGGCAAAACATAATAAACCCGGCTGCGTCCGATAAAGCCGAGATGCGCCGAGATCACGTTGCCACCGCAGGTGAGAGCGGAGAGGTGGCTGATGCGTCCGATCCGGCCGGGGGCCGTCATTTGCCGGTAAAAGCCGGTGACACCGGGCGCGGCGAGGAAATCGCGCCCGGTCGTGCGCAGATACTTTCGGCGCTTAAGCTCAAGCAACCTTTCGAAGATGCGATCCGATTGGCCGGCGGCGGGATTGACGATGAAATTCATCTCGCCGATCCGGTTCAAGGCACGGAGATGTCGGCCGAGATTCTTGCGCAGCGCCCGCACCGAAGGCCGCGCGTCGACCTCGCCGCGCAGCGCGTTGAGCGCGATCGCGGGTCCGCTCGATGCATACGGCGCGCAGTCGAGATAGGCGAGCGGATTGAAAGCGCCCGACACGTCGCCTGACATCTTCTGCAGGTCGACAACGTCGAACTTCGGCAGCAGGGACAAAACCTCGCTCCACACCCGCTCGAATTCCCGCCGCGTGAGCGTGCGCTCCGACATCAGGATCGGAGCGTTGTAGTCGGCCACGCCCGCATCCATGAAGCGGAGAAGGCGGACGTTGAATGTCGTTTCGATGGCAAGCGGCAGATAGAGAATAGGCCGGCGCTCGCCGTCCTTGACCGCGATCAGGCAACATTCCGCGCCGCGGGCCCGGCCGATGGTGTCCATCCAGACGTCAAGGAACTCCCGGGATTGAAAAATGTGCATCCTCGCCCGGGGATCTGCGGCATACGGCCAATCGGCGGCGGTCAAGCTGTGATGAAGCTCGACGGTGAAATGAGTAGCGTCGGTCGCCACGACGCCGCGCCGCGGCATGTCAAGCACGGTCATGCTCACGTTGTTCCCGCTGCCGCGCCCGGCAATGCGCGCTCTTGTCTTCGTGTACTCAATTCTTAGTGCACCCAATTTTCGTCCGTAGGCCTTCGCGGAGGTAACCTTAATCGCGGTCGGAACGCCGACCTTCCCTGCCGACGATGCGCGCCGTCGCCGAGGCGGACGGCGCGCGTGCGCCTCGAAGCGCCCGCGCCGCGTGCGCCGCCAGGAAGATGCGCAGGATTTTCGGCGACTCGACAAGGTATCGGCGCCACAGCCGCCGCGGCTCCTGCGCCAGGCGGTAGGCCCATTCCAGGCCGAGCTTCTGCACCCCTAGCGGCGCGCGGTCGCGCGCTCCGGTGAGAAAATCGATCGCCGCTCCGACGCACAGCGCAACGCCGCCGCCGCGTCCGAGGTCGCCGATCTCGCGCGCGATCAGTTCCTGCGCCGGGCAGCCGACGCATAAAAGCAGGATGTCCCACGGCCGCGCGACACAGTCGCGCGCAACGGCGTGGCGCAGCGCCGCATCACCGGCCAGACCCGCCGGTGCGGGCAGAATATCGAACGCCAGATCGGGATAGGCGGCGCGCAGCGTCGTCGCCGTGGCGCGCGGCGGACCGACGATGAGAAGCCGCCGCCGCCCGCCTGCCGGATCGGAAACGCCGAGCGCTGGGAGCAGCGCCGCAACCAGGTCGCTGCCGGTGACGAGCGGCAATGCGCGTCCCTCGAGCCGGGCCAGCGCGCGCAGGATTCGACTGTCGCAGAGCGACAACCAGGCGCCGCGGTAGATCGGCATGAGGCGTTGCGGCTGATCGTGGGCCGTGACCACGTGGTAGGCGTTGGGCGTGACCACGTAGCGGTAGGGCGCGCCGCCGCGCGCGACGATGAGGTGAACCGCCTCGCGTTGCGACAGCAGGCAGAACGGCAGGCCGAGGAATTCGACGCGCGGCGGTTGCCGCGGCGGGCCGTCGCGGTCCGCCAATCGCGCGTTGCTCGTTGGCCGCATCATCATGGCGGCGCCGTCATGCCTTCGCCAACGGCACCGCCGGCGCCGCGGTTAAAAGGCCGAAGCGACGGATTGCAAAGCCACCGAACAGGACGAAGACGAGAGCGTCGAGGACGAGCGGAACAAGGCCGCCGGGAATGAGATCGGCCGTCGCCTGCGCGCCAAACACGAAGAGGATCGCCAGCGCCGACATGACTCCCAGCGCGGTGAAATCGATCGGCAATTTGTACCATCGGCGGCCGAGCGCCATGAACGCGATGCAGGAGACGATGCACGCCGCCATCAAGGCGACGGCCGCCCCATGCGTGCCGTAAGCGGGAACAAGCAGGAACGAAAGCGCCGTGGAGACGACGACCAGCACCAGGGAGATCACGAGATCGAGATAGCTCGCGCGGGTGAAATAGATCACCTGCGCAAAATAGAAGTTGCGCATGGTCATGAACGCGAAAGCGACGGCGAAGGTCGGGATGAGGCCGCGGGCGGGCGCGATGAATTCCGGCCGGAACACCACCTGCAGGATGGGGCCGCCGAAAACGATGAAGAAAGCGGCGCCGAACGCCGCGGCGGCGAGGCAGGCATTGAAGGCCCGCTGCAAGGTGGCGTCGGCGGCATCGCGGTCGCCTTTGTTCGCATGGCTTTTGGCGATTGTTACCAGCGACAGCGTGATTGCATCGCCGAGGACCGTAAAGCTCTGCCGCAGTACGTCGGCGACGACGCCATAGGGTCCGAGCGCTGCGGTGCCGAGATAATGGGCGAGAAAAAGCCGGTCGATGCTCTGTCCGACGGCGGCGACGCCAAAGGAGAGGAGCAGCGGCCAGCCGTAGCCGAGGATGTGCAGCGAAGCGGCGCGCGAGCGGTGCGACCAGCGCACGCCGGAAAAGGTCGCAAGCGACGGCGTGGCGGCGATGACGTGCGCCACGGCGACGGCGATGGCAAGCGCGCTCGCGCCGCCGCCGAGCCACAGGCTTGCGCTGCCCAACACCGCCGTGAGCGCGGCGCGCAGGATCATCGACAGCGCGGCGGCACGGGCATGAAGGAGCGTGCGCGCCACCTCGAACGCGGCTTCGTAGAGCGTCATCCCGCACACCAGGGCGAAGACCGCGAGGAGGAAGCTCGGCGCGAACAAGCCGACAACGCCGAGCGCCGCCAGCGCCAGCGCCACAACCGCTAAGCCGCCGCCGAGAAGTCGCGCCAGCGAGCTGATGTATTCGGCAAAGCGGTCCTGATGGTAAACGCCGAAATAGGCGAAGCGCATCCATTGCGCGCCGAAGCCGTAAACGATCAACGACCAGGCGAAGATGAGAACATAATGGCCGTACTCCGCGGGGCCGGCCAGGCGCGAAAAAATGGCGACGGCGAGGAGATTGCCGGCGGCCGATAGCGCGCGCGCGCTTAAGTAGAGCAGGCCCGAAATGTTAAGCATTCCGCGTGATAGGTCATCGCTGTGGTGAAAAGAAGTGGCCGCAGAAGCTTTCACTGAGTATCGTTAAATCGTCTGCAAATCGTCCGCCGCCAGGAACCGGATAGCGTCGCCACAACTGACATCTCATGCGTATTCTGCAGGTCCTTCACGATCGCGAACGCGGCGGCGTTCAGATGCTTGCCGGCATGATTGAAGAAGGACTGTCGTCGCACCGTTTTGCGTTTGAAACGGCGTATTTGTTTCCGCGCCCGGGCCTGTCGGTGCAGGCGAAGCTTGCCTGTGCCTTGCGCATGGCGCGCCGCGTCTGGCGCGGCGATTTCGACGCGCTGATCGCGTATCAGGCGACGGCGTCGATTCTCGTCGGCGCAATAGGCTGGCTGCGCGGCTGTCGGTTGCGTATCGTGCACCAGACCTGCGTGCCGGGCGAAACGGCGCCGCCGATCCGATGGCTCGACCGGCTCGCCGGCAGCCTCGGCCTTTACAGCGCCAACATCGCCAACAGCGCCGCCACCTGGACCGAGTTCGCCCGCTATCCCGCGCCATACCGGCGCGCAATGATCCTGATCGAGCACGGGCTCGATGCTCCGGCGCCGACCCGGCACCGCGAAGAGGCGCGCCGGCGCTTCAACTTGCCGCCGGCGCAGCCGCTCCTCCTCAATGTCGGCCGGCTGACGGCGCAGAAGAATCAAGACCTGCTGATTCGGGCGCTGGCCGATCTGCCGCAATCGCATCTCGTGCTCGCGGGAAGCGGTCTGCAGGAAGGCGCGTATCGCGCGCTCGCCGCTTCGCTCGGCGTGGCCGACCGGCTGCACATGCTCGGGGCGCTGCCGGCCGCCGATATCGCCGACCTCTATCTCGCCGCCGACCTTTTCGTGTTCCCCTCGACGTGGGAGACTTTCGGGCTTGCCGCCGTCGAAGCCGCCATGGTCGGTATGCCGATGGTCGTGGCCGATCTGCCGGTACTACGCGAGGTGCTGCGGGTCGATGGCTCGGAACCGGTCGCGTTCGTTGCGCCGCACGACCTCGGGGGCTGGACCGCGGCGATCCGCGCGGCGCTGGCGCGGCCGCCCATGCCGCAGGTCGCCGCCACCTTCGCTCGCGGCGTGCGCCGCAGATATTCGCGGCAGCGGATGATCGAGAGTTACCTCAGCCTGTTCGAAAAGGAGACCCGGAATGATCGGCGCGAGTTGCCGCGGTCCGGTGTTGCAGCGACGGCGGGACGGGCCCAGCCATGAGACCGTGGATATGTTTGGCCGCCGCGGCGGTCATTGCGGCGGGCGTCGCGGCCGCAGGGACGGCGGCCGCCGCCGGCACGCCCGCTTTCAAACGCGGTGCGACGCTCGTTGAATTCTTCCAGTTTCCCGCGACGACCGGCGACGGCGACGCGAAAAGCTATGCCGATCCCGCCTATCCCCAGGCGCGCGCGGCGTTGACGCTCTTCGATTTCGACGAGCTGCACCGGATCGGCTTCGATCACATGCGCGTCCCGCTCGACATGGGTCCGCTGATGCAGGGCGACGAGCGGCAGCGGCGGAAAATCCTCGATGATCTCCTCGCGGTCATAGCCGCGATTCATCGCCACGGTCTCAACGTGCTGGTCACGTTGTTCCCGCCGTCGCTGCACCATGAATTGCCGGAGACCTATCTCGACGGTCTCGACGGCCCGAAATTCCGCATTTACGCGGCGATGGTCGAGCGCGTCGCCGCGGCGCTGGCGTCCGTCAACACCGGAGTCGTGGCGCTGGAGCCGATGAACGAGCCGCAATCGAAGTGCCGGGTCCGATTCGGGACGGATTGGACCGCCTACCAGGAGGTCATGGTCGAGCGCATCCGCGGCATTGCGCCGAATCTGCCGCTGTTCCTCACCGGCGGCTGCTGGTCGAACATTGAGGGCATCGTTGTCCTCGATACCGATTTGTTGCGCGACCGGCGCAATTTCGTCAGCGTACATTTCTATTATCCATTCTTGTTCACGCACCAGGGTGCCACCTGGACGATGCCGTATCTGGCGGGCACGATCGGAGTTCCCTTTCCGGCGTCGGCCGGAAGCCTTGACGATACGCTGTCGCTCACGCGCGCGCGCTTCCGGACGGTGACCTTGGCGCCGGGCGTCGATCGGCAGGCGGCCGAGGCCAAAGCGGAGAGCGAAATCCGCCGCTATTTCCAGGAGGCGCAAGGTCCGGCGCAGATCGGGCAATGGATGAACCAGGTCGCCGATTGGCAGGCGCGCCAGCGCGTCGATTCCGATCGGATCGTGTTCACCGAGTTCGGGGCCATGAAGCAGACGATCGAAGGGGTGGAAATCGACCGGGCCTCGCGCGCGCGCTGGCTGCGCGACACGTCCGCGGCCATCGAAAGCCACGGCTGGGGCTGGACCGCCTTCGTGCTGCGCGACGATCCGTTCGGCCTCTACGTGCGCGAGAGCGACCGCGATCCCGACCCGCGGCTCATGCGCGCGCTGCGTCTCGACGTGCCGGAGACCGCGGCGAAGTCCGGCCCGCGCGCAGGACTGCCGGACGGTCCCGCCCGATGATGATGACGCCCGAACGGCCGGTTACAGCGTGGCGCGCGTGACCGAGAGATAGCGCAGGCCGAAGGCCGCGGTCATGAACAGGAACCAGACTTCGCCGACCTGCTGGAAAATCGAGCTCTCGAAGCACGAGGCGTAAACGCCGTAAAGACATATGCGCAG
The DNA here is from genome assembly GCA_030037895.1 of Xanthobacteraceae bacterium. GTDB lineage: Bacteria > Pseudomonadota > Alphaproteobacteria > Rhizobiales > Xanthobacteraceae > BOG-931. Next base: position 21,337 of record JASHPW010000018.1, on the reverse strand, counting down.
GAACAGCATTTGCAGAACGGCGATGTGCGGCTCGCGCGACCGGCGATAAAAATCAAGGATCGGCAGAACGACGATCCAGACGATCGCCAGCACCAGTCCGGGGATGCCGATGGTCACCGCCAGATTGACGTAAGCATTGTGCGCGTCGCTTGCCGCGTTCACCCAACTTGAATTGTCGCCCAGCCCATAGACCACCTGCTCGGTGCCCCAGAACGCGGAAAAGCCGTAGCCGGTGAGCGGGCGCAGCGCGGCGTATTGCAGCGCCAACTGCCAGATCTCGGTCCTGCCGGTATAGGTCGCATCCGGCATCACCGATTCCATCAGCTTGCGTACCGAGGGGAAAGAGACCGTGCCGACGGAGCACAGATTGAAAACGGCAAGAATGGCGATCACCAGCGCGATACCCACGATCGGCCGCCGGCTCCGGGCAATGATCGCCGCCAAGATCAACACCAACGGCAGCACGCCGATCGCCGTCTTCGACTCGGTGAAGGCGAGAAAGACCGAGGCGAGACCGATGATCGCGGCGCCGAGGGCGCGGCTGCGCATGCGCGCCACGAACATTCCGATGAAGATGAAGAGCACCATCGTCGCGCCCGCCTGGTTTTTGTGCGGGAACAGGCCGCGCCAGTCCCCGGCATGCTCGGGCTCGGCGAAATCGGTCGCCTGGTGAATCGAAAGCGACGGCGCGAGCAGAACGCCGAGATAACACACGGCGAGCACGATGAGCACGACTGCGGCCATCAGGTCGCTGAAGTGCCGGACGTTCTTCGGTAGCAGCAGCACCATGCCGGAAATGCTCATGATGACGAGCGTGAAGGCGAGGCGGCGCGCGGCGAGCGCGGGCTCCCAGGAGGCGACGACCGAGACGGCGCACCAGGCCAGCGCCGCGAGCAGGGCTGGCCGCAACAGCGGCAGCAGTCGCCCGGGTTCGTGGAAATATGTCCATGCCGCAAGCGCCAGGAACAGGACGGAGAAGGCGATCTGGTTGACAAGATCGCCTCCTTCGGTGACCGCCTGCGGCGGCTCGGCAAGGCTCTGGAAGGGATGGAATGAAATCCACACCGACAGAAAAACCGCCATGAAGAGAATGCTGCGGATCAGCGTATCGGCATCGACGCCCGCGCCGACTGCAGGACTTGCCGTCGCAACCGGATCGAGCTTCGCCACGACGATCTTTCCTGCCTAGTTGGCGCAGACCTGGCCCGGTCGCTTCGCTTTCAGGCCGCCGCCGCGCCGGTGAGGACCGTTCCGCGGATCTTCCGCGCGTCGAGGCCGAAGCGTGAAACGAGCCCGCCGATGACGCCGTCGCCGTCGTCGGCGTCGTGCGCTTTGGCGACAAGGACAATGTGATCTACAAGTCCGGCGAAGAAGCGTCCGCTCGGATCGCGGTCGATATCCGTCGCGGCGACGATCACCATGTCGAAGTGCCGGGTCTGGGCGAACGCCATTTTGATGTCCTCGTCCCTGATCGTTCGATCGCGGCGGCTGTGCGGCGAAACGAACGGCACCAAGTTGATGTTGGTGTCCCGGTCGCGAACGACCACGTCGGAAAGAAGCCGCCGTCCGACCGCCACATCGACCAGGCCGGCTTCGCTCCGGTCGGCGTGGGCCGCCGCGAGCGTGCGCCGCTCGAGGTCGGTGTCGATCAGCAGCACGCGTTGCGTCAGCGCCGCAACGGCGGCGAGATTGAGCGCCACCGCCGCGGCGTCCTGGTCTTCGCCGGGCGCGGCAACGACGAGGAGGCTCGGGTTGCCGCGTTTGCTGTGGCTCGCCCGCACCGCCGCGTAAACTTTGCGGATGTTCCCGGCGAACCGCGATTTCGGGTCGTTCGTTGCCGTCGGGCCGTGCAGCGCGCCGACGCCCGGCACCACCGCCAGCACGGGGACGGGAGCCGGGAACGCCGCCGCCGGCGAGGATTCTTCGGCGGGTTGGTCCGGCTTGCCGCGGCGGTCATGGCCCGCGCTCGGTCGCGGCGTCGCCTCATCGCGCGGCGGGCGCACGATGCTGATGCCGGCGCCGGCGGCAACGCCAAGGACCACCGCCGCCAAAGCCAGGACCAGATTCGACGGCGGGAACGAGCGGCGCAGCGGCAGATCGGCCGGGGAAATCACGCGAATGTTCTTGGTGTCGAGCCGCTCTTGTTCGCCGGTCTCGCGGGCGCGGACCAGAAAGGACTCGTAAACCGCCCGGCTGGCCTGTACGTCGCGCTCGAGTTCGCGCAACGTCACCATGGCTTTGTCGGTGGTGATGGCGTTGCGCTTGAGCGCTTCCAGGCTGCGGCTGAGCATCTCCTCGTCGGCGTGCGCGCTCTCATATTCGCTGCGCGCCGAAAGCGCGATGCGGTTGACTTCCTCCTCGATCATTCGCCGCAGCCGCTCGGCCTGCGCCTGGATTTCGATCACCGCCGGATGGCGGTCGCCGAGCGAGGTCATCTGCTCCGCCTCGCGCCGCATGATCTCGGCGTATTGGCTGCGCAGCGCGGTGATGGTCGGCGATTGCACCGCCTCGGGGAAGGCGCCGATGTCGGCTTTCGACTGCTGCAGGCGCTCGACCTGATCGAGGCGCGCCTTCGCCGCCTCTGCGCGCGCGCGGGCCGCCACCAACTGACTGTTCAATTCCGAGAGTTGCTGCTCGTTGACCAGCTGTCCGCTGGCGTTGACGATGTTGTTGCGCGCCTTGAACGCCTCGGCCCGTTCCTCGGCCTCGCGCACGCGATCCTTTAGCTCGTTGAGCCGGGCGGACAGTGAGTTGGAGACTTGGCGGGCGGCATCGAATCTCACCTCCGTCTGCTCCGCCAGGTAAGCCTGGGCGACGGCGTTGGCGATACGCGCCGCTTTTCCCGGATTCCGGCTGGTGACGCTCACCTCCACCACGTAGGTGCGTTCGGCGCGTTTCACCCGCAGGTCGCGCTTGAGTGCAGCGAGTGCGGTGAGCGCTCCGTCGGTAACCGCGCCGCGGTCGAGCCCGAATGCGGCCATCAATCCGCGCAGTAGCGACGGCCGGCGGGCGAATTCGGGGTCGCGGTCGAGCGCCAGCGCCTTGACCGCGCGGCGCAGCACGCTGTCGGACGTCAACACCTGAACCTGACTCTCGACCTGCAGCACGCCGGCGTCGCTCACCTGGCTGGCCGGCGTCAGATCGCTCCCGACTGCATGCAAATCCGTCGGATCGATGAGGATCTGCGTCGTTGCCGTGAATCGATGCGGCACGACGAGGACGAAAAGCGCCATCAGGGCGAGCGCGGCAACCGTGGTCCACAGGATCGTCGTCTTGCCGCGCCAGACGACCGACCAAATTCCGCGGAGATCCATCTTGGCGAGGGGAGGAGCGCCGAGGGCAAGATCAGCCGTCCCGACGGCGACCGATGTGATCTGACGCGGCGCTTCGAACATTCGGCACTCGACTGTCTTTGCGGCAGGGCGTGTCCGGCGCCGGCGGCGCGATCGTCATCGGCGAAGGCAAATGCGCCCCGATCCGCACTCAATGCCAACGCCGCTTGGCATGTCCAGGCTTCGGCGGGGGTTATGAATATTCATAAAAGATTAAAGTTAATGCCCGGTGTATGCCGCGGCGACGGCGTGTTCACCGCCGGCGCAGGCCCAGGAACCCCGACAGAGCGGCAACGACGACGATGAGCGCCACGATCGGAATCCAGATCAGCAGCGCGCCGACGAAAGCGAGCAGAAACACGACGGCGAGCACGACAAGAGCGAGCAGCAGCAGGGCGCCAGCGAACGATCCAAGCCGGGTGACGTAGATTCGGTGCGTCCAGCCGGTATCGGCAAACTCATGCGGGAACCGATGTCGGGGCCACGGCGAACGGCGTCGGTAGTCCGGCGGAGTGATCTCCGGTTCCACGCGCGGCGTTTCCGGCAAGTCTCTTTCTTCCACCATGGCGCGATCGCTGGGTCTGCAAGGTTCGTGACGTTTATGTAAGTGTCGCGGCGGCGATGACAATCGGGGTGTGGCGATTGCAATCTGCTGCGGGTCGGAGTGAGACGGCGCCGGTCCGCCGCGCATCATGACGGCGCGGCGCCGACGTGGTAGCGTCAGGCATGAGCATGAGGGGTTTCGGCATGGGCCGCAGCGCCATCATCGGCGGCGCTATAGCTGGCAGCCTTTGCGCCGGCGCGCTCGCGCAGGAGACGCAAGACGCGCAAGACGTGCCGCCGTCGAGCGATGCCGTCAGCGCGATGCTCGGCGCCTGGGAGTTTTCCAACGCCGATCATGACAAGGTCTGCCGCTTCGTCTTCCGCTCCGACGCGGCCGCCGGCGGCTACAGGCTCGAGATCGACAAGAATTGTCCGAATGTCTTTCCCTCGACCAAGGACCTCGCCGCCTGGACCGTGGACAATTACGGCTCCTTGCGTCTTCTCGATGCGCGCGGCACCGCGGTGATCGAACTGACCGAGGCCGAAGCCGGCATCTATGACGGCTTCCAGCCGGGCCAAGGCCGCTACGTGCTGCAGAATGCGGCGGCGGCCGCGCCGGTGCGCTCGGCTGCGGACATGGTCGGTGATTGGGCGCTCGCGCGCGGCGCGGGAAAGCCGATTTGCAGGCTCACTCTGGCGAACAATCCCGCCGGCGCCGACGGTCTGGCGCTCAAGGTCAAGCCCGGCTGCGACGCGCTCGTCACCCGCTTCGCTCCGACCTCGTGGCGCATGGACCGGGGCGATTTGGTGGTGGTCTCGGCGCGCGGACAGACCTGGCGCTTCGAAGAAAACGACGCCAGCACGTGGCAGCGTGTGTCCGGAAGTCCCGATCCGATCCTGCTGGTGCGGCAGTAGCATGCCGCGATTGTGCTGCCGTGATCGCCGCCCTATCCATGACCGCGTCCGGGGATGAAGCATGAGTGAGGCCGCCGCGGCCTTTCGCGCCGCGCAAATCGGATACCTTCCCGGTTTTCTGGGATTCGATTGGGTCGAGGTGCGCCACGGTTTTGCGCGCGGTCGGGTCGAGATCGGCAAGCAGCATTTGGCGCCGAACGGATATCTTCACGCGGCGACCATCGTCGCGCTTGCCGATACCGCATGCGGCTATGGCTGCACCATGTCTCTCCCGGAGGGTGCATCGGGCTTCACGACGGCCGAGCTCAAGGCCAATTTCCTCGGCACGACGCTCGAGGGCGGCGTGACCTGCGACGCGCGTCTGGTGCACGGCGGACGCTCCACCCAGGTCTGGGACGCGGAAGTCAAGAGCGAAGCCGCCGGCAAGACGCTGGCGTTGTTTCGCTGCACGCAAATCGTTCTCTATAAAGGCCGTTAGTGCTCGTGCAAGTCGTCGCAGGCGTGCCGATGCGCCCGGCTTACACCAGCTTCAGCCCCTTGAGGCTCGCATGACCCTCCTTGCCGACGATGATGTGGTCGTGCACGGAAATGCCGAGCGGGTTCGCCACCGCGATGATTTGTTGCGTCATTTGAATGTCGGCGCGCGACGGGGTGGGGTCGCCGGAGGGATGGTTGTGCACGAGGATGAGCGCCGTCGCCGACAGTTCCAGCGCGCGCTTGACCACCTCGCGCGGATAGACCGGCGTGTGATCGACGGTGCCGACCTGCTGCAGCTCGTCGGCGATGAGCTGGTTGCGCTTGTCGAGGAAGAGGACGCGGAACTGCTCACGGTCGGCGAAGGCTTGCGCGGTGCGACAATAATCGAGCACCGCCGACCAGGACGAGAGGATGGGCCGCTTTTTCACCTCGCCGCGAAGAAGCCGGCTCGCCGCCGCCTGGATGAGCTTGAGCTCGGTGATGGCGGCGTCGCCCAACCCCTTCACCTCGGCGAGCCGCGCCACCGGCGCGGAGACGACTTCGGCGAACGAGCCGAACGTGGCGATCAGGGTTTTGGCGAGCGGCTTGACGTCCCGCCGCGGCAGGGCGCGGAACAGCACCAGTTCGAGCAGCTCGTAATCCGACAGCGCCTCGTCGCCGGCTTCGCGGAACCGCTCGCGCAGCCGTTCGCGGTGGCCGTAATAATGCGGCGGGGCCTCTGCGGCGAGGCCTTGGTCGCTCTCGCGCTTTCCGCCCATGGGACTTGATCCGCAATCCACGCCACGTCGCAGCCGGTCTGACTGCCCGCGCAGGTTGCTCCAAGCATGACCGGATTACGGCATTTTGCAATCGGGTCGCGGATGGCCGGTTCGTTCACGCCCGGTAGGGCAGGGGCAAGAGACGAGGAGGAGTGTCATGCATCATGCCGGCAGCTACGTCTACCTTCCGCTCGAACGCGTCGTGTTCGGCCGCCCGGCGGCCGAAGCCGCGGTGGAGGAGGCGGCGCGCATCGGCGCCAAGCGCGTGTTCGTCGTCGCGTCGAAAAGCCTGGCAACGAAGACGCCGGTCGTCCGCACCATCGCCGACGCGCTCGGGCCGCGTTATGTCGGCCTTTTCGACGGTTGCCTCCAGCATAGTCCGCGCTCGAGCGTCATCGCCGCGGCGCGGGCGGTGCGCGCGGCGGCGCCCGATCTCATCCTCACGGTCGGCGGCGGCACGGTGATCGATACCGTCAAGGCTCTGCAAATCTGCCTCGCGCACGATATCGACTCGCCCGAGGCTCTCGACGGTTTGCATGTGTCGATTGAGCCTGACGGCCGGCGGTTCGTGCCCGAGGTCCGGCCGTCGCCGGTGCGCCAAGTGGTGGTGCCGACCACGCTCTCCGGCGCCGAGTTCTCGAACCTCGCCGGGATCACCGACGAGCGCATCCGCCAGAAACATTCCTTCATCGGCGCGGACATTGGCGCGCGTGCCGTGATCCTCGATCCGGCGGTGACGGTGCACACGCCCGCATGGCTCTGGTTATCGACCGGAGTGCGCGGGATCGATCACGCCGTGGAGACGCTGTGCTCGATCGATGCGCATCCTTATTGCGACGGGCTTGCCCTGCATGCGCTGCGCCTGTTCGCGCAGGCGCTGCCGCGTCCCGACGATCTTTCCGCCCGCCTCGCCTGCCAGCAGGCGTCGTGGCTCGCCGCTTCATCGATCGCGCGGGTCAATTACGGCGCCAGCCACGGCATCGGCCATGTGCTGGGCGCTGTCGCCGATGTGCCGCATGGGCACACATCTTGCGTCATGCTGCCGCATGTGATGCGCCATAACGAACGCGCGACCGCCGCAAAGCAGCGGCAGATCGCCGAAGCCATGGGGCGGCCCGCCGTCCCGGCGGCCGATGCGGTCGCCGAGTTGATCGCGGCGCTCGGGCAGCCCACCACGCTGCGCGCCGTCGGCGTCAAACGCGAGCAATTGCCGAAGATCGTCGAGGCGGCGATGCACAATCTGTGGGTGCGCACCAATCCGCAACCGATCCGCTCGCCGCAAGACGTGATGCAGCTGCTCGAAGCCGCGTGGTGAGGGCCCGCTCCGGCTCACGCCCGGTAGGGCGGCCGGGTCAGTCCCTTGGGCGAGAGGGTGAAAATCTCGACGCCGGTCTCGGTGACGCCGACCGAGTGCTCGAATTGCGCCGAGAGCGAACGGTCGCGGGTCACCGCGGTCCAGCCGTCGGACAGCACCTTCACGTGCGGGCGGCCGAGATTGATCATCGGCTCGACGGTGAAGAACATGCCCGGCTTGAGCACGATGCCTTCGCCCGGCCGGCCCACATGCACGATGTTCGGCTCGTCGTGGAACAGGCGGCCGAGGCCATGGCCGCAGAAATCGCGCACCACGCTCATTTGCTGGGCCTCGACATAGGTTTGGATCGCATGGCCGATGTCGCCGGTGCTGCCGCCCGGCTTGATCGCGGCAATGCCGCGCATCATCGCCTCGTAGGTGACTTCGAGCAGGCGCTCGGCGCGGCGCGGAATTTCGCCAAGGGCATACATGCGGCTCGAATCGCCGTGCCAGCCGTCAAGGATCAGCGTCACGTCGACGTTGACGATGTCCCCCTCGCGCAGCGGCTTTTCTCCCGGTATGCCGTGGCAGACCACGTGATTGATCGAGGTGCACGTCGCTTTGCGGTAACCGCGGTACATAAGGGTCGCCGGCAAGGCGTGGTGGTCCAAGCCGAACTCGAACACCAGCCGATCGATGCGCGCGGAGGAGACGCCGGGCTTGATCTCCTCGGCCAGCATGTCGAGGCATTCGGCCGCGAGCCGGCCCGCCTTGCGCATGCCGTCGAAGGCGGCCGGCCCGTAAATCTTGATCTGTCCGGTTTTGCGCAGCGGCACGCAGGCCGCATCGACATAGGTCATGGGGGAATAGAGGTTTCAGCCGCGATGAAAGCGGCTGCGCGCCGCCAATTCACCGGCAAATGTAAGCATACTCGGCCGCAACGCAAGCAATTGCGGCTCGCGCCGGCGGGCGCGGTCAAGCGTCGAGGACAGGAACCGGCGCCGCGATCTCGATGGCGTCGAGCCCCACATTGCAACGCCAGGCTAGCATCTGCACGCCTCTCGCCCGCGCGCGCGCGAAGGCGGCCGCATAGGCCGGATCGATGTCGCGGGCGATGGCGAACCGCTCCGCCGATTGAATCGGAATGACGAAGAGCAGCGCGGCGCGCACGCCGCCCACCTGCGCGGCCACGAGCTCGTCGAGATGCTTGGCCTCGCGGTCGGTCACGTAGTCGGGGAATTCGGCAAGCCGCGGCCGGCGCATGAGATGGACGTTCTTGACTTCCAGGTAGCAAGGTCGCCGCATCGAGCCTTCGAGCAGAAAGTCGATCCTCGATCCCTCGCCGTATTGGACCTCGCGCCGGATCGACGCGTAATTCCGCAGCTCCGGGATCAGCCCGGCCGCAAGCGCGTCGTCGACGAGCAAATTGGCCTGGGCGGTATTCACCCCGACAAGCTCCGGGCCGCTGCCGAGGTCGGCCTCGACGAGCTCCCAGGTGTAGGGAAACCGCCGCAATGGATTGGCGGAATCGGACAGCCACACCCGCGAGAACGGCCGGTCGAGGCCCTTCATGACGCCCGGATTGGCGACATGGGCCGTCACCATGTCTCCGGAGTCGAGCACCACGTCGGCGAGGAAGGTCTTGTAGCGGCGGGCGAGCGTACCGGGGACGAGAGTCGAGATGAAGCGCATGGCCGCACACATAGAGCATGATCCGGAAAAGTGGAATCCGGTTTTCCGAAAAGATCAGGCTCCACCAGGAAGCCGGAGCGGGATGACGACTCGAAGATAAGTCATATCCCGCTCCGGACGCTCGGCACGCGGCGAGGGAAGAGCCCTGCGCCCGGCATCAAGACGCGATTTGGCCGCCCAGCTCGTCCTCGATGTGGACGCGGATGATTTCATCGAACGAGGTCTCGGCCTTGAAGCCGAGCGCGAGCGCGCGGCGCGGATCGAACCGGCTCGGCCAGCCGGCGACGATGCGCGCGGTCAGCGGGTCCGGCTCGCGGCGGATGCGCCCGGCGACCTTGTCGCCGGCAATCCGCCGCAAGGCGGCGATCTGCTCGGCGACGGTGCAGCACACGCCGGGCATGACGAGGTTGATGCGCGGCCCGATCTGCTCGCGCGTGAGGCCGGCGGCGTGGAGGAGGAATCCCACCGCCGCGCGCGGGCTCGCGTGCCAGTGCAGGACGCCGTCATCGACCGGCAGCACCGCCTCCCGTCCGGCCAAGGGCTCGCGGATGATCGCGGAGAAGAATCCCGAGGCGGCCTGGTTCGGCCGGCCCGGCCGCACCACGATGCTCGGCAGCCTGATGCCGACGCCGTCGAGGAAGCCGCGGCGGCTGTAGTCGGCGAGGAGAAGCTCGACCATCGCCTTTTGCGTGCCGTAGGAGGTGAGCGGCGTTAAGGCAAAATCGTCCGGGATCGCTTCCGGGAACGGAGCGCCGAACACCGCGAGCGACGAGGCGAAGACGAATCGCGGACGATAATCGCCGGCGGCGCGAACGGCCTCCAGGAGCGCGCGCGAGCCGTCGACATTGACCCGGACGCCTTTGTCGAAATCAAGCTCGGCTTCGCCGGAGACGACGGCGGCGAGATGGAAGATCACGTCGGGCCGGCCGGCGACTGCCGCGCGCGCCGCTTGCGCATCGGCGATGTCGGCGGCGACGGCGCCGACGCGAAACGCGGCCGCCTCGGGCGCCGGCGGAGCGCTTATGTCGAGGAGCGTCAGCCGGTCGATCGGCCGGCCGCTCAGCGCTCCCTCGCCGACCAGACGGGCCGCGAGCTTGCGCCCGATCATCCCCGCGGCGCCGGTGATGAGGATGTGCATCGTTTGCAGACGACAGACGACAGAAGACGGACGACAGATGCGCCGGCTTCTCTGTTCTCCGTCGTCAGTCCTCCGTCGTCTATCTTTATAGCGCCATCCCGCCGTCGACGAGATGCGCCTGGCCGGTCATGTAGCTTGCCTCGTCGCTGGCGAGGAAGAGGGCGAGCCAGGCCACCTCCTCGGGCGTGCCCAACCGGCCCATGGGCTGGCGATCGACGAAGCTTCGCCGGACCATGTCGGGCGGCCGCCCGGTCTCCCGTGACACCACCATGATGCGTTCGCCGAGCGACGGCGATTCGATCGTGCCCGGACAGACGGCGTTGCAGCGGATGCCCTGTTTGATGAAATCGGCGGCGACCGCCTTGGTGAGGCCGATCACCGCGGCCTTGGTGGCGCCATAGACGTAGCGGTCGGGCACGCCGCGGATCGAGGACACCGTCGAGGAGATGTTGACGATCGAGCCGGATTTCTTCTCCAGCATGCCGGGGAGGAACGTCCTGATCATGCGGTGCATCGATTTCACGTTGAGGTCGAAAGAGAGATCCCAGTCCCGGTCGGTGCAATCGAGCACCGTGCCCTGGTGCACGTAGCCGGCGCAGTTGACCAGAATGTCGAGCGCGCCGAATTCGCGGGACACCTCCCTGGCGAACGCCTCGATGTCGTCCTGCGAGCGGACGTCGAGCTTGCGCAGCCTGGCACGCAATCCCTTGAGCTTATTGGGGTCGAGGTCGGTTGCGATCACCTTGGCGCCTTGTTCGGCGAATTTTTCCGCAATCGCCCGGCCGATGCCCTGGCCCGCGGCGGTGACGAGCGCGACCTTGTTCTCAAGCCGTCCCGCCATGTCCGGTCCTCCGTTTGACGCCCGGGCTCACCCGTCAGTATCGGCGCGCGGCGCCGTTCAACCGACGGCGCGGCGCTCCCGGCGCGCTCTTCAGTGACTGTCACGCGGCACGAAATTCTGCGCGACGCGCTGATATTTCACCGCCGGCTCGAGCACCATGCCGTCCGCGAGCTGGTCGATCATGGCGCGCTGGATTTCCTGCCACGGCGTCTGGCTCGGCGGATAATGATAGCCGCCATTCTTTTTTAGCGCCGCGCGGCGCTCCGCCAATTCCGCCGGCGAGATCAGCATATCGGCGCTGCCTGTGTTGAGATCGATGCGCACCCGGTCGCCGGTCTTGAGGAGAGCGAGGCCGCCGCCGGTCGCCGCTTCCGGCGAGGCGTTGAGGATCGATGGCGAACCCGACGTTCCCGATTGCCGGCCGTCGCCGACGCAGGGCAGCGATGTCACGCCGCGTTTGATCAACGCCGCCGGCGGCTGCATGTTCACCACCTCGGCCGAGCCCGGATAGCCGATCGGCCCGGCGCCGCGAATGAACAGGATCGTGCGTTCGTCGATTCCGAGCGCCGGATCCTCGATGCGCCGGCGATAGTCCTCCGGGCCGTCGAACACCACGGCGCGGCCTTCGAAGGCGTTGGGGTCCTTGGGATCGCAGAGATAACGCCGGCGAAATTCGTCCGAGATCCCGCTCGTCTTCATGATCGCCGAAGCGAACAGGTTGCCGTGCAGCACCTTGAAGCCGGCTTGCGCCTTCAGCGGCTTGTCGTAGGGCCGGATGACTTCGGCGTTGGTCGCTTTTGTCCGTGCGACGTTCTCGGCCACCGTCTCGCCGTTGATGGTGAGGGCGTCGCCGTTGAGCCGCCCGGCTTCCAGCAATTCGTGCATCACCGCCGGCAGGCCGCCGGCGCGATAATAGTCCTCGCCGAGATAGTCTCCCGTCGGCTGCATGTTGACGAGGAGCGGCACGTCGTAGCCGATCGTCTCCCAGTCCTCGATCGAAAGCTTGACGCCGATGTGCCGGGCGATGGCGTTGAGATGAATCGGCGCGTTGGTCGAGCCGCCGATCGCCGAGCAGGCGACAATGGCGTTCTCGAAAGCGGCGCGGGTGAGGATGTCGGACGGCTTCAAATCCTCGCGCACGATCTCGACGGCGCGCACGCCGGTCGCGTAGGCGATCTGCCCGCGCTCGCGGTACGGCGCCGGGATCGCGGCGCAGCCCGGCAGCGACAGGCCGAGCGCCTCGGCCATGGCGTTCATGGTCGAAGCGGTGCCCATCGAGTTGCAATGGCCGATCGAGGGCGCCGATTCGGCGACGATCTCGATGAATTCCTTGTAGTCGATCTTGCCGGCGGCATGGTCCTTGCGCGCCTGCCAGATTACCGTGCCCGAGCCGGCGCGCTTGCCGTCGCGGTAGCTGTCGAGCATCGGCCCGCCGGAAAGCACGATCGCCGGCGTATTCACGGTCGCCGCCGCCATGATGCAGGCCGGCACCGTCTTGTCGCAGCCCACCGTCAGCACCACGCCGTCGAGCGGGTAGCCGTAAAGCACCTCGACTAGGCCGAGATAGGCGAGATTGCGGTCAAGCGCCGCGGTCGGACGTTTGCCGGTCTCCTGGATCGGATGGACGGGAAACTCGAAGGCGATGCCGCCGGCGGCGCGGATGCCCTCGCGCACGCGCTTGGCGAGGTCGAGATGATGGCGGTTGCACGGGCTCAAATCGGAGCCGGTCTGGGCGATGCCGATGATCGGCTTGCCGGAAGTCAACTCCTCGCGGGTGAGGCCGTAATTGAGGTAGCGCTCCAGATAGAGCGCCGTCATGCCCGGCTCGTCCGGATCGTCGAACCACAATTGGGAGCGCAAACGGGTTCTCCGTTGCGGCCCGCGCGAGCCGTTGTCCTTCGTCATCATCGTCTCCGCATATCTTCCCGCAACGCATAGATATGTCGATTGCCTTTGCCGAACAATCGGGTCGAACTGCCCGGGCCCGTCACGGGTCCAAAAGGCGCCATGCTGAAAACGGTTGCGGCCTTCGATCGCATCGGCGAGGAGAACGCGTTCGTCGTGCTCGCGCGCGCGATCGCATTGGCGGACCCTTAGCAAATCGCAAGGCGTCGTGAGCGATCAACGCGCTTCGCCCCCCTGCGTCAGCCGGAAGCCGACGACCACGACCACAAGCCCGGCGAGCTGCGCAACGCTCGGCACCTCGTCGAGCGCGAGAAACCCGATCAACAGCGTGAATGGAGGGACGAGCGAGGGAAAGAGCACCGCGCGTCCCGCTCCGAGTAGCGCGACCGCGCGGGCAAAGAGATATGTCCCGCCGGCGCCGGTGAGCGCGCCCTGCACCACGGCCTGCAGCAGATTTTCGGAAAAGCCCGCGGCCCAGAGATTGTCAAAGCTGAACAGCACGATCGGCAGTCCGGCGAGCGACAACACGCTGGTGATCGTCGCCGCGCGGAAGGCCGCGACCCGCCACAACCGTACCAGCAGGCCGAAAATCGCGAAGAAGCCTCCAGCGGCGACGAACAAGAGGTCGCCGGCGAGGCCGTGCGCACCCATCGTGCGCAGTGCCTCGGCGCCGATGATGATGAGGCCGAGGACAATCGCCAGCGCCCCGATGACGCGGCGCGCGGGCAACGGCTCCTTCAACACCAGCCGCGCCAGGACCAGGCCGCCGAGCGCCGCGCATGAGGGCTGAATGACGGCGCCGTGGCCGAGCGGAACGAACAGAAATCCGAGATAGCTCAAGAGCGCGAGCGGAAGCCCGCCGAACAGCGCGAGCGCAATCGCGCGGCGCCACCCTATTCCGCCGAGATCGCCGCCGCTGTCGGCGGCGAGGGCCGGAAGCAGCGCCATTCCCGGCCAGACGAAACGGTGCAGCGCGATCACGAGCGGCGACAGACCGACGTTCACGCCTTGTCGCGCGACGACGAAACCAAGCGCCCAGCACGAGGCCGCGCCGACGCCGCAAAGCACGCCCAGTGCCGTGGCGGACCCGGCCGGCGGAGGCGCCGCGCGATCCATTCAGGCGGGCGAGGAGCGGGGATCAGTCATCGACGTCGAAATTGTCGAGCCAGATCCGCCCGATGGTGCGGGAGCGCAGATTGCATTGAGCGGGATCGCGCGCCGCGGCGTCATTTCCCCTGTTCCACGGTAAATCGCCAGACGATCTCGTCGCGCGCTTGCAACTCGAACGTGGCAAAGCTTCGATCGCCGTAAACGCCGTTGACCCAATATTGCCAGTTCTTCTTTCCCGCTCCCCGACCCTCGTTCTGCACGTCGTCGATACGGGTGAGGGCGGCCGCGTCGCCCGAGCCGGTGTAGCTGAAGGAAACTCCATGGGGACGCGCGGCCGCAGCCTTCATCGCGTCGAAGACCGTCTCGCCTTTCACCCAAGGGAGATTGCTGACGGTCTTGGCGGCACCATCGCCATAATCGACGATGAGGCGGACGGACTGCTCGGTGTTCCCGGCGGCCGACCCGGCGGCCGGTCCGGCCGCCCGTCCCGGAGCGGCAATGATCAATGCCGCCAGGACGAGGGCGGCGCATCGACTGATATATCGCAAAGGCGGAAAGTTCGTCATCGGGTCGTTTTCGAGCCGCCACGCCAATCGTGCGGCGCAAACGGACGGATGATAGGCGCCGGCGATATCGTTGCACAGAAAAAGTTGAGACAGAAGACGGCGTCAGCCGAACGTCTCGGCATCGATTCCGTTGAGAAGGTCGAGGCCGCCACAAGCCACCACGCGGCCGTCGTCGAGCCGCACCACGTCGGTGGCGATGCGGCGCACCTCCGCCGCCGTGTGGCTGACATAGACCATCGGCACGCCGGCCTCGTCGCGCAAGCGGACCAGGTAGGGAAGAATTTCACGCTTGTGGCCGGCGTCGAGCGAAGCCAGGGGTTCGTCGAAAAGCAGCAGGCGCGGATGCATCAGCAAGGCGCGGCCGATGGCGACTCGTTGGCGCTCGCCCCCCGACAACAGGCGCGGCCGGCGATCGAGCAGGCGGCCGATATCGAGCATCGTGGCAATGCGCTCGAACTCCTTCACATCGTGCGGCCGGCCGCTCATGCGCCGGCCGTAATCGAGATTCTGGCGCACGCTGAGGTGCGGAAACAGCCGGCCTTCCTGGAACACATAGCCGATGCGGCGGCGGTGCGGCGGCACGTTGATTCCGGCGGCGGCGTCAAACAACACCGTATCGTCGAGGGCGATGGAGCCGCGATCCGGCGTGAGCAGGCCGGCGATCACATTGACGACCGTCGTCTTGCCCGCGCCCGACGGCCCGAACAGCGCGGTCGCGCCTCCCGCTGCTTCGAAGCGCGCGGCCAGCATGAAGGTGCCGAGCTGCTTCTCCACGGCGACGGCGAGCACGATCATTCCCCTTGGAAACGCATTCCGGCGCGGCGTGCGAACCATTCCGAGGCAATGAGCGCGGCGAGCGCGATCGCGAGCGCAACCAGTACCAGGCGTCCTGCCGCCGCCTCGCCGCCGGGAATCTGCAAGAACGTGTAGATCGCGGCGGAGATCGTCTGCGTCTCGCCCGGGATGTTGGACACGAAGGTGATCGTGGCGCCGAATTCGCCGAGCGCGCGGGCAAAGCACAACACCGCGCCGGCGATCACGCCCGGCAAAGCAAGCGGCAAGGTGACGGTGAGAAAAACCAGGAGCGGACTGGCGCCGAGCGTGCCGGCGGCGTCTTCGAGGCGGCGGTCGATCGCCTCGAGCGCCAGTCGGATCGGGCGAACCATGAGGGGGAAACCCATGACGCCGCAGGACAGCGCCGCGCCGGTCCAGCGGAACGAGAGGACGATGCCGAAGTGATCGGCCAAGAATGCGCCGATCGGCCCCTTACGTCCGAACGAAATGAGCAGCAGATAGCCGGTGACCACCGGTGGCAGCACCAGCGGCAGATACACAAGCCCGTCGAGCAAGGTCTTGCCCCAGAATTGCTTGCGCGCCAGCAGCCAGCCAACGGCGATGCCGAACGGCAGCGCGAACGCGGTGGCAACGAGCGCAATGCGCAGCGACAGCTCGACCGCGGTCCATTCAGCGGGGGAGAGGTCGAGCACGGCACAATTTGCCCGTCATCCTGAGGTGCGCGGCGAAGCCGCGCCTCGAAGGACGACGGCCGCGGCCGCACCGCATCCTTCGAGGCTCGCGCTACGCGTGGGCACCTCAGGATGACCGATCGCGTGCTGAGCTTGTTTATTCACGACGTCGGTTTTATCAGAAAGGTGAAGCCGTAGGACTTAAATATTGCTTTCGCGGCTTGCGTGCGCAGGAAGGCGAGATATTGCGCCGCGGCCGGCCTCGCGCCGGTCGTCAAAGCCGCCGGATACACGATCGGCGGATGCGAGTCCTCGGGAAACACGCCGACGATTTTCACGTTCGGCTCGATCTTGGCGTCGGTCTCATAGACGATGCCGAGCGGCGCCTCGCCGCGCGCAACCAGGAAGAGCGCGGCGCGCACGTTCTCCGCCATCGCCATTTTCGGCTCCGCGGCCGCCCAGGCGTCGAGCTTTTCCAGGGCGGCCTTGGCGTAAAGCCCGGCCGGGACGGCGCGGACGTCGCCGACGGCGATGCGCCCGTCGCCGGCGAGCTTGGCGAGGTCGAAGCCCGGCGCGATCGTCACGGTGCCGATCTTGGAATCCTTGGGCGCGATGAGGACGAGCCGATTGCCGAGCAGGTTGACGCGCGTGTCGTTGCGTATGAGCTTCTTTTGCGCGCCGTAGTCCATCCATTTCAGATCGGCGGACACATACACCTCCGCGGGAGCGCCTTGCTCGATCTGTTTCATCAGGGTTGAGCTTGCAGCATAGCTGGTGACGACCTTGATGCCGGTCGTCTTGGTGAATGCGGCGTTGACGTCGTCGAGCGCGTTCTTCATCGAGGCGGCGGCGAAAACGACGATGGGTTTTTCTTGCGCCACCGCCGCGGGCAGTACGGCCGCAACCGCGATGACCGCGGCAAAAATCGCAAGAATGGGTCTTCGTCCGAGCACGACGGTTCTCCAACGGGTTCGGCGGTTCGCGCCGGCCGCACCGGCGGCAACGCGAACATGAAATGACACGACCGCCTCGTGGGAACCGTCGTCCCCGGCTTGCGCGGCATGCGCCCGGCGTGCCACCCGTCGTATACCGAGAATAGCAACGGTCGGAGCCGTTGGTAAAGCCTGCGTCATCGCGGACATCGCCGGACAGCCGCGTGTCGCCGGCAATCGTGACGTGCTATCACTCAAAGGATACGAGAAAAAGCCGCCGGAAGTCGGCGTTTCGGGCACGACCGGCGCGATCGCGAGGGGTAGTGGATGGCCGCGGCAGAGGCGATTGCAGGCGAGTACGACTACATCATCGTCGGCGCGGGCTCGGCCGGTTGCCTGCTCGCCAATCGGCTCTCGGCCGACGCCGGAAACCGCGTGCTGATCCTTGAAGCGGGCGGGCGCGACAATTGGATCTGGTTCCACATCCCCGTCGGCTATCTGTTCGCGATCGGCAATCCGCGCTCGGACTGGTGCTTCAAGACCGAGCCGGAGGAAGGCCTCAACGGCCGCAGCCTCGGTTATCCGCGCGGCAAGGTGATCGGCGGCTCCTCGGCGATCAACGCTATGATCTACATGCGCGGGCAGGCGGCCGATTACGATCATTGGCGCCAGCTCGGGCTGGTCGGCTGGGGCTGGGACGACGTGCTGCCTTATTTCAAGCGGCACGAAAATCACTTCCTGGGCGAGAGCGACGCGCATGCGACCGGCGGCGAATTGCGCATCGAGGCACCGCGCGTGCATTGGGATCTGCTCGATGCGTTCCGCCGCGCCGCCGAACAGGCCGACATCAAGTCCGTCGTCGATTTCAACACCGGCGACAACGAAGGCTGCTGCGCCTTTCATGTGAACCAGAAGCGCGGCCGGCGCTGGTCGTCGGCGACCGCGTTTCTCAAGCCGGCGCTGCGGCGCGCCAATTTGCGGCTGGAGACCGGCTGCCTCGTCGAGGGCGTGGTGTTCGACGGCCGCCGCGCCGTCGGCGTGCGCTGGCGCCAGAACGGCCAAGCGCGGACGGCGCGCTGTCGCGGCGAGGTCGTCCTTGCCGCCGGCTCGATCGGGTCGGCGCAGATCATGCTGCTGTCCGGCGTCGGGCCGGCGCGGCATCTCAACGAGCACGGCATCGCTGTCGTCGCCGACCGGCCGGGCGTCGGCGCCAACCTGCAGGATCATCTGCAACTGCGCCTGATCTACAAGGTCGACGGCATCGCCACGCTCAACGAACGCTACCACGCGCCGTTCGGCCTCGCCTTGATGCTCGCCGAATATGCTTTGTTCCGGCGCGGCCCGCTGACCATGGCGCCGTCGCAGCTCGGCCTGTTCACCCGCTCCGGTCCCGACCAGGAGCGCGCCAACCTCCAGTTCCACATCCAGCCGCTCTCGGTCGACCGCTTCGGCGAGCCGTTGCACAAATTCCCGGCGTTCACGGCGAGCGTCGCCAATCTGCAGCCGACGAGCCGCGGATACGTCCGGCTGCGCTCGCGCGTTCCATCCGACGCGCCGGTCATCAAGCCCAATTACCTGTCGACGGACGAGGATCGCCGCATTGCCGTTAGCGCCATCCGGCTGACCCGGCGCATCGTGGCGCAGCCGGCGCTCGCGGCTTTTCATCCGCAGGAATATCTGCCGGGCGCGGACGCGCGCGACGACGACGAGCAGGCCTTGGTGAAAGCCGCGGGCGACATCGGCACCACCATCTTTCATCCGGTTGGCACCGCGAAAATGGGTCTGCCGAGCGACCCCTTGATGGTGGTCGACGACCATCTGCGGGTCGCCGGCGTCGATCGGCTGCGCGTCATCGACGCTTCGGTGATGCCGACGATCACCTCCGGCAACACCAACGCTCCGACCATGATGATCGCCGAAAAAGGCGCCGCATTGATCCGCGCCGACGCCAAAGGTTGGGCGGCGTGAACGCGTTTTGGCGCGCCAAGACGGTGATCGTCGATCCATCCGCCGCCTGGATGCGCATCGCCGAGGAGCCCGCCGACGCGGCTTATTTGTTGACGACTTATGTCGCGATCCTGGCGCTGATTCCGGCGCTGGCGAGCTTTATCGGCGGCTGCCTTATCGGCGCGGTCGCGCCCGCAGCGGGCGTGGTGCGCACGCCGCTATTCGCCGGCGTGTTGGGCGCGATCTTCGGCTACGTGGCGACGTTCGCCAAAGTCTTGCTCGTGGCGGCGCTGATCGAGGCACTGGCGCCGCTGTTCGGAGCGCAGCGAAATTTTGCCGGCGCGCTCAAGCTCGCGGTCTATTCCTTCACGCCGGTGTGGCTTGCCGGAATCTTCCTGTTGCTGCCGGGCTTGCGCTTCCTCGAGCTCGCCGGCCTTTACGGCGTCTATATCCTGGCGAAAGGCTTGCGGCGGCTGACCAAGTCGCCGGCGCAGACGTCGCAGCCCTACGCCGCAATCATCGTCGGTTTCGCGGCGGTGCTGACGGTCCTCACGGCCGTCGTGCAACGCAGGCTCTTCGGTCTGACGGCACTTTGACCGCCGGCCGGCTTAAGGCGCCCTCACCACGGCGCGGCACGCCGCCGGCAAACCCTTCAGCGTCAGCGACGGCTTCGGCTTCGGCGGTATCAGCGGCGGCTTGGGGTGCAGCACGGATTCCGTGAACCAGAAGTCGAGCGCGTGCCCGCAACCGTCGCCCGGCGGCACCGGCGGTTGCGACTTGCACTCGCGGCTGCCGGCCGGACAATTGAGGCGGACGTGAAAGTGCTCGGAGTGGCCCCACCACGGTCGCACTTTCGTCAGCCACGTCCGATCCGATCCGGCCTCGCTGCACATCTCCTTCTTGATCGCCGCATTGACGAAGATGCGCGCCACCGCCGGATCCTGCACTGCGGTGCGGATGAGCGCGGTGCGGCTCGGCGTCCATACTTTGCGATCGACGCCGAGACCGTCCGGCGTGACCATGTTGACCGCCGGAGTGAACTCGCGCTCCGCGCGCGACAGCACGTGGTCGGGCATCGGCATGAACCAGATATCGACGTCGAGCCCGATCTGATGGCTGGCATGGCCGCTGAGCGCCGGCCCGCCGCGCGGCTGCGACAAGTCGCCGACCAGAAGGCCGTTCCAGCCGACCTTCTGGGCATTCTTGGCAAAGCGCTCCACGAACGCGATCAGCTTCGGATTGCCCCAATTGCGGTTGCGCGACAGGCGCATCACCTGCCAAGCGGGACCGCTGACCGGCAACGCGACCGCGCCGGCCAGGCAGCCGTCGGCGTAAGAGCCGATCGAGCGCGCCGGGCCGGGCAGGGGTTTGGTCTTGCGCGCGAACAGGTCCTTGGCCGGCGTGTTCGGCGCGTCGGGATGGTCAAGCGGCGGCAGCGGCGTCGGATTGAGCGTGCCGGGCGGCGTCGGGTCGAGCATGCTGGGATTCTGCGCCAGCGCCGGCCACGTGCCCATGAGGAGCACGATAAGGAGGAAGCGCAAGGGCAAGGACATCATCAATTCTCGGTTATACGTGCGCCCCTTCAGCTTGGTTTGATCCGAAACGCCACGACGTGGGCGCGGCGGCGATACGCTGCCGCGAGTCGCTCGCCCTGTCCAGTTGCGAATAGGTCGGCCTCGGTTCCGCTCAATTCCAGTAGCCGCTGCTCGGTCGCGCGGTGCGGCTCGATCGTGCCGTCATGCAGAATATGACCGATGGCGAGGCCGCGTTCCGCCAGCTTGCGCGCCACCAAAAGGCAGCGATGGCAATCGAGCGGCTCGCGTTCCGCGCACATCAGGCAGAGACGCGAGCGCGACGCTTCGTCCGTCAATTGGTCGAGGCCAGCCTGGAATTCCGGCTGCAACGCCATCGCCTCGTAATCGGCGACGCCGTCGCGATAGAGATTGTCGTCGCGCGGCCGGCCGCCGAGCGTCTCGCCCATTGCCGTATAGGCGATGCCCCTCGCGGCGAGGGCCGCCGCCAGATTCTTTTTCGAGAACCATGGGAAGAAGCGCGAGACCGGCACCGAGCGCACGTCGGCGATTGCGTTCACGCCGGCGCCTTGCAGCATCATCACGAAACGTTCGGCCGGAATGTCGGAATGGCCGATGGTGAAGAGGTCGAAGCGCGGCATATGGAAAGTTGAGTCGAATTGCTCCGGCAGTGGTCCGCTCAATCGCGCAATATGTTACGAAGACGGGCGGCAAGACGCGAGGCCGGCGCTTGAGTTCAAACATCCACCTTGAGCGCGGCGATGAACGCTTCCTGCGGGATGTCGACCTTGCCGAACTGGCGCATGCGCTTCTTGCCCTCCTTCTGCTTCTCCAGGAGCTTGC
Organism: Xanthobacteraceae bacterium; assembly: GCA_030037895.1. GTDB lineage: Bacteria > Pseudomonadota > Alphaproteobacteria > Rhizobiales > Xanthobacteraceae > BOG-931. The sequence goes on along the minus strand of JASHPW010000018.1, from coordinate 46 downwards.
GCTTGCGCGACACGTCGCCGCCGTAGCATTTCGCGGTGACGTCCTT